>JAGXQV010000141.1 GCA_018336195.1 Sulfuricella sp. | reverse complement strand
TGGCGGCAGCGGCGGAACGTTGGGCGAGGTTGCGCACTTCGGCAGCCACCACCGCGAAACCGCGCCCCTGTTCGCCGGCACGGGCGGCTTCGACGGCGGCATTCAGGGCAAGAATGTTGGTCTGGAAGGCGATGCCGTCGATCACCGAAATGATGTCGACGATCTTGCGCGACGATTCGTTGATCGAGGCCATGGTGCCGACTACTTCACCGACCACCGCGCCACCCTTGCCGGCTACGGTGGATGCGCCGATGGCGAGTTGATTGGCTTGCTTGGCGTTTTCGGCATTCTGTTTCACGGTGCTGGTCAGTTCTTCCATGCTGGAGGCGGTTTCTTCCAGGCTGGAGGCTTGCTCTTCGGTGCGTTGCGACAGGTCGGAGTTGCCGTGGGCGATTTCGCTGGATGCGGTGCTGATGTGATCCACCGTTTCCTTGATTTCGCCGACCAGTTTTTTCAGGTTTTCCACCGTGGTGTTGCTGTAGTCCTTGAGTTGGCCGAAGGTTCCCTGGTAGTCGTTGGTGATGGTTTCGGTGAGGTCGCCCTTGGCGAGCGCTTCCAGGACGCGCAGAACTTCACCCAGGCCGACTTCGCTGGTTGCCACCAGCTGGTTGATGCCGGATGATAGCTCACGCATAAAGCCTTCCTTGTCGGAAAGGTCGAGGCGCTGGGTGAAGTCGCCCCGCAGGGCCGCCGCCACGATTTCCTGCACTTCACCCTGGATTTTGAGTTCACGGGTGGCATCCACCCATTCCACTGCGGTGCCGATGCGTTGGCCTTTCTGGTTGGTAACCGGGATGGCGGCGAGATTGAGGGTACGCCCGCCGATGCGCGCCACGGTCTTATAAATGTCGGTGAGGTTGGCGAGCATTTCCCGCTGGTGGGCGGGGTTCTTGTGGTAACCGTCGAAACTCGAACCCAGCACCTTGTCGGCATCGAAGTGGGGGAGGGCGGTGCGTATGGCTTCCTGATTTTCACGAAACATCCGCTGGACAGCCTTGTTGAGATAGATGATCTTGCCGTCCGGGTCGGCGATGGTGACGTTGGCCGTGGCATTGTCCAGTGCGGCGCGAATACGCAAGGCTTCCTCGGTAATCTTCTGGCTTTCGCGGAGCATGTAAACCAGGGTGTCGCGCATGTTTTTCATGGCGACCAACAGACTGACGGAATCTCCGTCGCGGGTGGCGATTTCCATGTCGAGATTGCCGGCGGCGATTTCCCGCGCGACCTGGCGGGCATAGTCGGGTTCTCCGCCCAATTCGCGCAGCAGCACGCGGATGATCCACATGCCAAACAACAGCGTGGCCAGCAGGGCACCGGCGGAGAGCAGCGTGTAGGTCCACCACAGGCGGCGGGCGTCCTGTTCCAGGCGATTGGCCAGGGTGTTGAGGTTATCGGAAAGGGCGTTTTCCACTGCCTTCATGGCGTCGATTTTCAGGGTGATGGCCTTGAACCAGACTGCCGGATCGACCCCGAAGCCGCCGCTGATAGCCTTTTCCAGGGCGATCTTGCGGTATTTTTCGACTTCCTCGACAACCTCGCGGGGCAGCTTGCTCTGGAAAGCGGCGATGCCTTCCTGGTCTGAATAGGTCTTGAACAAATCGAAATAGGTTTTCTGATTGGCGATCAGCGCGACGAAACGCTGGAAGCTCTCCCAATCGAACTTGTCGGCGGAAAAGGCAGCGTTGGCGGTGGCCCGCTCGCGACCGGCCATTTCCTTGCCGTTGAGGAACAGCAGGTAGGCGCTGGTGGCTCGCGCCAGCTTGTCGTTGGTGCTGGCTTTGGCGCTGAAGGAAATCACGTCCAGCCAGGCTCCGATCAACCCGGTGTAGAAGTTGAAGGAGTCCTTGGGCGTCAGTTTAAGGGTGGTGATGGCGCTACGCGAGTCGCTCAGCGCCTTGAACTGGTCGAGAGACTGGTTCAGGGCTTTGCGGAACTCATCGTCGAGCTTGGACTGGTCGATTGCTGCCAGGGATTCGCGGAGTTGGGCGATGCGTTTGTCGGTTTCGCTGCGCTGGGCGGGGAGTTCCGCCGCGAATTTGGCGCCTTGCGATGACAGGTAGCCTGCCGACATGCCGCGTTCCTTCTGGGCTTCGTGTATCACCGCGCTGGATTTGACCGCCAGGGCGGTAATGGTCTGCATCTCGCCGATTTCGCGGAGGTTGCGTGATTTGTCGAGGACATTGCTGACCGAGAAATACAACAGGCCGAGGATCGGAAACAGCAGCAGCATCAGCAAGCGGTAGCGCATCGGTACCTTGGAAAGCAAGGAACGATCGCCTTCGTGCAGATCGACGTGTTTACCCTGATTCATCGATTGATAGAGTTTTTCGGCGCGTTCAATTTCGTGACGGGTGGCACGGCGGCGCACCGAAGTGTAGCCAGTGACCTGGTGCCCTTCGTGAATCGGCGTGACGTGGGCGTGAACCCAATAATGGTCGCCGTTTTTGCAGCGGTTTTTGACGATGCCCTCCCAGCCGTAACCGCCTTTCACCGTGGCCCACAGGTCTTCGAAGGCGGCTGCGGGCATGTCCGGGTGGCGCACCATGTTGTGCGGCTGGCCGAGCAGTTCCGCCGCGCTGAAGCCGCTGATGTCGATGAATTCCTGATTGGCGTAGGTGATGATGCCTTTCAGGTCGGTCTTGGTGACGATCGTGATGTTTTCACCAACTTCCTGTTCAATTTGGGTGACGGGCGAGTTATTTTTCATGATGTCTTTGTGGGGTAGTTATGCCTAATCGTATCTGTGAGGGTGTATATCGATTACTTGTATTGGAGCATATTTAAAAAGTTTGGCGATCGTCGTTAAACCGCTTGCTGCTCGATGCGATTGAGCAGGTCGATGACTTGTTGAGAGTAGTCGCCGATCTTGGTGAATTGGCGTTCCGCTTCGCTTTGCTTGCCGCTGTTCTTGAGTTGCACGATGTCGCGGATGACGCTATGCAGTTGCTCGTGGAGGGTTTCCATTTCCTGCATTTCAGGCAAGTGGCCGTATTTCTTCAAACCTCCCGAATATAGCCATTTGCCGAGATCGCAGTCGCGGTGCGAAACCGCCTTGCTGGCGTCCATGGCTTCCTTGCCGTCGAGAAAGTCGCGGATACGGGTGCGCCATTGCAAGTGTTTGGCGCGTGCGGCGCTGAAGTCGACCGAGTTTTTGCTGCGTGTGGCCGGCAGGTTGCCGCTGTCGATCTTGAATACCGCGGCAAATTCGGCCAGGCTGTGGGCCTGTTCCTGGAGCGATTCGGCAGCGGCGGCGGCTTCTTCCACCAGCGCGGCGTTCTGCTGGGTGACCTCATCCATTTGGGTGATGGCCCGGTTGACCTGTTCGATCCCCGAGCTTTGTTCCACCGACGCGGCGGAGATTTCCGTCATGATGTCGGTGACGTGCTTGATGCTGGTGACGATCTCTTCCATGGTGCGTCCGGCTTCAGCCACCAGCTTGGTGCCGTTCTCCACCTTGTCCACCGAGTCGCCGATCAGGGTCTTGATCTCCTTGGCGGCAGCGGCGGAGCGCTGGGCGAGGTTGCGCACTTCGGCGGCCACCACCGCGAAACCGCGTCCCTGTTCGCCGGCACGGGCGGCTTCGACGGCTGCGTTCAAGGCGAGAATGTTGGTCTGGAAGGCGATGCCGTCGATTACCGAAATAATGTCGACGATCTTGCGCGACGATTCGTTGATTGAACTCATGGTGCCGACTACTTGGGACACCACGGAACCGCCTTTGCCGGCTACGTTGCTGGCACCGATGGCGAGCTGGTTGGCCTGCTTGGCATTCTCGGCGTTCTGCTTCACTGTGGCGGTGAGCTCTTCCATGCTGGACGCGGTTTCCTCCAGGCTGGAGGCCTGTTCCTCGGTGCGCTGCGACAAGTCGGAGTTGCCCTGTGCAATTTCCTGGGAGGCGGTATTGATCGAGTCAACCGATTCGCGGATGTGCAAGATCAAGCTCTTCAGGCTGTCGACGGTCAGGTTGGTGTCATTCTTGAGTTCGCCGAAGGTGCCCTGGTAGTCACGAGCGATGTTTTGCGTAAGATCGCCCTTGGCAATGGCGGTCATTACCCGTGCGATGTCCTCGGTCGCCTCGGCAACGGTCTCAAGCAATTGGTTGATGTTGCCGCTCAGTTGCTTGATGAAGCCTTCCTTGTCTTCCAGTCTGAGCCGATGCTGGAGGTCGCCGTTGCGGGCGGCACTGATCAGGGTATTGATTTCCTCCTCGACGCGGACCTCGATAGTGGCGTCGATCCATTCCACGGAAGCACCAAGACGTTCGCCGCTGGCGCTGAACACCGGATTGGCGGCGAGTTGGAAAGTCCTACCGCCGATCTTGGTGGTGGTTTTATAGGTGGTGGTCAGGCTGGCGAGCAGGTCGCGTTGATGCGCCGGATTTTTGTGAAAAGTGTCGATGCTGGCGCCTTGCAAGGCGTCGGCGTCGAAATTGGGCAATTCCTTGCGGATGTCGGCTTCGGCGTTTTTCATCATTGCCTGAACCGGTTTGTTGAGGTAGATGATGTGCCCGTCGCGGTCGGCGATCATGATGTTGGTGGTGGCAAAATCCAGGGCGGTGCGGATGCGGGTCATCTCGTTGGCGGTACGCCGGGAATCGGCCAAGTCGAAACCGGTGCGGATTTGCATGGATTTCATGCCCTCCAAAAGACGTCCGATTTCGTTGTCCTGCTCGATTTCGATTTTATGGCTGAAATCCCCCTGCGAGAGATGCCTCAACTGCTCGCAGGCAAGCTGCATGGGGCGGAGGATGCTGCGTACGATCATGAGTGCCAGGAAGGTGCCGAATACCAAGGCCAGCGCGATGGCCGCGATGGTGATCGTGCGTTGCCGTTGGTATTCCGCGGCGGAACGTTTTTCATTGTCGGCGAGGCCGGCTGCGGCGTGTTCCTGAATGGCTTTCACGATGCCGTCGATCAGTTCGGTCGGCGCGCGATCCATGCCCTTGACCTGTTTGTCGACGATGCTGGCACTTTCCTTTTTCGTGGTGTCGTAGGAAGCGAGCGCCTGCCGGTAATTGGTCATTAGTCCGGCGTGTGCTTTAAGTGCCTCGTCGACGCCGGCGGAAGGGATATTCATTTTTCCCATCAGCACCTTGACTTCTTCCAGGTGACGCGCGACCAACGTCCCTTCGTGGTTAAAGGCTTTAGCGTATTTCTCAAAGGCAGCAGGGTCGTTGCCGCGCAGCAAGGTGTTTTTCCACTCCTGGATTTGAATCTTGAAGCGGACTTGCGCCATCCGCGCGCTATCCACGGCACGTACTAAAGTGCCGGCGGAGACGTTGCAAGCTTCCATATTTTGCTGAAGCTCGGTCATTCCATTCAGGGAATACCAGCCGACGCCGATCAGCAGCAGCGAGAGAAAGGCGGTCAGGATGACCAGCCGTGCCCGGATTCCCAAATCGTTGATGGTTTTTCCGATGCTTTGGAACAGGCCTGGTTTGACCAGGTTTCCCTCGTGGATGCGCATCGCGCTATTGCCCTCGCGCATGTCCCGGTAAAGGTGTTCGGTCGCGTCGATCTGGGTGCGGGTCGGCTTGGTGCGCACCGACATGTAGCCGGTCGCATTGCCGTTCTCGAAGAGGGGGGTAGCATTTGCAACTACCCAATAGAACGCACCGTCCTTGCAGCGGTTCTTGACCATGCCGGTCCACGGTTTGCCTTGTTTTAGGGTGGCCCAAAGATCCTCGAAGGCTTGCGGCGGCATGTCCGGGTGGCGCACCAGGTTGTGCGGTTGCCCTAGCAGTTCCTTTTCGGTGAAACCACTGACGTCGAGGAATTCCTGATTGATGTAGGCGATCTGGCCTTTGAGATCGGTTTTGGATACGATGAACGCACCCTCCGCGAGCTCGCGTTCAATGTTGCTGACGGGCAGGTTGGTACGCATGGTTTCCCTCCTTGTTGTTTTCGGCTAGAGGCTAGTTGCGTGGTCCTGATGGCGTGTGCAACCCCAGCGACGTTGTCATTGTTTTGTACTGGGGGCGTATGCTCCTCCCCAGTCTCGCAGACTAGCCTGACTCTTGGCGCCTGCCGTCAGCTTTGGCTTAACCTCACCAGGGTGCCGACGTCCAGAATCAGTGCAACCCGTCCGTCACCCATGATAGTCGCGCCGGAAACCCCGGGTACCTTGCGGTAATTGGTTTCCAGGCTTTTGATGACGACTTGGTGCTGACCGACCAGTTCATCGACGAACATCGCGGCTTTGCGGCCTTCCGCTTCGAGCAGGACGACGATGCCCTTGCTCGGATCGGTGATTTTCGGCGTCATGCCGAAAATCTTGTAGAGTGCGATCAGCGGGATGTATTCGCCGCGCACATGCACCACCTGGCCGGTGCCGGACACCGTCTTGATGTCCTCCGCGGCGGGTTGCAGGGATTCGGCGATGTAGGTCAGCGGCATGATGAAGATTTCGCCGCCCACGGCAATCGACATGCCGTCGAGGATCGCCAGGGTCAGCGGCAGGCGGATGATGATGCGGGTGCCGTGGCCGAGCGACGAATCGATTTCAACCTGGCCGCCCATTTCGGCGATGTTGCGTTTCACCACATCCATGCCGACGCCGCGCCCGGATACGTCGGTGACCACTTCGGCAGTGGAAAAACCGGGAGCGAAGATCAGGCCGAACACATCCGCGTCGGACATCCCGTCGTTGACCGGAATCCCCTTCTCGCGGGCCTTGGCGAGAATTTTCTCACGGTTCAGCCCGGCGCCGTCGTCGATCACCTCGATCATGATGTTGCCCCCCTGGTGCGAGGCGCGCAGGGTGATGGTGCCTTTCGCCGGCTTGCCGGCGGCCTCGCGTTTTTCCGGCATTTCGATGCCATGATCGAGACTGTTGCGCACCAGATGGGTGAGCGGGTCGGCGAGCTTTTCGATCAGGCTCTTGTCCAGTTCGGTCCCCTCGCCAACCGAGATCAATTCGACTTTCTTGCCGAGTTTGTTGGCGAGGTCGCGAACGACGCGAGGGAAGCGGCTGAACACGAAGCCGATCGGCATCATACGAATCGACATCACGCTTTCCTGCAAGTCGCGTGTGTTGCGTTCGAGGGTTGCCATGCCGTTCAGCAGGCTCTCGTAGAGCACCGGATCGACCTTGGTGGCGGTCTGCGCCAGCATGGCCTGGGTGATGACCAGTTCGCCCACCAGATTGATGAGCTGATCGACTTTTTCCACGCTGACGCGGATCGATGCATCCCCCTGGGCACCGGCCGGTGCGGCGCGGTCGGTGGCGCGGCGGGTCGGATGGTTTTCCGGGGTGGGCGGTGCTTCCGCCGCGACGACGGGTTCCGGTTTGGACTCGGCGTTTTCGGCGGCCGGTGGCTTGATTTCCTGGAAGAAACCATAGCCCTGTTTCTGCTCGGTTTGTTCCTGGGTTTCCGGCAGGTCGGTAAAAAAGCCGAAGCCTTGCTCTTCCTCAACTTGTTCCTGTGTCTTCGGCAGTTCGCCAAAAAAACCGTAGCCGGGGTCTTCGTCTGCCGCCGGTGCCGCCGCTTCGCGGGAAATCTTGAGTTGATCCGGTTCGGCGAAGAAATCGAAAATTTCCATGAGCGCGGCTTCGTCCGCCTCGGTGGTCAGCGTCATTTTCCAGCAGTGCGGAGAGTCATCCGTGGCCAGGCATTCGCTGACCTCGAAGTCTCCCTTGGCACGCAGGTCGTCGAATAATCCGTCGAGCTTGAGTCCTTGTTCCAGAGCACTCGCCGATGGGGTGAATTCGATATGAAATGTCTGCCGGGTTGCCGGTGTGGGGGCTACAGCGGGCTGCGGTGCTGTCAATTCGGCGGCGACAGGTGCGGAGGTGTCGACATCCTTGGTGAGTTGCCCAAGTTTCTCGCAAATGTCCTTGGCGGCCTGTTCATCTACTTCGGTGTTGTTCTGGTGTCCAGACAATTGGACGCCCAGAACGTCGCGCGCTTCCAGGAAGGCGTCGATCATTTCCGGGCGGATCGCCAGTTCGCCTTTGCGAATGCGGTCGAGCAGCGTTTCCAGAATGTGCGTCACACCGGTCATGTCGGTGAAACCGAAGGTGCCGCTGCCCCCCTTGATCGAATGGGCGGCCCGGAAAATGGCATTGAGGTCGTCCGGGTTGGGTGCGTCAACGTCGAGATTGAGGAGCTGTTGCTCCATTTCGTTCAGGTGTTCCGCAGTTTCGTCGAAGAACACCTGAAAAAACTGGCTCATGTCGATAGTCATGGCAGTTCCTTGTGTAGGGAGTCGTTGGGTACAATAAAACGGCTTATTGTGCCAAGTGCAAGGGGGCGGTTCGGAGCGATCGCAAACCGCCCGGCTAGCTTAACCGATAACTTTTTTGACTACTTCCAGCAGTTTTTGCGGGTCGAAAGGTTTGACCAGCCAGCCTGTTGCGCCAGCGGCCTTGCCTTGGGACTTCATGGCTTCCCCGGACTCGGTGGTGAGCATCAGGATCGGCACCGTGCGGTATTGCGGCAAGGCACGTAGATTCTTGATGAGTGTCAACCCGTCCATGTTGGGCATGTTTTGGTCGGTCAGTACCAGGTTGAACGATTTGGTCTTGGCCTTGTTGAGTCCGTCTTGACCATCGATGGCTTCGGTGACTTCATAGCCGCCCCCCTTGAGGGTGAAAGAAACCATTTGACGAATCGAGGCGGAGTCGTCGACCGCCAGTATGGATTTTGCCATTGTGAGAAACCTCCTGAGTTATCTATATCTGGCTATTCAAAATAATTCGATGTCGCCGGAATCCATGTGTTCCTGGGCAACCGGATTGTGCTTGGCTTGTTCGATCAGTTCGACGGCTTGGCCGATAGCTTGATGAAAGCGTTGCAGGCGCAGCATGGATTCGGCTCGCGCGTCGGTGTCGCTGGCCAGGTCGGTCATCGGGATCTCGGCGATTTTCGAGATCATCGTGTGCAGGTTGCCGATACGGGAATTGATGTGCCCCACCAGTTGCGTGGCCATGTCCTGAAATTGCAGGGAGGTGACGGCAACCCGCACGTCCTCGCCGACTTCCCTGGAAATGCCGGACATCGAATCGACGATGCCGATCATGCGGTCGTTGATGTCCTTGATTTCCCCCATGGTTTCCTGGAGGCGGTTCTGCGATTGCAGGGCGAAATTCATGTCGCGCGATGCCATGGTGTTGATCGCGACCTCGGCCTTTTGCACCGAACTGTGTACCAGTTCCATGTGGGTGCGAATCTGGCTGCTGAAGTGGTCAGAGCGTTTCGACAGGCCGCGCACCTCGTCCGCCACCACCGCGAAGCCGCGCCCCGATTCGCCGGCGCGCGCTGCCTCGATGGCGGCATTGAGGGCAAGCAGGTTGGTTTGCTTGGAAATGGCGTCCATTTCACCGAGGATGCCGAGAATGTGGTCCACTTCGCTGACAATGCTGTCCATCATGTCAACCAACCCCATCCCGACCTTACTGGTTTCGACCGTGGTTTCGACGAACAACGACAGGGTTTCGGAGGTTTCATGGACGAATTGCTCGAAGCCCCTTTCCTGGGCGCCGGCGCCTTCCGTTGACTTATCGGCAAGGCTTAATGCCAGCTGCTGCTGTTTCTGGGTGTTGGCATCCATGTTGGTGAAGCTGCTGATCAGCTTGTCGATGGCGTCCTGGAGCAGGCTCTGCAATTGACGCACTTCACCATCGATGATCGCCATCTGGCTGCTGAATTCGGCGGAAAGTTCGGTAAACAGGGAGTGAGTCTGGGTGGTGAGTTGGTTGATGTCCGTGTCGATGGATTTCCATTGCGCGCCTTCAGAGGCTTCCAGTTTGCGCAAGGCGAAAAAGAATAGGCTCGCCCATCCAAAGTAAACGGCGCCGAATAGAATGAAATGCAGGCTCTTGCCGGGAAACTTCAAGAGTTGATCCAATTCGCCGAGGTACCATTCGACCCCTACGCCTAGCAAGCCGATGACGCCGCCCAGCAACATCGATATCAGAAAATAGTAATTGGCGGAACGTTTCATAAAATATGGGTAGAACGTCTTTTTATTTTCTAAAAATTGTCGGCGTATTAACAGGTTGAGGCTGCCATTATAACGGAGTTAACTATATTGAAAATCCGTATGCGGGGAGATTCCGCGCCTTATTCCCCAGCGCTTCCCGTCTGGCGTTGTAAGGCTTGAAACATCGTGTTCATCGCTAAATCAACATTTTTCTTGAGTGCCACAAATACTACCATAGTATGATGACAAACAAGCCATAACATCTTGTCTGTCATTTCGATGTCTTTCCCCTTGCGTTTTTCCTTTCCCGAAGCATTTCTGCTGATTGCCCTGTACGGCGCTGGCGCGTTGCTGGGGGACTATGCCCATCTGGAATTGTTTTGGGGGGTGTGGGCGATGTTTGGCAGTGTCGTGGTGTTGATGGTGTTCTCTTGCTATTCATCGGCATGGGGTCTGATGGTGGCCGTCCTGGCTTATGCCATCGGCGCTTATCTCCAGGGGCTGCCTTATGTGATGCTGGTGCAGTTCGGCGAGGCGCTGGCGGTGGCGATTTTCTACCGAAGAACGCGCGATAACCTGGTAGTGTTGGTCGGGTTCTACTGGTTGCTGGTGGGGATGCCGGCGACCGGCCTGTACCAGTATTTCCAGTTGGACAACGGCTCGGCGATGACCTTGATTCAGATGCTGCGTGCCGGGATCAATGGCGTATTCAACGCCTTGGTCGCGGTGCTGGTGGTTCAAGTGATGTTGCTGTTGCGTTGGTGGCGTTGCCAACCGGGGGAGCGTCAGCCGACCATCACCTTGCGCCAGTTGCTGTTCAACCTGTTGCTTGCCGCGGTGATGTTGCCATCGCTGCTGATCATCGTCCTCGACGGGCATCACCAGACGGCACTGGTCGAGCAAGCCATTCAGAACGAGTTGAACGTGCTCAGCCGCGACATGGCAAGCAAGCTGGCGCGTTCCACGCCGGAGGAGCGGCGCGCCCAGGTCGAGCGCTACGAATACGACAGCATGTACGAAGCGCACCGTATCGATATCACCCTCCTCAGCGAAGCGGGGATGGTGGAAGCCAGTACCCGCTTGGAGATCAAACCCGGGGCGATTTACGATCCTCGCCACGACGGCGAGATCAGCCAGGTGGGAAATCAGGTATTCCGTTGGCAGCCGCGCATGGAAGGCCAAATCGCCGGTTTGCGCTGGAAGAACATGCGCTACGTGATGGAGTCGCCGGTCGGTGGCGAAATTAAGGGCAAGCTGGTGGCGGAGATTTCGATATCGTATTTCCAGCAGCAAATCTCCGAGGGGGTCTTGCGCAATTTCCTGATACTCAGCGGTTTGACCCTGCTGGCGTTCTTTCTGGGGGGCTATTTGAGCCGTTTGATCGTCGTGCCGCTTACCCAATTGGCAGAGGAAACCGACAATCTGCGGGTCAAGCTCATTACCGAACAGGAGTTGCGCCTGCCTGACGTCCCAGTGGCGGAAATGGAAAACCTGGTGCTCAATTTCCGCGAAATGGCGGGCACCCTATCACGTAGTTTCAACGACCTCTACGATCTCAACGAAAAACTTGAAGCACGGGTCGTCGAGCGCACCAGCGAGTTGTCGCTGGTCAACCGGCAACTGCAGCGGGAAGTCCAGGCGAGCAACGAGCAGGCGCTCCAACTCATGCGCGCCACCGTCGAACTGGAAACCCAGAAATTCGCCCTCGACCAGCATTCCATCGTCGCCATCACCGATCGCTACGGCACCATCACTTACGTCAACGACAAGTTTTGTGAAATCAGCCAGTATTCCCGTGAGGAACTGTTGGGGCAAAATCACCGCATCCTCAACTCGGGATACCATTCCCACGATTTTTTCCAAGCGATGCTTTCCACTATCGCCCAGGGCAAGGTGTGGCAGGGCGAAATCCGCAATCGCCGCCGCGACGGGAGCTTTTACTGGGTAGATACCTCCATTGTGCCGTTCATGGATTCCCGGGGGAATCCTTACCAATACGTGGCGATCCGCACCGACATTACCGAACGAAAACGCAACGAGGAAGAACTGATCCATGCCAGGGACCAGGCGGAAGCCGCCAGCCGTGCCAAATCCGATTTCCTGTCGCGGATGAGCCACGAGTTGCGTACCCCGCTCAACGCCATCATCGGTTTTACCCAGTTGCTGGAAAGCGGGGTCGACGGCGACCTGAATCCCGCTCAACGGGAAAGTGCCGGCCATATTCTCCAGTCCGGCTGGCATCTTCTCGATTTGATCAATGAAATTCTCGATCTCGCGCGCATCGAATCGGGACGCATGGCGATCAACCTGGAAAGCGTCGAGTTTGGTCCCATGGCGGAGGAATGTGCCGACATGATCATGCCTTTTGCCAACCAGCGGAACGTCGTGATCGACAGTCGCATCGCCGCCCAGGACGGCCAGTGGTGGATACGCGCCGACCGCGTGCGGGTCAAGCAAGTGCTGCTCAACCTGATGTCCAATGCCGTCAAGTACAACCGCGCCGAAGGTTTGGTGACGCTGGCCAGCGAGCGCACCGACAGCGGTATGATACGAATCGCCGTATCGGATTGCGGCATCGGCATCGCGGAAGATCAGATACCCCGGCTGTTTCAGCCTTTCAGCCGCCTGGACGCGGATAAATCGGAAATCCAGGGGGCCGGCGTCGGTTTGGCCGTGACCAAGAGCCTGGTCGAGCTGATGGGCGGACGTATCGGCGTGGAAAGCGTGGTGGGGGAGGGCACGACCTTCTGGTTCGAATTGATGGCGGGCAACCCGCCGAGCAACGAGGTGTGGCGATGATAGCCTGGGAAACCATACATACTGTTTTGCTGGATATGGACGGCACCCTGCTCGACCTGCACTTCGACAACCATTTCTGGCTGGAGCACGTTCCCCAGCGCTACGCCGAAAAACACCGCCTTGCTCTCGATGCCGCCCGCGACCGCCTGGCTTCGCGCTACGCCGCGGTGGCCGGCACCATCGACTGGTATTGCGTGGACTACTGGACGCGCGAGCTGGACCTGGATATCGCCTTTCTCAAAGCCGAAGTCGCTCATCTCATCGCTATCCATCCCGATGTTGTCGAGTTCCTCGAACGACTCCGCCACGCCGGTAAACGCGCGGTCCTGGTGACCAATGCCCATCACAAGAGCCTCGCCCTTAAAATGGAAAAGACCGGCTTGCATGGGTATTTCGACGCCGTCATCAGCGCCCACCAAACCGGCCTGCCCAAGGAAAACCCGGCTTTCTGGGACAAGCTGCAAACTCTCGAAACCTTCGACCCCGCCCATACCTTGCTCATCGACGACAGCCTGCCGGTGCTGCGCTCGGCGCAAGGCTACGGGATCGCCCACCTGCTGGCGATATATAAGCCGGACACCAAACTGCCGGAAAAGGATGTCGGTGAATTCGCTGCGATTGGCCGATTTGGCGAGATATTTCCCTGAGTTCCAGAGGTGCGGCGTTATTGCGGGATCAGCAGTGCCGCCGCCACTTTTCGCCCTTCGCCGGCGAGGATGTTGTAGGTGCGGCAAGCTGCGAAGGTGTCCATGATTTCCAGGCCGATTCCGGTGTTTGCCAAGGCGCGGCGGATTTCGTTGGAAGGGAAGCGCAGTGTTGTGCCGGTGCCGAGCAGAATAATTTCCGGCGAGTGGCGCAGCACTGCCTCAAAATGGTCGGTGCCGAGATCTTCCAGGCAGCGTGGCGGCCAGGTTTCCACCGGCTGGTTGGGGAGAACGATCAGGCTTTCCGTGTGACGGGTCTGGTTGACCGCGACGTAGCCGGCGCCATAGGCGGTGAAGAGATTTTGGACGCCGCTTCCGGCGAGTTGCAGTTTCATGGTGCTCCATTTGCGGCGTGGGGGAGGGTCGGGTAACATTATAGCTTTTTACCTTAGCCCCTCCCAATGGACGATTTCCCCCGCATCAAGCGCCTGCCGCCCTATGTTTTCAACATTACCGGCGAGTTGAAGGCCGCCGCGCGCAAGCGCGGGGAAGACATCATCGATTTCGGTATGGGCAATCCCGACGGCGCAACGCCTCCCCATATCGTCGACAAGATGATCGAAACCGCGAAACGCGGCGATGCGCATCGCTATTCGGTTTCCAAGGGGATTCCGCGGTTGCGCCGGGCGATTTGCAGTTGGTACAAGGCGCGTTTCGACGTCGATCTCGATCCCGATTCCGAGGCCATCGTCACCATCGGCTCGAAGGAAGGCATCGCCCACCTCACCCTCGCTACCCTAGATCGCGGCGACATCGTGCTGGTGCCGAACCCTGCTTACCCAATCCATATCTACGGCCCGGTGATCGCCGGTGCGGACATCCGTCACATCCCGATGACGCCGGGGGCGGATTTTTTCGAGGAGGCCGAACGGGCGATCAAGGACTCGTTCCCTAAGCCCAAGATGATGATCCTCAATTTCCCCAGCAATCCCACCACCCAGTGCGTGGAGCTGGAGTTCTTCGAGAAGGTCGTGGCGCTGGCGAAGGAGCACGGCATCTACGTGGTGCACGACATCGCCTATGCGGACATCGTTTTCGACGGCTACAAGGCGCCGTCGATCATGGAGGTGCCGGGCGCCAAGGACGTGGCGGTGGAATTCTTCACCCTGTCGAAAAGCTACAACATGCCGGGCTGGCGGGTCGGTTTCATGGTCGGCAACAAGACGCTGGTGGCGGCCTTGGCGCGCATGAAGAGCTACCACGACTATGGTACTTTCACCCCGATCCAGGTCGCGTCGATCCTGGCGCTGGAAGGCTCGCAGGAGTGCGTGCAGGAGATTTGCGAAACCTACCGCAAGCGCCGCGACGTCCTGTGCAAGGGACTCCACGCCCTGAACTGGATGGTGGAAATCCCCAAGGCGACCATGTTCGTGTGGGCGCAAATCCCCGAACCTTACCGGGCGATGGGTTCGCTGGAGTTTTCCAAGAAGTTGCTCAACGAAGCCAAGGTGGCGGTCAGTCCCGGCATCGGCTTCGGCGATTACGGCGACGACCATGTGCGCTTCTCGCTGATTGAAAACGAGGCACGCACCCGCCAGGCGTTGCGTGGATTGAAAGAAATGTTCAAGAAAGACGGGTTGCTTTGAAACGCGGCCGACACAGGAAAGAAACCCCAGACGTGCAACCCATACTTAAATCGACCAAGCTCAACAACGTTTGCTACGACATTCGCGGGCCGGTGATGGCGCGCTCCAAGCAGATGGAGGAAGAAGGCCACCGCATCATCAAGCTGAACATCGGCAACCCGGCATCGTTCGGTTTCGAGGCGCCCGACGAGATCGTCCACGACGTGATCGTCAATCTGCCCAATGCGTCCGGCTATTCCGATTCCAAGGGGCTGTTCGCGGCGCGCAAGGCGATCATGCACTACACCCAGCAGAAGGGCATCCCCGACGTGCAGATGGAGGACATCTACATCGGCAACGGGGTGTCGGAACTGATCGTGATGGCCATGCAGGCGCTCCTCAACGACGGCGACGAGGTGCTGGTGCCGGCGCCCGATTACCCGCTGTGGACCGCGGCGGTGACGCTGGCGGGTGGCGCGGCCCATCACTACCTGTGCGACGAGAATAACGGCTGGCAGCCCGATCTGAACGATATTCGCGGCAAGATCAACGCCAATACCCGCGCCATCGTCGTTATCAACCCCAACAACCCGACCGGCGCACTGTATCCGGTGGAACTGCTCCGGGAAATCGTCGAGATCGCCCGTCAGCACCAGTTGATCGTTTACGCCGACGAGATCTACGACAAGGTGCTCTACGACGGCAATGTCCATACCTCGATCGCCTCGCTGGCGGACGACGTCCTGTTCGTGACCTTCAACGGTCTGTCGAAGAATTATCGCGCCGCCGGCTACCGCGCCGGCTGGCTGTCGGTTTCCGGCGAGAAGCGTCATGCCAAGGACTATATCGAGGGACTTACCATGCTCGCCTCGATGCGCCTGTGTTCCAATGTGCCGGCCCAATTCGCCATCCAGACCGCACTGGGCGGCTACCAGAGCATCGACGATCTGGTAGCGCCGGGCGGGCGCCTGTGCCGCCAGCGCGATCTGGCGTGGCAGATGCTCAACGAGATTCCCGGCGTGTCCTGCACCAAGCCGCAGGGCGCGATGTATTTGTTTCCGCGCCTCGACCGGAAAATGTACCCGATCGACGACGACCAGCAGTTCATCCTCGAACTGCTGCTTGAAGAAAAGGTTCTGCTGGTGCAGGGCAGCGGGTTCAACTGGCCGAACCCCGACCATTTCCGGGTGGTGTTTTTGCCCAATATGGACGACCTGACCGAGGCGATCACCCGGATCGCGCGGTTCCTGGAAAATTACCGCAAGCGCCATGGAAACTAGATAAATAGCCCGGATGCAGCGCCATGGGCGCGCAATCCGGGGGCGATACGACAAGACTCCCGGATTGCGCTTCGCTTCATCCGGGCTACGGACTGAACATTAACTTTCGAAAGTAAACATGAAACCCATCAACGTAGGACTGTTAGGCCTGGGCACTGTTGGCGGCGGCACCCTCACCGTATTGCGCCGCAATGCTGGGGAAATCACCCGCCGTGCCGGGCGCGAAATCACCGTAAAAATGGCCTCCGTGCGCGATCTGGAAAAAGCCCGCAAGATGGCCGGCCCCGATCTGGAAATCGTCACCGATCCGTTCGATGTGGTCAACAATCCCGACATCGATATCGTGGTCGAGTTGATCGGCGGCTATACCCTGTCCAAGGAACTGGTGCTGAAGGCCATCGCCAACGGCAAGCATGTGGTCACCGCCAACAAGGCGCTGCTCGCATTGCACGGTAACGAAATTTTCCAGGCCGCCCAGGACAAGGGCGTGATGGTGGCTTTCGAAGCCGCCGTGGCGGGCGGCATCCCGATCATCAAGGCGTTGCGCGAAGGCCTGACCGCCAACCGCATCGAATGGATCGCCGGCATTATCAATGGCACCACCAATTTCATCCTCTCGGAAATGCGCGACAAGGGCTTGTCCTTCGACAGCGTACTGGCCGAGGCGCAAAAGCTCGGCTACGCCGAAGCCGACCCGACCTTCGACATCGAAGGCATCGATGCCGCCCACAAGCTGATGATCATGTCGGCCATCGGTTTCGGCATCCCCATGCAGTTCGACAAGGCTTACACCGAAGGCATCAGCAAGCTGACCCGCGAAGATATCCAGTACGCCGAGGAACTCGGTTACCGGATTAAATTGCTCGGTATCACCAAGCGCACGCCCAGCGGCATCGAACTGCGCGTCCATCCCACCCTGATCCCCGCCAAGCGCCTGATCGCCAATGTCGAAGGCGTGATGAACGCGGTGCTGGTCAAGGGCGACGCCGTCGGCGCCACCATGTACACCGGGCGCGGCGCCGGCGCCGAGCCGACTGCCAGCGCCGTGGTGGCCGATCTGGTCGACGTCACTCGGATGCTCACCTCCGACCCGGAAAACCGCGTGCCGCATCTGGCCTTCCAGCCGGATGCCTTGTCCGACACCCCGATCCTGCCGATAGCCGAAGTGCGCACCTCCTACTACCTGCGCATGCGCGTCTACGACAAGCCCGGCGTACTGGCCGACCTGACGCGCATCCTGGCCGATCTCGACATCTCGATTGATGCCATGATCCAGAAGGAACCCTCGGAAGGCGAGGAGCAGGTCAACATCATCATGCTGACCCACGAAACAGTGGAAAAGAACATCAACCAGGCCATCGCCAAGATCGAGGCACTGTCCTCCATCGCCGGCAACGTGACGCGCATCCGTCTGGAAGAATTGGGATCGAACTAAGATTTAGTCTCCTGTTATGGGAAAGTTTGACAAGATTTTGCTGCAAGTGCTAACCGGTAGCAGTGACTGCAACGTCATCTTCATTGATTTGTGTAATCTTCTGAAACAGCTTGAATTTGACCTGAGAATTCGTGGTAGCCATCATATCTTTTCACGTCCCGACGTAGCCGAGATATTGAACGTGCAGGATAAACGGGGAAAAGCCAAGCCTTACCAAGTCAAGCAGGTGCGTGACGTAATTTTGAAATACCAATTGGCGAGGTTGAATGATGACTGAGCGATACCATTATGAAATCATTATTTACTGGAGCGAAGCGGATACGGCCTTTATTGCGGAGGTACCTGAGTTGCCTGGATGCATGGCCGATGGGGAAACCTATTTGCAGGCTCTGCAAAACATCCAAATCGTTATCGATGAATGGATCGAGGTCGCGTGTGAGCTTGGCCGTACCATTCCCGAACCGCGTGGGCGCTTGATGTACGCCTGACCTAAATCAGACACGAGAAAATATATGAAATACCTCAGCACCCGCGGCGGCATGACGCCGAAAACCTTCAGCGAAATCCTGCTCGGCGGCTTGGCGCCGGACGGCGGGCTGGTGATGCCGGAAAGCTATCCCCAGTTGAGTCGGGCAGACTTGGACACGTGGCGCAATCTTTCCTATCCTCAACTGGCTTTCGAGGTGATCAGCCGTTTCGCCGACGATATTCCGGCGGACGATTTGAAGAAGATCATCAATGCCAGCTATATGGAAGAAATCTTCGGTAGCTCCGCCATCACCCCGGTCAAGACGCTGGAGCCGGGGCTGTATATCCTCGAACTCTCCAACGGCCCGACGCTGGCCTTCAAGGACGTGGCGATGCAGTTCCTCGGCAATGTCTTCGAATATGTGCTGGCGCGCGAGAATGCCGAACTCAACATCCTCGGCGCGACTTCCGGGGACACCGGGAGCGCCGCCGAATATGCGATGCGCGGCAAGAAGGGGGTGCGGGTGTTCATGATGTCGCCGCACGGCAAGATGAGTCCGTTCCAGACCGCGCAGATGTATTCCCTGCAAGACCCGAATATTTTCAACATCGCCGCCACCGCGCCCTTCGACGACTGCCAGGACATCGTGAAAGCGGTGTCCAACGACCTGGCTTTCAAGGAAAAATACAAGATCGGCGCGGTGAATTCGATCAACTGGGCGCGCGTCATCGCCCAGGTGGTGTATTACTTCAAGGGCTATTTTGCGGTGACGCAAAGCAACGACGAAACCGTGTCCTTTACCGTGCCGTCGGGCAATTTCGGCAATGTCTGCGCGGGCCATATCGCCCGCAGCATGGGCCTGCCGATTGCCAAACTGGTGGTCGCCACCAACGAAAACGACGTGCTCGACGAGTTTTTCCGCACGGGCGTGTACCGCCCGCGTCCCCAGACCGTGCACACCAGCAGCCCGTCGATGGACATTACCAAGGCATCGAACTTCGAGCGTTTCGTGTTCGACCTGGTGGGGCGCAACCCAGCGGTACTCAATGGCTTGTGGGCACAAATCGAAAGCCAAGGGTACTTCGATCTGAAGGAAACCCCGTATTGGGCCAAGGTTGCGGATTATGGTTTCGTCTCCGGGGCGAGCAGCCACGCCGACCGCTTGGCTACCATCCGTAGCGTGTTCGAGCGCTACGGCGTGATGGTCGACACTCACACCGCCGACGGCATCAAGGTGGCGGCGAGCTACCGCGAGGCCGGGATACCGATGCTGTGCCTGGAAACCGCGCTACCGGCCAAATTCGACGAAACCATCATGGAGGCGCTGGGCCGCCATGCGCCGCGCCCGGCGGGACTGGACAACCTGGAGGCGCTGCCGCAACGCTTCGAAGTGATGGCGGCGGACGTCGAGGCGATCAAGCGCTACATCGTGGCGCAAACCTCGGCCTGAAAAGCGAAATGCCGCGACGCTCTATAACAGCCAATCTTCCTGCAGCACGGGCAACGGGGCGGTTTGCGGCGGAGGGGGCGAGACGCGGGATTCCGGTACGGTGAAGCACCCCACCATGCGGTGGAGTCCCGCCGCCTCGTCAGCCACCTTCATGATCTCCAGGGAAGTCTGGCGGGAACTGTAGGCCGTCTGTTCGGCCGCCTGGCTGATGTTGATGATGGTCTGGTTAACCTGTTTGGCGATCACGCTCTGCCCGCCGAGGGACGCGACAATCCGCCCGTTCACCTCGCGTATCGTGGTCATGGCGGTGGCGATATGTGCCAGCGAGTGGTGAGCCTTGTCCACGCCCTGGGCGGTTTGGTCGGCCCGCTCGCACCCCAGTACCATGGTCCCCACGGCCTTCTTGGCGCCACCCTGCAATTCTTCGATCTTGCGATTGATTTCCTGAGTCGCTTCCTTGGTGCGATGCGCGAGCTTGCTGATCTCGTCGGCGACGACAGCAAAGCCGCGCCCCTGATCGCCGGCGTGGGCGGCTTCTATGGCGGCGTTGAGCGACAGCAGGTGGGTCTGACCGGCGATATCCCGGATGATTTGCGTGACGCTGTCGATTTGCTGGCTGTCGCGCTCCAGAAGGTGGATGGCGCCGGTACAGTGCTTGACCTGTTCAGCCAGGTCATGAATTCCCGCAATCGCCTCGCTGACCGCTCCTTTCACAACGCCTACCTGCTCGTCCACCACTTCGGCTTCGCGCACCGCGCTTTCCGCGTGCAGCACCGATTCGGACAGGAAATCCGCCAGTTGCGTCACCGCCGTACTGGCGCTGTCGGTTTCCTCGCGCTGGGTCGACACGCCCTGGCTGGTCATGTCGGAAACCATGGCGACGCGCTTGGCATTTTCGGCAAGACGCACCGCCGTGGTTTTTATTTCCCCGACCAGGGTTCCCAACTGTTGGTTGACCTGCTGGGTGCATTTCGCCAGCTTACCGATTTCATCCTGGCTGGCTACCTGGACCGGCCCACTGAAGTCTCCGCTACTCAGCCTTTCCAGACCGTCGGCCAGTTGTGCCGCCGGTTGCAGGATGTATTTGCGTATCAGGTAGACGAAGGCCGCGCCGTCGGCAAGGAAGACCAGCAGCAGGACGATCAGGCTTTTCTGCACTTCCGCTTCCGCCTCGGCTACCACCTGATCGCCGATGATATCGGCGTTCCGGTCTATTTCAGCGACGGCATCGTCCAGCAACTTGGCGATAGGCCGGTCGGCATGTTGGATTGCCCGGTCTCCCGCCACATGGCTGAAGCCGGTCGCGCGAGAAGCCGCAGCGCCGCTCTGGTAGTTTTCCAGGCCTGCCTGATGCGCGGCGTGAAATTGCTCGATCAACGTCCGGAGGCGAGGGTCGATGGTCTCGGCGAGCAGAGCCTTGGCGGCACCGCTGACCTTGCGCGCCTGCGCCGTGAAGATGCTCCAATTCGTGTCCAAGGTCGCGGCGTCGTCGCTACGCAGCAGAACATTCTTCCAGTCATGGATCTCCACCAGATGTGCCGTCTGTAGTTGCAGGACGGCTTTTTGCTCATCGGCATAGCGGTCGAGTTTGTGATGAATGGTGTGAATGCTGCTCCAAGCCACCCACACCCCATAGAGCGCCGATCCCACCAGCAGGGCCGAGCCGATGCCGAACAGACCGAGCAGTTTGGAACCGATACCGAGTTTCATGGAAATCTCCTTTGGCGATGCGCGAGACAAAGAGGGGCTTTTCTGGCGAGGTGCCGACGCCGGCAAAAATGCTTGTTAATTTTAGGCGGGGCAGGGCGAGCCTGCGTTTAGGCCGAATCCGGCCGGGGGTTGTCGAACCGGCAGGGTTACCCGGAACAGCGAGCCTGTACGCGGTGTGCTTTTCACTTCGATCTGGCCGTGATGCTGTTGCACGATGCTGTAGGAAAGAGATAGCCCCAGGCCGGTTCCTTTTCCCACGGCTTTTGTAGTGAAAAACGGGTCGAATATCCGATTCAGGTGTTCCGCTGAAATGCCGTGGCCAGTGTCTTCGATCTCGACCCAGATCCGTTCGCCGGACGTGCCGGTCCTGACCGCAATGGTTCCGCGTTCCTCGATGGCATGGCCGGCGTTTACCAGGAGATTCATGAATACCTGGTTGAGTTGGAAGGGCAGACACTCCACTTCCGGCAAATTGCCGTATTCCTTCACCACTTCGGCCTTGTAGCGCAATTCGCTGTTGACGATGTTGAGGGTGCTGTCGAGTCCTCGATGTAGGTCGGCGAGCTGCCATTCCGCATTGTCCACATGAGAAAATTCCCGAAGGTTCTGGACTATCTTCTTCACGCGGACCAAGCCTTCCATCGATTCTGCCGTCCTGGCGAAAATGTCTTCCCTGAGGCCTTTCAGCGCCAGTCCGTCCTTAAGCGCGTCGACCTTCGCGAAAGCGCGGCTGTGCTCCGCCATCGAGGCTTCCGCTTCCTCGTACGCGGCGAGGATGGCAAATGCATCTTCGATGTACTCCCGCAGGGCTTCGATATTCGAATAAACGTAACCGATCGGATTGTTGATTTCGTGTGCCACGCCCGCCGCCAGTTGTCCGATCGAGGCCATCTTTTCCGATTGCAGCAACTGATTGTGGGCTTGCTCCAGTTTCCCGATGAGGGTGCGCTGCTCTTCCCGGGTGTGCAGCAGGGCGGCTTGGGCCAAGCGGCGTTCCTCGACTTCCTGGGAAAGCTGTTGATTGGCCTGCCGCAATTCGACTGTTCTTGCCATGACCAGCGTGTCCAGGTCGTCCCGGCTGCGTCTTAGCACCTGTTCCGCTGCCTTGCTTTCTGTGATGTCCACGCAAACGCCGACATGCCCGGCGAACTCGCCGTTTTTCAGGAGTCGCGGGACGCCGGATTCGTGCAGCCAGCGGTGCGTACCATCGTGATGCTGCAACCGGTATTCGACGCTGTAACAGTCTCGGGAGCGGGATGCCGCCTCATGGCTTTGGCCAACGGTGCCAATGTCTTCTGGATGCAGGCCCACCCGCCAGCCATCACCTCGCTCTTCGTCGATAGGTCGCGCGGAGAATTCCTGCCAGGTCTTGTTGAAGAATGTCCGTCCCTGGTTTTCTTCGCTCATCCAAATCATTACCGGAACCTCGTCGGCGAGCGTGCGAAAGCGGCGTTCGCTTTCGCGCAGGGCGGCCAGCAGATTCTTCTCGGCAACTTGTCGGCCGAGTGCCGGTTCCCCCAAATCCTTGACTGCGCGCTCTTGAACGCTGGCTGGTATGCCGGCAAGAAGGCGAGCCATGGCGCGATCCTCGCCCATGATGTGGTGCAGCAGCCAATGGATCAAGTAGTCGAGGGTTGCTTCTGCGACCTGGGTATTGGTGGCGTCCAATGTGTCGCCCAGGTTGGCCACCGTTTGAATGAAATCCTCGTGTTGCGCCTTATGCTGGCGGTAATGGCGGGGCATTCCGCCAGCCGCGGTCATCAGAGCTTCTTCGGCCTTGAAGTGGTAACGGGTGTAGTCGACCAGATCGCTGAACAGGCAACCCAAAGTGGCGAGCGGTTCCCCATGGGCAAGAGCCTGCGCGAGGGCGTTGATCGTCTGGACCAGCGTGTGGTGCTGATCGTCCAATTCGGCAATGCCGATGCGGTAACTGTTATTCCATTCGAAAAGTGCCATGATGAAACGCTCCGTGTTCGTTAATGGGCCTGCGGTCAGGCGGCAACTCCCATCCTTGCGGGGGCCGGGGGTTGCACATTGGCGGCGCCCATCGCGTTTTCCTGCTTCATCTCGTAGCACAGGAAGGCTTCCGCAATCAGGGCGCGTAACGGTTCATTTTCCCAGGGCTTGGCCAGGAATTTGTAAACGGCCCCTTCGTTGATGGCTTCGATTACGGTTTTCAGGTCGGTGTAACCGGTGAGCACTACCCGCACTGCGTCGGGATGCAATTGCTTCGCCCGCCGGAGAAAATCGACGCCGCTCATCTCCGGCATACGCTGGTCGGAAACGATGACGCCCACGGTGTTCCTGGCGAGTAAGGCGAACGCCTCCTTGGCGCTGCTTGCTTTCAATATCCGATAGCCTTGGCGGCGTAGCGAACTGGCCAGCGCGTTCAGAATGTTCTCTTCGTCGTCCACCAGCAGCAGGGCAGGGGCAACTTGGTCGTCGGGCGCGGATGCCGGTTTCTGAGGCGCCTCCAGTATGGCGATGAGCTGTTCGGCGGGCAGCGGCTTGCTGAAGTGGTATCCCTGGATTTCGTCACAGCGCTGGGCACGCAGGAAGTCTTGCTGTTCCTGGGTTTCCACCCCTTCGGCAAGAACCCTGATTTTCAGGTTGTGCGCCATGGATATGATCGCGCTGACAATAGCCGCATCGTCGGGATCCTTGATGATGTCGCGTATGAAGGATCTGTCGATCTTCAGGGTGTCGATGGGGAATTGCTTGATATAGCTCAGGGAAGAGTAGCCCGTGCCGAAGTCGTCGATGGCCAGCTTGACGCCCAATTGCTTGAGTTGGTGCATCCTGCCTATCACCGTTTGCGCATCCTGCATCAACACGCTTTCGGTGACCTCCAACTCCAGATACTCGGGGGCCAGCCCGGTTTCGTCGAGTGCATGCCGAACCGTGGTCACGATGTCTTGCTGCATGAACTGCAAAGCCGACAAATTGACCGCGATGCGGAAATGGGGCAGCCCGGCGTCTTGCCAAGCCTTGTTTTGCCGGCAGGCGGTGCGCAGCACCCATGCGCCGATAGGCAATATCAAGCCGGTTTCTTCCGCCAGTCCGATGAATTCCGCGGGGGGAACCAAGCCGACATCGGGTTTTTGCCAGCGTATCAAGGCTTCTACCCCCGCGATGCCGTTGCTGCGAAGGGCAAACTGCGGCTGGTAGTGGAGGAGTAGCTGTTCTTTTTCCAGGGCGTGATGCAATGCGCTTTCCAACTCCATGTGCTCCAACGCTCTGGGGTTCATTTCTTCCGTATAGAAGCGAAAGCCGTTCTTGCCTTGAGCCTTGACGCAATACAAGGCGCTATCCGCGTTCTTCAACAGCAGTCTTTGCTCTTCCCCATCGCGCGGGTACAGGCTGATTCCGATGCTGCATCCCACTTTCAGTTCGTGCCCGTCGATCAGCAACGGTTGCGAAACGCTATGAAGAATTTTCTGGGCCACTTCGGCAATATCGTGCTCCTGGGTGACGCTGTCGAGGACCACTGCAAATTCATCGCCGCCCAGGCGCGCGACCGTATCGGTGCCGCGCAGGCTTTGTCGCAGCCGCCCCGAGACCGACTTTAGAACTTCGTCGCCGGCAGCGTGCCCGAGACTGTCATTGATGATCTTGAACCGGTCGAGATCGATGAACATCAGAGCGGCGAAGCTCTTTGATCGCCGTGCATGCGCCATCGCCTGTTCCAGACGATCGACCAGGAGAGTCCGGTTGGGAAGCCCGGTCAGCGGGTCATGGGTGGCAAGATGAAGCATCCGCGTTTCGAGGAATTTTCGTGCGGAGATGTCGACCATGACACCGAAAATTCCCAGTGCGTTGCCCTGTTCATCCCGCACGGCACGGCAGCGGTTGTGGAACCAAACCATGCTGCCGTCCGCCGTTAACGCCCGCAGTTCGCATTCTTCCGCACCCTGGCCGCGCGCGGCCTTTCGAAGGCTTTCCCGGCAGTTCTCGAAATCGTCGGGGTGTATGACTTTTTTCCAGCACCCTGGCTCATCCAGCCACTGCTCAATGGGATAGCCCAGCGCTGCCTCGGCATGCCGGCTGATAAAGGTAAATGCCAGGGTATCGAGGTCGGCCTTCCAAATGATCGCGTCTAGCCCCTCCAGCAAGTGGTGGTTTTGTTCCTCGGCTTCCTTAAGACGGAGCGTGAGGGTTTCAATCCGCCCCGACATCGCATCGACTCCACGGATCAGCGTTTCAAGCTCGTCATTTGGGCGGGAATCGCCGCCCAAACGCGGTTCTCCATCGGAAAATCGCCGAGTCAAATCCGCCAAGCGGGAAACCGGGAGAACAAGGTTTTTTCGGATAATGGTGCTGGAAGCGATTAACGCGCCCAGCATCCCGACATACATTGCCAGGGGAGGCCAAGCCTGCCAGGCGGCGAAGGTAAATGCCAGAAAAATAACCGCCATTCCCAGTGTCGTGTTGAGCAGGAGCCTGTCTTTGAGGTTCATTCTTGGATAACTCATATACCTTGCCTCGCTTGGTTATAAAGGTGGAATGGCGCGCTTGAATACAACCCCAAGCATCTTCTATCCCTATCCGTTGAGTTGGGCGGGTTTGTGTGAATAGACTTGATTCGTTTCGATGTTCATCGTGTTCATGGTTTCAACTTCCTGGCTATTCGTAGACGTGACCCGACGCCACGGTTTTTACGGACAGCCCTGCAGTAACAGGCATTAAAAAGTGCGCTTTAATGCTTGCGATCAACGTTTGCTTCAGGTTAGTCGCAATAGAGGAAAAGAAACTGGGGTGAACACCGTATTCCTGGGGGGGAAATACTGTATGGAGGCATGTAGTTGCCGTTTGGCAAAGTGAGCCGGCGCAATCGGGGATTTCAATGCTTTTACGAGAGGCGGCGTCGTTGCATGGCTACAGGAACGACATCAAGGCGGCGGGTGCCGATCTTGTCGCGGGGGGAAATGCCGGATCGGTGTGGGGAATTCGTTGAACCGCCCGGTAACCTCGACACGACGAGGCCCGGGCAGGTCTTGTCGCGTCAGGGGATCGGATGCTTGTTGTTGGCGAGATGGCTTTCCAGGAATACTCGATCGTCTTTCTTTACGAATTCCTTGAATTCGACACCGGCGCGGAATTTGCGGGCCGAGCCATCGTAAACCGTCATGACCATCCGGCATTTGACTTCCAGCACGCGAGAACCACCTTTGAATGACTGGTTGGGAATCTGGATCAGTACCGTGATCAAATCACTGATATACAGATTGTTTTCGAGCAGAATGGAAACTCCCCCCATCGAGATGTCCTTGGTGACGCCGTGATGGATGTTTTCTCCGTCGGGGTTGCGGTGCACGATGGCGACTCGCCACTTGGCGTGGAAGCGGGTGTACTCGCGCCGTTCAGAAACGTCGGGCTTTTTTGGCTGAAAGGCCGCTTTTTTCGGCGCGGCATCGGCTTTTTTTTCCTGTTTTTCTGTCTGCTTATCTTCCTGCTTTTTTTCCTTGCTGGATTCGAGCAGCGAAGAAACCAGGCTTTCAATGGAAGGCTTGTCGTCGGACATTAAATTTGAGTTTCTCTAGATTATTTTTGATGAAGATTTAAGACAAGGGAATATTGCCGGCCTATCTGCTAAAATTCCTCCAATATTGTAATTCTAATCCATTAGGCTCCGGAATGTATCTAAAAGGCAAGAAAGCTCTGGTGATCGACGATCTGGTGGGGATGCGCTCTTCCTTGCGCACCACCATCGGTTCGTTGGGTATCGAAACTTGTGACATGGCGTCGAGCGCGCGCGAGGCCGTCGAAAAAATGCGCGCCCGTTTTTACGACCTGATCCTGTGCGACTACTACCTGGGGGATGAGACCGACGGGCAACAGTTGCTCGAACTGGTGCGCCGCTCCAAGATCATCAGCCACAAATCGCTGTTCATCATCGTCACCGCCGAACGTAGCCAGGATCGCATCGTGGCGGCAGCCGATTTCCTTCCCGACGATTATCTGGTCAAGCCGTTCACCGCCGAAGTGCTGGGCAAACGGGTGGTCGCCCTATCGGAGAAGAAGGATTATTTTCATGATGTTTTCGTCGCGCTCGACGACGATTTGCTGGACGTGGCGCTGAAGAAAGTGGAGCCGCTGGTCGAGACCAAAAACAAGTATTGGGTGGATGCCATGCGCCTGAAGGGCGAGACACTGCTCAAGATGGACCGCTATGCTGACGCACTCAAGGTCTTCGATGAAATTCTCGCGCTCAAGGAAATTCCCTGGGCGACCATGGGCAAGGTCAAAGCGCTCAAGGGGATGGGCGATCTGGAGCAAGGACAATACCTGCTGGCCGGTCTGCTCGGCGAACATGGCGAATACTTGGCCGGTTACGACATGCTCGCGGAGATGCTCTCCGAGAAAGGCGATAGGGACACCGCCCAAAAACTGGTCGAAAAAGCCCTGGAAGTGGCTCCCGTTATGCATCGCCAGAAAACCGTGGGGCGGCTGGCCCTGGAAAGCGGCGACTACGACAAGGCCGAGAAATACCTTTCCGAAGTGGTCGAACGGGGCCGTTATTCCTATTTCAAGGAAGCGGAAGACTACACCATGCTTTCTTCCGTCCATATCGAAAAGGGCGATACCGAGAAGGCGCGCGAGGTGTTGGACATGGTTGGCCAGCGTTTCAAGGAATCCCCGGAACTCAAGACCCAGGTCGGCATTTACAAGGCCATGTCGTGGCAAAAGGAAGGCAAGCCGGCCCAGGCCAAAGCCCTGCTGGAACCGCTACTTGCCGATTCTGCGAATGTGCCGGCGGCCGTCAAGCTGGACCTTGCCAAGGCGGCTTTCCTGATCGGCGACCGCGAATCCGGCGAGCGCCTGGTCAAGGAAACCATCAAGAGCAATCACGACGACACCGCTCTCAAGGACAGCGCGGTCAAGATGATGGAAGGCATCGGCTTGGCAGAAGGGGCCAAGGAGATGGTCGCCAAGGCCGCCGACGAAGTGGTGGCGCTCAACAACCAGGGGGTGTTGCTGGCCCGCGAAGGCAAGCTGGAGGAAGCCGCTGCGTTGTTGGTCGACGCGGTGAAACATTTGCCGGACAACGTCACGATCCTCCTCAATGCGGCTTCCGTGATGATCCTGAGCATGCGCAAGACCGGCGCGAATCCGGAAACATTGGCCTTGGTGGACAGTTATCTCGCCAAGGCAACTTCCTTGGCGCCGCATCACAAGAGCCTGGGCCAAGCCCGCGATCTACGCCAGAAGCTGGAGAGTTCCGCCAATGTCTGAACTGCGCTTTGAAACCGTAATGGCGACCGCTGTTCACGAAGTAAAAAACATGCTGGGTGAACTGAGCCTTAACCTGTCCAGCTATTATCGCGAGCATCCCGACGAGGCGGTGGGCAAAATGCATGCGCTGTCGCAGGTCATGCAAAACCGCCTGATCCAGATCCTCATTCTCCAGAAAGGCGGCAGCCAGAACCTTTCCGTCGATTCGCAAGCCTGTAATCCCGGCGAGTTTCTTGACGAAGCGGCATCGGAGATCCAGCTCCTGCTGCCCTCCGGCATTAGCTTGGTGGTGCGCAACGAAGCCGAAAACGTGCCATTCTGGTTCATGGATCGCTACCTGGTTTCCCAGGTGCTGATGAATGCCGTTCACAACGCGGGGAAGTTCGCCCGTAGCCAAATTGTGTTGGGGTGCCGCGAAGAAGACGGCGGGCTGGTTTTCGTGGCGCGCGACGATGGACCGGGATATCCCGACCTGCCTGGCTATCGCCCCGAATTGGCGAGTCCTGACGACAAGCGCGGTACCGGTCTGGGGCTGTTGTTCAGCGACCACATCGCCGCCGCCCACGGCGGACAGGTGAGGCGCCGTAACGCGGACGGGGCGGAATTCGCCTTGTGGCTGCCTAAATAATCCGGCGACAAACCGGCGTTATAGCTTTTCCAGCGCCTTGAGCGGGTCGCCCGCCAATTCCCCGAGTTTTTTTCCAGCCAGCTTTTGCAGGGTGTCCGCCGAAACGTTGAGTGCCGTGAGCAACGCCGTTTCAAGCTGGGTGCCTTGTTGCAAAGCCTTGTCGATCTGGAAGCGGGTGCGCTCGGGAAGTGCCGATTTGCCGTTGACTACCCCGATGGCCCAGGGGAAACGTGCGAAATCTTTCAGCGCAGTGGCCTCTATTTTCTCGGCAAGTTGGCCAAAGCGCAGGTAGTCGCTGTAAGTCGCCGAATCGTCGAGTTTCAGTAGCGCCAGCCTGTCCTGATCCCATTTGCTCTGGGTGGTCTGTTGCAGGGCTGTCCATTCCTCGCTTAGTGCGTCGCAGATGTGCTGAAAAATGCGCTTTTTCTGCGGCGACTCCATGTCCAGACCCTTGATGATCCAGCGCAGATTCCATATCGCTACGTCGTTCCAATCGAACGGAACCTTGTTGCTATCCAGGGCGTAGTCTTCCATGGTGAGATGCAGGCGGTACATTTTCTGGAAATAAACCGGCAGGGATTTCTCGTCGAGTTCGATGTCCCGCTTGAGATGGTTGAGAATTAGATGGAAATCGCTGTCCTCGAAAGGCCGCCGTTCGCTGCTGCGGAAGCTGAACATGCGCCCCTGCGGGTCTTCGACAAAACCGAAGAAAGGTACCGGGCCGAGCGGCATCCGGCGTCCGTCGGGAAGCGGTTCGCCGGGTTCGATGGGGCCGATCCAGGCGGTCGTGGCGCCTTCGCCGGTATAGGCGGAAAAATGCGGATAGCTTTGCCATTTTTCGTAACTGTAGGCAATGTCTTCCAGCAGGACTTTTTTGGCGATGCCCAATTCCTCGATGCACATGCGGAGGAAGTTTTCGGTATTGGAACTCATGAACGGGTCGTAGTGAAAATTATGAGATAACCGAAATCATAATTCATTTGTCATTGCTTTGGGGAATCTCGCGCTGCCCGGCAACGCTATAATGTCGGCCTTTCCCCTGATATTTTCGTCAACATGACCAACCTGATACTCCTCGTCGTGTGTTTCGTCGCGGGAATGCTGTTGCGCCGTAGCGGGCGGCTGTCCGACAAGGGACCGGCGGCATTCAACAGCTTTATCATCCACATATCGCTGCCGGCCCTGACCCTCCTGTATGTTCACGACTTGCGCTGGAATCCCAGCTACGCCCTGGCGGCGAGCATGGCCTGGCTGCATTTCGCCATGGCGGCGGGATTTTTCTGGATGCTCGGCAAAGCCTGGCGGCTGCCCCGCGCCACCATCGGCGCGCTGATGCTTACCGGCGGGCTGGGCAATACCTCGTTTTTCGGGCTGCCGATGATTGAAACCTTTTACGGCAAGGAAGGCATCGCCACCGGCATCATCGTCGATCAACTCGGCTCATTCCTGGTGCTGTCGATCTTCGGGATCATCGTCGCCAATCTCTATTCTTCCGGCGCGACCACGGCCAGTACCATCATTCGTAAAATCGTCCTGTTCCCGCCGTTTATCGCCGTGATGATCGCGTTGGCGCTGATTCCCGTCGATTATCCGGGGTGGGCGGTTACGGTGCTGAAGCGCCTCGGCGATACCTTGGCGCCGCTGGCCCTGGTTTCCGTGGGCTACCAACTGCATCTCGGGCATATCGCCGGCAATGGGCGCAATCTCGCGGCAGGGCTGGCTTTCAAACTGCTTCTTGCGCCTCTGGTGTTATATCTCCTGTACGTGGAGATCCTCGGGGCGGGCGGACAGGTGATCCAGGTGACCCTCTTCGAAGCGGCCATGCCGCCCATGATTACCGCTGGCATCATCGCCGGCGAGCACGATCTCGACCCCCAGCTCGCCAACTTGATGGTGGCGGTGGGGCTGGTGCTGGCGTTTTTCACCCTGACCGGGTGGTGGTGGATGATGCGAGGGATTTGAGACAGGCTGGGGGATTCCCCCCAGCTTGCAGAACTGGGCGGGATAAAGCTCAGTCGAGAAAACGCATCGACAAGTCCACCGCTTTGACGTCCTTGGTGAGCGCACCGATGGAGATGCGATCCACCCCGGTTTCCGCGACAGCGCGCACGTTTTTCAGGGTGATGCCGCCGGATGCTTCCAAAATCGCCCGTTTGGCATTGAGACTGACAGCCTCGCGCAACCGCTTCAAGGTGAAATTGTCGAGCAGGATCAGTTTGGCCCCGGCGTCGAGGGCAATCTGCAGTTCCTTGAGGCTCTCCACCTCGATCTGTATCGTGGCACCGGATGGGGCGATGTTTGCCGCTTGCTGCAATACTTGGGGAATGCCTCCTGCCGCCAGAATATGGTTTTCCTTGATGAGGATGCCGTCGTACAGGCCCGCTCGCTGGTTCATCCCGCCGCCGCAGCGGACCGCGTACTTCTGGGCCAGGCGCAGGCCGGGCAAGGTCTTGCGGGTATCCATGATGTGTGTCGCGGTGCCGGCTACGGCGTCGGCGTAACGGCGCACGTTGGTGGTCGTGGCGGACAGGGTTTGCAGGAAATTCAGGGCGGGCCGCTCGGCGCTCAGCAGGGCGCGGGCGTTACCGCGGATCTCGCAGAGTATCTGGTTGGGCGCGATCTTCTCGCCATCCTTGGCATACCAGCGGATTTTCACTTTCTCGTCGAGCTTGCGGAAGCATTCGTCGAACCACGGCGTACCGCACAGCACCGCCTCCTCGCGGCTGATGACGTTGGCGCGGGCGCTTTCCTGGGCGGGAATGAGTTGCGCGGTGAGATCGGCGGCACCGATATCCTCGGCCAGGGCGGATTCGACGTTGCGGAGTAGGGCGGCGGACAATTCGGCGGGGAGTTTCACGATCTTCCTGCAATTTTGGTTGGAATGGGGAAAATCATACCGAAATCCGCCGGGAGCGGCTACCTGCGCGCAATGCTGGCTTAGTCCGTCGGCAATTCCAGCACGGCTTCCAGCCCGCCGTGGGGGAGATTGCGAAGGCATAGCGTCCCGCCGTGTTTTTCGACGATGTTGCGGGCAATGGTGAGGCCGATGCCGGTGCCGCCGGTATCGCGGGAACGCGAACCTTCGAGGCGGAAGAAAGGTTCAAAGACCTTTTCCAGCATTGCTTCGGGAATACCGGGGCCGTGGTCGCGGATGCGCACGATCACCCGTGCGTCGGCGAGGGTGGCTGAAACTTCCGCGCGTTCGCCGTATTTCACCGCGTTGTCGATGAGGTTGGTGAGGCAGCGCTGCAGGGCGCCGGGCTGCGCGGTGACCGCGGCACCGGTATGGCCGCTCAAGGTGACCTGCTGACCGGCATCGGTGGCGTCGGCACAGACGCTGTCGAGCAGGGAATCCAGGTCGATGCGCTGGCGGGTTTCTTCCGAATTCATGCTGCGCGCCAGGTCGAGTCCGTCGCGGATCATGCCCTGTACGGCAGACAGGTCTTCCCGCAGGCGGGTCTGCAACTCCGGGTCGCCGACCTTTTCGAGGCGCAGACGGATGCGGGTGAGCGGGGTTTGCAGGTCGTGGGTGATGGCGGCGAGCATTTGGGTGCGTTCCTGGATGTAGCGGCGCAATTGCGCCTGCATGGCGTTGAAGGCTGCGGCGGCATGGCGCACTTCGGTGGAACCGGATTCGAGCAGGGGCGGGCGGTTGATGTCGCGGCCCAATTCGGTGGCGGCGTCGGCGAGCCGTTCCAGGGGGCGGGTGGTCATGCGCGCCACGATGTAAGCGAGTAGGCCGAGGCACGCGGCAAAGACCAGCAGCAGCCCAAGCCAGGGGGCGCGAGGTGGCTCGCCGGGCGGCTCGTCGCGGTTTTCCCGGCGATTTTGCCAGGAAACGTTAAGCTGCGTTCCATCCTTGATGGTCAGCGAAAGCGCCAGGCATCTGTCGTGGCTGTGGGGGGGCGGGCCGGCGGGGCGGAAGGGCAGGGGGGCGGCGAATGCCGGCAGGCGGTGTTCCGCTCCGTCGTGGGCCGGGCTGGCGCATTCGACGCGCCGGGCGCGGAAATGGCGCGCGGTGCCGAAGCGTTTCGCCAAGGCATCCTCGATATCCGGGGCCGCTTCTCCCTGTTGGGCAGGGGTGTCGCTCGCCTCGATGCGATACTCTCCCCGGCCGGCGGCGGCAATCACCCGCCCCCGCGCTTCCGCCGGGACTTCCTCGATGATGCGGATGAATTGTTCGAGCCGATCCACGGCATGGCGGGAGCGGATGTGGGTGAACAGCTCGCGGCGCTCGCTGTTGGCAATGAACGTGGTGAGCGCGGCGGTGGCGAGGATCCCGCCCACCAGGATCAGGAAGACGCGCCCTACCATCGAACCGAAGAAAGCGCTCATGAATACCTCATTTTTCCAGGGTGACCGGCACGGCCAGCAGATAGCCTTCGTTGCGCAGGGTCTTGATGAGGCTGGGAGCCTTGGCATCGTCGCCGAGTTTCTGGCGCAGGCGGCTGACCTGTAGGTCGATGGAGCGGTCGAAAGGGTCGGCGTCGTGGCCCTTGGTGAGGTTCAGCAGTTGGTCGCGATTGAGCACCCGGTTGGGATGATCGAGGAATACCTTGAGCAGGCGGAATTCCGCGCCGGAGAGCATTACCAGCATGTTGCTTGGGTTGACCAGGTGGCGCGCCGCTAGATCGAGGATCCAGCCGGCGAAGCACATGCGCTTGGCCTGCGGCGGCTCCAGGTTGGGCGGCAGGGACTGGGTGCGGCGCAACACGTTGCGAATGCGCGCCACCAGTTCGCGCGGCTCGAAGGGCTTGGACATGTAATCGTCGGCGCCCATTTCCAGGCCGATGATGCGATCCACCGGCTCGCCGCGCGCGGTCAGCATGACCACCGGCAGCGTCGAGCGGGCGCGCAGGTTGCGGCACAGGGTCAGGCCATCCTCGCCGGGAAGGGTGAGGTCGAGCACGATCAGATCGATGCGCGCGCTGTCGAGCGCCCGCCACATCCCCGCGCCATCGGCGGCGGTGAGGGTGCGGAATTGGTTGGCATCGAGGTATTCGGCCAGCAGGGTACGGATTTCGCGGTCGTCATCGACAACCAGTATGCAGGGTGGGGTTTCCATGGGCTGAATTATGCCGCAAGCTTTTCCAGGCAGGAAAAACGGATTGTAATTTTATGTGTCGGCGCCATGGGGCGACATGCAACGATACAAATATAACAAACTGGCGATACAACCCGGTGCTCAAATGGGAAGCGTGCAAGAAGCACATTTTTCAGGAGCGAATCATGAACAAACTGCAAAAAATGCTGCTGGCCGGATTGGTTGCCAGCGGTCTGGGTATATCCACGGTGGCGGTCCATGCCCAACCCATGGAACGGCGGGGTGCTTGCGCTGCCCAGAATTTCGACACGGCACAGTTTGCCGCGCGAATGGCCAAACGGCAAGCCGAATTGCACGACAAGCTGGCGTTGAAAGAAGATCAGGAAGCCGCCTGGAAAGCCTTCGCCGAGCAGATCAAACCCGGTGAACAGGCCGCGCGGCCCGACTGGAAAGCGCTTTCCCAACTCACGGCCCCGGAACGCATGGAAAAGATGTTGTCGTTCATGAAGGACCGTGAAACCAAGATGAGCAGTCATCTGGCCGCACTCAAGACTTTTTACGCGGTGCTCACGCCTGCCCAACAGAAGATTTTCGACGAGCAGTTCAGCCACCATGGGCAGCGCCGGGCGCGGAAACCCTGACGCCCGGATAGCTGCGGCCTATACTTGAAGCGGAGCGGAACGGAGGGCCGCACGAATCGCTCTTACCTTGATGGTGGTGGCCTATTCACCCTGAACGGTGCTGCCGCCTTGGCAGATAGCATCAGCACCTCGACGACCACGTCAACCTTAACCACGGTTGTCCCGTTACATTGCAAGGGGCATTCGACCAGGCAACGCGCCTGTTCACCGGCAAGAACACCAGCACCTGCGCGCAAGAAGGTGCGCTGCGCGATAACGAAGGACTGGTGGAATATCTGTTGCGCCGCTCGGAAGTGCTTTCGTCGAGCACGGCTTCGAGTACCTCGACTACGACGAAGTAACCGGAATACCCGGCATCGCCGGGAAGGAGTCAATCATGAAATGGGCCAAGGTGTTAATGCTGACGTCGTTCTTGGCCGTAACCTGCACGAGCGGAACGGCCTCGGCACGTGATCATCACGATGGTTATTCGAGGGGGCACGTGCACGGCAGCGTGGGGATTTATTTGGGACCAGGGCCGGCATGGCCTTGGTACGCTTATCCGCCCCGTTATTATTATCCGCCTTATCCACCGTACCAGCCGATGGTCGTGGTGCCGCCCACCCCGCCGGTTTATATCGAGCGGACGGACATCCCCCCCGCGCTAACCGTGCAGCCGCCCCCGGCTATTCAGGCACCCGCGCCGGCTCCGGTGCCTCCCGCTGTTCAGGCGCCCGCTCCCGCTCCGGAATCCTACTGGTACTACTGTACTGATCCGCAGGGCTATTATCCCTACGTGAAAAGCTGTCCGCTGGGCTGGCAAAAGGTGGCGCCTGCGGTGCCGCAGCAATGAACAAGGGGGAAATGATGATGACCAAGCGAATCGGGATGACTGTCCTTTTGGCGGCGGGGCTTGCCGGGTGCGTCAGTGTTCCGAGCGGGCCGAGCATGTTGGTCTTGCCGGGGAGTACCAAGACTTTCGAGCAATTTCGTGCCGACGATCTGGATTGCCGCATGTATGCCAACCAGCAGGTGAACGGCGTAACCCCGGACAGGGCCGCCGTCGATAGCGGTGTACTCAGCGCGGCGGTCGGTACGGTGGTGGGGGCAGCCGCTGGAGCGGCCCTCGGCGGCAACCGGGGCGCAGCCAGCGGTGCCGGCGTGGGCTTGTTGGTCGGTAGTATGGCCGGTGCGGAGAGCGCGTCGGTTTCTTCGTATGGGGCGCAACGGCGCTACGATTACGGTTACCAGCAGTGCATGTACGCCAAGGGACACAAGGTGCCCGTGACTTCGCGCGGCTTCAGCGAAGCGCGTCCAGCGGTTCAGCCGCTCGCACCCGCTCCGACTTATCCGCCGCCCCCCGCGACCGCCCAGCCGCCGGCGTCGCCGATTGCCTACCCCCCGCCCAATACGCCGCCCCCGACACCGGCGCAACTCCGCTGATGGTGGGGAGAGGGGATTACCCTTCTTCTTCGACGCAAACCCGGTTGCGGCCTCGTTCCTTGGCGCGGTAGAGCATTGCATCCGCCGCCGCGAGCAGGGTGGCGGGTTCTCCTTCCAGTGGCGGAACCAGGGTTGCGCCGCCCAGGCTGATGGTGACATGCGAAGCGGAGCGGGAATGAGGGTGGGGTAGATCCAGGCCAGCCACCGCCTCGCGTAGGCGTTCGGCGATCTGCAACAGTCCTTCCTTGTGGGTTTCCGGCAATAGCGCAACGAATTCCTCCCCGCCGTAACGGGCGATCAAATCCGCGGGGCGCACCAGCGCCTGGGCCAGCGCGGCGGCGACTTTTTTCAGGCATTCGTCGCCCGCGCCATGCCCGTTGTTGTCGTTGTACGGCTTGAAAAAATCGATGTCTATCATCAACAGGGCGAGCGGCAATTGGGCGCGCCGGGCACGCCGCCATTCGGTGGCGAGGCGTTCGTCGAAAAAGCGCCGGTTGGGGATGTTGGTCAGACCGTCCACGTGGGCCAGCGCTTCGAGCTGGTTCTTCGCAGCCAGCAGCGCCTGCTCGGCCTGCTCGCGTGCTTTGATGTCGTCCTCAATGGCGGCGGACATGTCGTTGAAGCCATTACCCAGTGCGGCCAGTTCGTTGTGGGTGCGGATATCGCAACGTGCCGCATAGTTGCCGGCGGCAACCTGCTCGGTGTGTTTTACCAACTCTGCTACCGGGGCGACGATGGTCTGGCGGATGTAGCTGCCGACCAGCAGAATGCCGAAGAAGGTTGCGCCGACGATATCGATCGCCAACTGCAGGAAGAAACTCTGACTGGCGTTGAGCTGGCCGTCCAGGCGGATTTGCAGGAGTACGTAGGCGAGCAGGAGAAACACGGCTGCCAAGGTGGCAGCAAGCACGGCGGTGAGAGATTTTATTTTCATCGGGGGAATCCCGGGTTGTTGCGCTTAGCTCTCAATCATCTTCCTGACTACGCTGTTGAATGGCCCCACCAGTTCCTGGGCGAATTGGTTGTCGCAGGCATTGACTTCGGCGATGGCGCGCAACATCGAGCGGCTATGGCCGCGGTGGCTATGCTTGAGCATGACGGCTTCGAAGGCATCGACGATGGCGAGGATTTTTGCGCCGGTGCAGATGGCTTCGCCCTTGAGCTTGTTGGGGTAGCCGGCGCCGTCGGGGGTTTCGTGGTGCTGCAGGACGATGCGGGCGGCTTCTTCCCAGCCGGGAATGCGTTCCAGGATGCCCGCGCCGTAGCTGGGGTGGAGCATCAGCACTTTCTTGTCGTCCGCGCTCATCTGGCCGACTTTCAGCCATACCGATTCGGGCAGGAACATCATGCCCACGTCGTGCAAGTAAACCGCAGCCCAAAGTTGCAGGGGGTCGACCGGGTTGCCCGCGACCTGGTTGGTTTCCAGGGCGAGCCGGGTAATTCGCGCGTTGCGCCCCTTGAAATGCGGGGAGCGCGCTTCGAAGCGTTGCGCCAGGGAATGGAAAAACCGCAAATCGACCGACTGGGTTTCGCTGGCGCGCGGCGCAGCGGGCTTCTTTTCGGCAACGTGGGTGCGGCCCAGCGCGGGATGGAAGCCGGTCACCGCTTCGATCACCCGTGCGTAGGCATCGGGGAGATCCTGAGTCGGGGCATGATCCATGGCTTCCAGGCCTTGGGCCAGTTCGACCAGTTTCAGATGGCTGATGGGCTTGCCGGCAATCAGCGATTCCGCCGCCAGTTCCAGGCGATCCACGGCGAGCAGGATGACTTCGCCGAGTTGCTCGGTGAATTCCAGCGCCCCTTCGCGCAGCCTGCCGAGCAGGTTTTCGATGGGGTGGGAGATGATGACGCCCATTTCCACCTTGCACAGGGAGGCGTCGCCCTTGATGTTGTGGACGGCGCGAAACAGGTTGGCGATGATGGTGCGGTCGTCCGGGGTACGCTTCAGGCGGGCGACATCCTGTTCGATTTTCTGTGCAAGATCAGCCAGATCGTCCTTGTATTCCTCAAGGGCAATCGGATCCTCGATGCGTGGCTGGGTGAGTGCCGTCAGGTTAATCATGCCGCCTCCCTTTTCATGGATTATTGTCGGCGAAAGTTTAGTCGAAACCTTGGGCGTTGGGGGAAAAATCCCAGCCCTTGAAATGCGCGGTGATTTCCCCATCTATGGGGCAGTCGAGCATATTTGTGAAAGGATAGCCCCATGCGTTTCGAAAAACTCACCACCAAGTTCCAGCAAGCCCTCAGCGACGCCCAGAGCCTGGCGATCGGCCAGGACAACCAGTTCATCGAGGCCCAGCATTTGCTGCTGGCGCTGATCGGGCAGGACGACGGCGGTACCGCGTCGTTGCTGCAACGTGCCGGAGTGCGCGTGCCGGCCCTGCGCGATGCCCTCAAGAAAGCCATCGAGCGCCTGCCCAGGGTGGAGGGGCACGGCGGCGAGGTTTCCGTGTCGCGCGATCTGGGCAACCTGCTCAACCTCACCGACAAGGAAGCGCAAAAGCGCGGCGACCAGTTTATCGCCAGCGAATTGTTCCTGCTCGCGGTGTGCGACGACAAGGGCGAAACCGGGCGCTTGCTGAAGGAACACGGCGCCTCCAAACCCGCGCTGGAACAGGCGGTCAGCGCGGTGCGCGGCGGCGAGAACGTGGCCAGCCAGGAAGCCGAAGGGAGCCGCGAATCCCTGAAAAAATACACCCTCGATCTCACCGAACGCGCCCGCCTCGGCAAGCTCGACCCGGTGATCGGGCGCGACGACGAAATCCGCCGCGCGATTCAAGTGTTGCAGCGCCGCACCAAGAACAACCCGGTGCTGATCGGCGAACCCGGCGTGGGCAAGACCGCCATCGTCGAAGGCTTGGCGCAGCGCATCATTAACGACGAGGTGCCGGAAACCCTGAAAAACAAGCGCGTGCTGGTGCTCGATATGGCCGGGCTGCTGGCCGGTGCCAAGTATCGCGGTGAATTCGAGGAGCGCCTGAAAGCGGTGCTGAAAGAGGTCGCCCAGGACGAAGGGCGCATCATCCTCTTCATCGACGAACTGCATACCATGGTCGGCGCAGGCAAGGCGGAAGGCGCCATCGACGCCGGCAACATGCTCAAGCCGGCGCTGGCACGGGGTGAGTTGCATTGCATCGGCGCCACCACGCTCGACGAATACCGCAAGTACATCGAGAAGGACGCCGCGCTGGAACGGCGTTTCCAGAAAGTGCTGGTGGACGAACCCAGCGTCGAGGACACCATCGCCATCCTGCGCGGTTTGCAGGAGAAATACGAACTGCACCACGGCGTGGACATCACCGACCCGGCCATTATTGCGGCGGCGGAATTGAGTCATCGCTACATCACCGACCGCTTCCTGCCCGACAAGGCCATCGACCTGATCGACGAAGCGGCGGCGCGGATCCGCATGGAAATCGATTCCAAGCCGGAAGTGATGGACAAGCTCGACCGTCGCCTGATCCAGTTGAAGATCGAGCGCGAAGCCGTGAAGAAGGAAAAGGACGAGGCCTCGAAAAAACGCTTGGCCCTGCTCGACGACGAAATCGTCAAGTTGCAGCGCGAATACAACGACCTGGAAGAAGTATGGAAGGCCGAGAAAGCCCAGGTGCAGGGCAGCCAGCACATCAAGGAAGAACTCGACAAGCTCAAGGTGGAAATGGAAGCCGCCAAGCGCAAGGGCGACTGGCAGAAGGTTTCGGAACTGCAATACGGGCGGATTCCCCAACTGGAAGCGCAGTTGAAGCACGCGGATACCAGCGAGGCACCCGACCAGTCCACCCACAAGCTGTTGCGCACCCAGGTCGGTGCCGAGGAAATCGCCGAAGTAGTGTCGCGCGCCACCGGCATCCCGGTGTCCAAGATGATGGCAGGTGAGCGCGACAAGCTCCTGAAAATGGAAGACCAGCTCCACCAGCGGGTGATCGGCCAGGACGAGGCGGTACGCTTGGTGGCCGACGCTATCCGTCGCTCGCGCGCCGGCCTGGCCGACCCCAACCGGCCCTACGGCTCGTTCCTGTTCCTCGGCCCGACCGGCGTGGGCAAGACCGAGTTGTGCAAGACCCTGGCCGGCTTCCTGTTCGATAGCGAGGAACATCTGATCCGCATCGACATGAGTGAATTCATGGAGAAACATTCGGTGTCGCGCCTGATCGGCGCGCCGCCCGGCTATGTCGGCTACGAGGAGGGCGGTTACCTGACCGAAGCGGTGCGGCGCAAGCCCTACAGCGTGATCCTCCTCGACGAAGTGGAAAAAGCCCACCCCGACGTGTTCAACGTGCTGCTGCAAGTGCTCGACGACGGGCGCATGACCGACGGCCAGGGGCGTACCGTCGATTTCAAGAATACCGTGGTGGTGATGACCTCCAACCTGGGCAGCCAGATGATCCAGCAGATGTCCGGCGACGATTACCAGGTGATCAAGCTGGCGGTGATGGGCGAGGTGAAAACCTATTTCCGCCCGGAATTCATCAACCGCATCGACGAAGTGGTGGTGTTCCACGCGCTCGACGAAGCGCATATCAAATCGATCGCGCGCATCCAGTTGCAATACCTCGACAAGCGCCTGGCGCAGATGGAAATGAAGCTGGAAGTCAGCGAGGCGGCGCTCAGCGAACTGGCCAGCGCCGGCTTCGATCCGATCTTCGGCGCGAGACCGTTGAAACGGGCGATCCAGGCACATCTGGAGAACGCGTTGGCGAAGGAAATCCTGGCCGGACACTTCGGGCCGAAGGATGTCATCCGCGTTGATTTTGACGGGGGTGGCTTCGTGTTTAGGGCTAACACGTAACGGTCTTGCGGATCACTTGCCCTGGCATCGTCGTCCGAGTAATCGCCTTGCGTTTAGCCGGCGGCGCAGATACCTCTGCATGTTCTGCTGATCTCAACAATGGGGAGACTTGGGCGGGGGCAACCGAACAGTTCGGACAAACTCCGGCTGGTTCCTGTTTATGTGCGATCAGCCGGCGATGCGAAGCTGACTGAGAAATAGGTTAAACCGCAGGAGCGTCACTCATCAAGATGGCGGCGGTGAATGCGTAACCCAGGCCGTGGACGGTGGTCAGGGGCAGGTCGTCGCCGGTTTCGGTTTTTACCTTGTTGCGCAAACGCCGCACCATGATTTCCATGCGGCGGGGGTCGTATATCGCGGGGGACTGGCCGAGCGCGCGGATCAGGGCATTCCGGACAACCGTCTCGCCGGGGCTGGCGGCCAGGGCGTTGAGCAACACCGCTTCGGAGTGGCTCAATCGCACCGTTTTGCCATTCCCGGCCGCGAGCGTCCAGGTGACGGTGTCAAGCCGCCAATCGGCGGAACCCGCCGGCCGAACCGGCGTCAGCCGACGCGCGATATTCCGCACCACCAGGCGCAACTCGGCGAACTCGACCGGCTTGACCAGGTAGGCGTCGGCACCGATGGCATGCCCGCGCAGGCGGTCGTCGAGTTCGCCGCGCGCCGTGGTGACGATCAAACCCTTGCCGCGCATCACCGGATTGTCCTTGAGCCAGGCAATGCCGTCCGCATCCGGCAGGCCGACATCGAGGATGACAATGTCGACCGCGTTCCCGCGCAGCCACGCGGCGCCCGCCGTAGCGCTGCCCACCCCGTGGGCCGAGTACCCATCGAGGATAAGAAAAGACGCCATCGCCTCGCACAAATCCGGCTCATCCTCGACAATCAGGATTTGCATCCTTTTACCCATGATTTTCCTCCTCGGCGATAGTTAACGGCAGCCCCAGCCAGCTTCGTAGGCTGGAATGAGGCACGACCCCCAGCACAACGGTGACAAATTCGCTGGGGTTCGCAAGCTCACCCCAGCCTACGCAACTCATGGCTTTCCTCCGCGACGACGGTTAACGGCAGCCACAGGCAGAAGCAGTTGCCGCCGCCCTCCGCGCAGGTCAGTTCAATCTCGCCCTGATGCAGTTCGGCGACGCGCTTGACGAAGGCCAGCCCCAGTCCCATCCCCCCAATCGAATCGGCGTGTTTGCCGCGCACATATTCGAGAAAAATGGCATCGCGCCGCTCCTGGGGAATGCATGGCCCCTGATCGGACACGGCCAGCCCCACCCGCTCGCCGCGAATCTTTGCCGCCACGCCGATCGACGTTCCGCCGGAGGCGTACTTGGCGGCGTTGTCGATCAAGTTACGCAAGGCGATACGCAGCAACGACGCATCGGCGAGAATGCCCGGCAGCGTCGGCGGCAGGCGCAGGTCGATGGCATGGGCCGGATGGTAGCGCCGGCACTCTTCCACCGCGTCGGCCAGCCACTGGGCGAGATTGACGCGGGACAAAACGATCTGGTGCATCTGCTCGCGCAGGCGGTCGTTGCGCAGCCATTCCTCGAATAGCCTCTCCAGCCGTCCGGCGGCGCCGACGACGGCGGCGATACGGCGTTCGGCGTTGTCGATGCCGTGTTCGCGCTCGATGCCGACCAGCGCCAACTGGCTCTTGATAACCGCGAGCGGATTGCGGAATTCGTGGGCGATCAGCGCGCCGAAACGCACATAGCGGAGGAACTGTTGTTGTTTGCTGCGTAGCGCCACCGCCAGCGCCTCGGTACGAACCGCCACTGTTTTTTCCAGCCGTGCTTCCGATTCGCGTAATGACGCCATCAGCGATTGCCGGGCTTCGAGCACGTCGGCCTGCGCTTTTTCGCGTGCCTCGCGCTCGAAGCGGAATCGTTCGCCCAAGGCGAAGGAAAGCAACACCATCTCGATGGACGAGGAAATCGCCACCGCATAGTCGGTCAGGACGCCGCCCGGCAGCCAGCCGAAACTGCGTAGCGCGCTCACGATGGCGCCCGCGCACAACACGCCCCAGGCCAGCAGGAAATAGCGCGCGCTCCGGTTGCCGGCGCGTAGCGCCAGCACGCCGGCGGCGACGATCAGACCGACGGTGGGGATCACCTCCACGGGCAGCGCCGCGTCTATCGTCTGCCTCGCAATGCCGAACCAGGGCGATAGCGCGACCAGCAGCCAGAAAACACCCACCAGCCGCAAGGCCCGGTGCAGGCGCGGCAAATGCTCGCGGGTTTGCAGGAAAGCCTGGGTAAAAAAGATGCCGAACGCCATGGTCACGGTGAACAGCACCGGGTGCAAGACGCCGGGCCAGACCACCGCGCCCGGCCAGAGAAATTGCTGGGCGATACCGCTACGCACGGCCTGGGCGCACCACAGACTACCCGCGAACAGCGTATAGAGCAGGAAAGCGCGTTCGCGCAACGACACGAAGAGCAGGAAATTGTAGCCCAGCAGCGCCAGCAGCCCGCCCAAATACAGCGCCAGGCCGAAATAGGACGCCAGGTTCCGGGCGGCGAAGGCCGCCGGCTCCCACAGCGCGAGCGGAAACGCCATCGCGCCCTGGGTGTGTACGCGCACATAGAAATAGCGCGGCGCATCGGACAGCGTCACGGGAAAAGCGAAAAAACGGTGCGGCCAGGGGCGCCCGCCGGCCGGGTAAGCCTGCCCGGTGGTGAGCGGCGGG
>JAGXQV010000140.1 GCA_018336195.1 Sulfuricella sp. | reverse complement strand
GGAGAACGAGATGGGCGGCATCTTCCTGCGCAGCATCGGCGCGGCGCGCGCGGCGGTGGGAGTGGGCTTGATGAATCTGACGTACAACCTCAAGCGAACCGAGACGCTGATTCGCCTGAAGGTGTTCAAGTTCGGCAGGGTAGCTGCGTCCGCAATGCCGGGAATGGCGTGAATATGATCGAAAAATAGGGGCAATGACGACAAAAACCTCTCGTTTGACAGCTCTTTGTTCAAATTCAAACTACCGTGTCGTTATGCGGGAGAAATCGGTGGATTTATAGAAGTGCCCTTGAACGCTTCGGTATCAATAGCCGGGCCATCTCGGGTTTTATCGACAATGCTTTTTAACTCATCAATACTTGGCAATCGCCAGTCGTCATAACCCGCAAAGCTATGGCGTAGCGCCATCGCCTCACCCCATGAGCAGCCTTTAGCCTCACCAGCGCAAGCTGTGCCATCCCAGGTTTGCCCCAGCGCGCAACGCATCCACATCAACCCGGTGCGGGTGTCAGTGACCGTGCCATCACTGCGAGCAACAAAGTTGCTCTGTGTTTCTTCTCGAATAGGCAAATCAACGATGCTGGCAGACGCATCCCAATGAGTTTCAACTCGAATAGCCACGGGCGCTTCCTGGGCGGGAGAATTGATTGTTTTGTCGATAGCATCGACATCCAAAGCGGCCATAGACTGTCCACCGCGAACCAGACGGACATAGTCGCTGATTGTCTTATAGCCGGGGCCGTCGCGGCCATTGCTGGAATTGACGATCCACGCGAGTTCTGAATTGCCGGCATAAGCCGAAGCCGACCAGAAAGCCCGGCCCGGCTCGTTTGGAAATGCAGTAGTGTCAATAGCTGAGTAACCTCTGGCTTTATCGACAATGCTTTTTAACTCGTCAATATCCGGTAATCGCCAGTCGTCATGACCCGCAAAGCTATGGCGTAGCGCCATCGCCTCATCCCAGGTGTAGCCTTTGGCATTTCCAACGCAAGTCTTGCCATCCCAGGTTTGCCCCAGCGCGCAGCGCATCCACATCAACCCAGTGCGGGTGTACGTAACCGTGCCATCCCTGCGAGCCACAAAGTTGTCTGGCACCTCCTTTTGTATGGGCGAATCAATGATCTTGATGGAAGTATCCTTATGGGTTTCACTCTGAATAGCCACAGGGGCTTCCTCGGCGGGAGTGTTGGTTGCCTTGTCGATAGCATCGCCATTCAAAGCGCCCAAAGACTGTCCGCCGCGAACCAGACGAACATAGGCGCTGAGTGCCTTATGGCGGGTGCCGTCGTAGCCATTGCCGAAATCGACGTACCACGCGCCGCCCGAACCACTTGCATAAGCCGAAGCCGACCAGAAAATCGAGCACGGCGTTTTTGGAAAGGCGGCAGTGTCGATGGCCGGGTGACCTCGGGTTTTATTGACGATACTTTTTAACTCATCAATATCCGGCAATCGCCAGTCGCCATAACCCGCAAAGTCGTGGCGTAACGCCATCGCCCCATCCCAGTTGGGTTTTTGAGCCTCACCAGCGCAAGCTGTGTTATCCCAGGGTTGTCCCAGCGCGCAACGCATCCACATTAACCCGGTGCGGGTGTCCGTGACCGTGCCATCACTGCGGATAACAAAGTTGCCCGATACTTCCTCGCAAATTGGCGAATCAATGATGTCGGTGAATCGTCTCCGTCTCATCCATCGCGCAAAGCATGATTTCTCTCGAATGGGCGAATCTATGATGTTGGCAGGCGCATCCCTATGAGTTTCAACTCGAATAGCCGTGGGGGTTTCCTTAACGGGCGAAATGGTTGCTTTGTCGATAGCATCGCAATTCAAAGCGCCCAAAGACTGTCCGCCGCGCACGAGACGAACATAGGTGAAGTTGTTCGGACTATTGCTGATGTTGCCGTCGCCATTATTGAAATTGACGTACCACGCGTAACTCGAATCCCCGGCATAAGTCGAAGCCGACCAGAAACTTCGTTTTGGCGTATTTGGAAATGCAGCGGCGTCAATGGTCGGGCGACCACCGGTTTTATTGACGATGCTTTTTAACTCATCAACATCCGGTAACCGCCAGTCGCCATAACCCGCAAATCTATGGCGTAGCGCCATAGCCTCATCCCATGAGTAGCCTTTAGCCTCTCCAACGCAAGTCGTACCATCACAGGTTTGCCCCAACGCGCAACGCATCCACATCAGCCCGGTGCGGGTGTCCGTCACCGTGCCATCGCGATGATCGATAAAATCGCCGATTCTGCCCATGGCGCAACGAAAGAAGAGCTTTATCAGATCACGTGCCATCGCCATGATCGATAAAATCGCCGATGCTGCCGCTGGAAGGGCTGATTTCCATCACATCACAATGTCAGGTTAACCAGTTCGTCGCCTATCCCGGCAATCTCCAGTTCCCGATCTGCCGCGACAGTAGTGTGTTTGAGCAAATCCTGCCATGCCGCTCCCGCATTTTGCTCCAGCACCGCCAACAGCCCGAGGAATGCGATGATGGTGGTGCGCGGGGTGCGGAAAGTGGCTTCGCCGATGCGTTGTTCGCAATGAGCCATGAAAGCAGAAATGGCAGCATCAGGCAGCAAGATGCGTTCGGGCTGCGGGCCTTGATAAACATCGCGCAGCTTGCCCAGCAGCGCGGCGAATTGTTCGCGGCTGAGGTTGTTGAGCTTGAGCACGGGGCCGGACAGGTCGATGAGTCCGTTGCGGGCAAAGGGGTTTTCGGCCAGGCGGGATTGCAGGGCGGGGTAGCTGTATAGCCCCCGGCGCGGGTCGGTGAGAAATTCCGTGGTGCCGCCAAGCAGGAAGCCCAAGCCTTCTGCGCTGCCTTGTTCGAGGTCGTTGAGGATGCGCAGGATTTGTTCGTAATTGCCGTTGCGCGCCTGGGTGTTGGCAAGTTTGTAGAGGTTGACCATTTCGTCCAGGCAAATCAGCAGGCCATTGTAGCCAGCCAGGCGGCAAAAACGGGCAAGCAGTTTAATCTGGTCGTAAATGGCGGCATCACCGATGATCTCGCGCACGCCAAGTGCGGCGCGGGCATCGGTCTTGGCGCTGAATTCGCCGCGCAGCCAGCGGATGGCGTTGGTTTTGAGGGTGTCGTCATCGGCTTCGTGGGCGCGCCAGTAGGCGGCGATAACGGCGGCGAAGTCGTATCCCATGACCAGTTCGTTCAGTTGTTCTAGCCGCTCGTGAATGATGTCGGTGGGGTTGCGCCCTTCTTTGCGAGCTTCGGCCAGCGCAGTGGTGATGAATTTTTCGACCACCACAGTTAGCGCGCCGCCACCCGGTTTGGTGCGCGTCGCCAGATTTTTGGTGAGTTCGGCATACAGGCTGCGGGCTTCACCCCCGGAGGCGTGCAGGCGGCGACCGGGGTTGAGGTCGGCATGAGCGACGACCAATTTGGCGCTCCATGGCCTCGCCGCGCACCAGATTCAGGAAGAAGGTCTTGCCTGAGCCATATTCACCGATAACCAGGCGGAAAGCCGCGCCGCCTTCGGCGATGCGGTCAAGGTCTTTATCCAGCGCGGCAATTTCGGCGTCACGCCCCACCTGAATATGCTTGGTTCCCATACGGGGAGTGACGCCAGCACGTAGGGATTGGATCAAGGCATCACGGTCACGCGGACGCAGGGCTGAGGAGTTCATCATCTGGTTGTTTTTATGGGGAGGAAAATGATTATAGCGGTAAAAGATGTATTCATTCTCTCACCTATGTGGCTCACTGGGTGAGCCACATTCATCATTTATTGCTTGAGGATTTTCAAGGTTTTCACGCTGCCGCCAGCTCATGCGCGGCGGGAGCGGGCTGTATTTTTGGCGCAAGTGCCTTGAATCGCTGTTCTGCCTGCCACATGTCATAGGCGCTTTGTTCGGCCAGCCATAGGCGTGCTTCGCCGCCACGCTCCACACCTAGCCAAGCCTCAAGACGTAGCGCCATTTCCGGGGATATAGCGGCGCGGCCATTCAGCACACGGGAAAGCGTCACGCGCGCCACGCCCAATTGCTGCGCGGCCACGGTCACAGACAGCCCCAGCGCCGGCAGCACGTCGTCACGCAGGGTCAGACCGGGGTGCGGCGGATTATACATTTTGCCCATGTTCAATTTCCTTTCAGTGGTAATCCTGATAATCGACCAGCACAGCGTTTTCCCCCTCGAATGTGAAGGTCATGCGCCAGTTACCGTTAACCCAAACCGACCAATGCCCCTTGAGTTCCTGCCCCTTCAACGAATGCAGGCGCCAACCCGGCAAGTTCATGCCTTGGGCGTTGGTCGTTTCGTTCAGGCGGCGTAGCATGGCGGCCAGCCGTGGGGCATGTGTGGGCTGGATGCCTGCCATGCTCCCCTTCTCGAAAAAGGATTGCAGCCCCTTATGCCGGAATGTTTTAATCATAGTTCATTGTATCGCGTAGCGCCACACGCGGCAATCACGATTGCACCGCCCGCAAACTGGCTTGCTTTAGCGCAAACTCAATTCCGGCCAAGCGCCATTTCATTCACAGGGGGCAGCCGCATTTTTCCGCTTCGATGCCCCTCCATGACTGTTATGACTGTTTTCTCTATATAGGCCGTATGTGAATTTTTGAGGAATTTTGCTAGGACGGATAAAAAGTAAGAAACAGTCATAACAGTCATACGGCTGCCCCCTGTGAATGAAAACACCAGCGCGGTCGGCTATTCCCGCTCGGTGGAATCCTGTGGCGGAAAGGGCAAAACGCTTGCCGTGCGCGGCGGTAACGATGGCGCAAACTTCCCGGTGCCTGCCTTTTTCGCCGCGTCTGCCGCGTCCTTCCTCTTGCCCACATCGCCCTTGCGTGTCGCTTCATACGGTGCGAGCGTCTTGGCGGCCTCCATGCGGATGCGCACATCAAGGTCGGGGTGGTGCATTACTGAACGCAGAAAAGCCAAGGAGGCGGGTTCTCCGTCCTGCGGAATCTCGATCACTGGCGCTTTGTCGGCGTCGTCCGTCTGCGGTGCAGGCGTGGCGGTCAGCAACACCTTGGGGGACGGCTTCCGACCAGCCCCGGCGCGCTTCCCGCCTGAATTGGCTCTTGCTCCGCCGCTTCGTCCCTTCACTCCTGCCATTTTTCGTTCCTTTCATTTGTTGATTTGGTTCATGGGGGGAATTTTTTCCCCAAATGAGATACCACTCGGTGTCCCGGATAAAAAGCCCCAGAGATACCGACCGCCCTACCCGCCCCACGCACTACCTCGCAACGTGTGGCCAAGTAGGTAGCGCCCGTCTGTCTTGCGTTGCACCGATAGGCCACGCTCCCCAAGTGACCGGGTTAAGGCGTGTTGGCTCCAAGGTGTATGCAAGCCACGCTGGGCAGTCCAGCTTGCGAAGCGCTGGTAGATGTCCGCTATCTTTGCGGCGCCGCTGGTCGATTGAATCATGCAGTCGGCCAAGAATTCACCAAGCATATCCTCGCCGTCCAGGTAGTCCGCGCTTGCGGCGGCCACGCTTGCGGGCGGGTTCAAGCCTTCGCGGTGCCACGCTACCGCGCCATCAATGCACCAGCGAAGAATTGCCGCGCCCTCGGCCTTGAGCTTGTCGGGCAATTCCAGGTCACGTTCCCCGGCGGGAATAGTTACGGTAAACGGCACGAGAAGGACACGGCGGCGGATAGCCTCATCCACTCCCCGGAATGTCGGCAGGTGGTTCCCGGCGATGAACAGGGAAAACTGCGGCGCAAACTCGAAAAAATCTCCGCGCATATATCGCGCCGTGATAATGTCGCCGCCCGTCAAATCTTTTATGACGGCATCGTTCCATGTGCGTCCAGGTGGCAACTCACTGCCGACCACAAGGCGCGCACCGCGAAGACCGGCAAGTTCCGTGGGATGGCGTTCACCCTTCGAGTCGAGGAAGGTTTCAGCGGGTGCTCGCTTGGCGTAGTCTGCGAGAAGCCATTGCAATGTGTTCAAAAACACGCTTTTTCCGTTCGCGCCGTTCCCATAGAGAAACAGCAACTTTTGCTCCCGCGTGTGGCCGGTCAACGCATAGCCTGCCGCTCGCTGGACGAAAGCAATCATGGCCGTGTCGCCGCCAAAGACGCGGGCGAGAAACGCCATCCACAGGGGGGCAGCGGTTCCGGGAGGTGCGGGGTCAAGCGCGGCGCTTTTGGTGATGTAATCGCCACGGGCTGGGGCGCGTAGCTCGCCGGTCTGCAAATCTACCGCGCCGCCAGGTACACCCAGCAGATCGGCGGAAGCGTCGAATTGTTCGACCGCCGCCACTAGATCGGCGTTACTACGTGCCGTCAGCTCAACGGCGGCGCGCGTCGCGGCGCTACGCAAATCGGCGGCCTTCCGTTTCGTAGCCGCCAGCAGCTTCTGCGCGTCGTCGGGCGGGCTGGCGGCGGCCTTACGTTCTGACCACGCGACAAGCTGCCCCGCCTTGGCTCTGAGGAAATCCCTGACCGCCGTCATAGCCTGCAAGCGGTCGTCCTTCACCCATCGCGCACCGTTCCAAAATAACCAGTACCCCCACGCCGGGACGTGCCGGGCATCCCGCGCCCAGCCTGCGCGGCCCAGGTCAAGGGCAAGTTGGTCGTGGCTCAGGTCGGGCGTCAAGGCGTCCTCGAAGGGCGCAATCGTCCAAGCCGTGGCGGTGGCCACAGGCGGGCGATACACGTTCTCTTGCCGCTCAATGGCCTTCGTGATGGTTCGCGCCAGGTAGTCCGGGCGGTCATATTTCTCACGCGCCAGGCCGGACATGCGCATCAATCGTTCCATCTGCGCCGCGTCCTTGGCGGCCCAATATGCGAGGTGCTGGGCCAGGGCAGCGTCGGCGGCGCTGGCGTCAAAGGCGCGGCCACCGCCAGCATCGGGGAATGCACGGCCTAGCGCGTCGGCGTCGGCGTCCCACAACTCTTTGAAGCTCGCCTTGCCGCCAAATGCGGCAGCAGCCGATTGCGGCGCCGCGAGCATTCGCGCCACAAGGGCGTCATCGTCGGCAGGATCAGCGCCGCCGTCCGTGCATGTGGTTGTGGTTGCCGTGGTCGGCGCGGTCGTCGGGAACAGATCGGCAACCACAGTGGCGAGTGCCGCCGTGCAGTCAGTCGAAGCGTCGCCGGTCGCACCGGGAAGGCCCAATGCGATGAATCGCCGCGAGCTGTAGAGTTCGGCCCCGAGTTGAGCGCAGCGGCAGCCGTGGACGGGCGCTGGGCCTATGTATCGGCCCCAGATATGTAACCCGTTTCCTGATTGGGAGACTTCGACAGCCGCGCCAGGAAAGCGCGCAACGAGGGCAAGCGCGGCGGCGCTCCATCCTTCGCCGTCCCGGCAGGCGTCAATATCTAAGCAGAAAAATTGGTCAGCGTCGGTCAAAACGAATCCGATACCTAGACCTTGGGCTTGAGCGGCGGCCTCCGCCGTGGCCGCGTTGCACCAATTCGCGGGGTCGTGCGCGTTGCAGGGTCGCCCTGTGGCGTCACAGGGAATTTTGTCGGTTTTGCCGCTGCGCGTTGTGCTCGGTTGTGCGCGGAACAAGACGAATTGGGGATACGGTTTCAAGGCTTCAATCATGCCCGTCCCCTTCCAATTTTGACATCTGGACTTCCGGGAATTCGCCGAAAGGGAACCCCGGCAACGAGGCACGCAACGATGGCAGCGCCCAGGGGGATTTCGCGCACAAGTTTGCGGACGGGGGGGCACTTCGTGAAATCGTCCACCGTGGGAGAACAAAACGAAGCGAGGCTAATGCCCGTCTTGGCAAAGGTAAGCGCCCCCGAACCTCGTTCTGCCAATCTTTCCAGGACGGCGGAAACGTCGAGCGCGAACTCCGGCCCGAATGCAGCTTCACGGTCGGCCTGAAAGCCGGCTGCGGAATTGGTGTAGCGGCACAAAAATCCGTGAATCCCCAGGTCTTGGTGCGCGTCTAGCGTCGAGCGGACGATGGCGGCAAGGGCGGTTTGCTCAGTATTTTTCATTGCGCGCCACCCCCCACGCCAATCAAACGGCGAAGCTCGCCAACTCGGATGCGGCTGGAACAGCCCACTTTGACCAGCGTAAGTTCTCCGGCCTTGAAATGGCGGTACAGACTGGCGCGGGAGCGCCCTGTGATGGTTCCCGCGTCTGCGAGGCTAACAAGCGCGGAATTTGGAAAATTGTCGAATTGTTGGACGGCGCGTGGTGTGGTGGTGTGGCTCATTGTCTTACTCCTGTGCTCTACGTTGAATTGAGTAGACACAGTGTAGGACGTTGTTTTGACTAACAATATTGCCGCTATCAGGTAACGGTATGTTTCTTGGGTGCGCCGGGTTTCAAGCTGCCGGGGAGGGCTTCCTTGATCCAACCGCGCAGCGTGTCACGGCCAGGGTATTTTCTCTTGTAGGCGGCGAGTTCCGGGCGCTCTGTCCATTCTTTGACGGTGCGAGGAACGGGCGAAAGTGTTTTGGACAGTTCCCGAACGATGCCGATGAAGTCCTGCTTGTCCTTCGCGTCATCGCGGTTTTTATGGGCTTCCGTGACGCGATACCCGAGTGTCGCCATTGGTTTTTGTTCGATGAACTGCATGAGGATATAGCTACCCCACGCCGAAGCCATAGACGATTTGCCGCCCTGGTCGTCGCCTTGTGCGAAGCAGCGCATGGCAGTGTGGATGTCGGCGGCAATATCGCGCACTCGTCCCCGTTGCGATACGCCGTTGCCGTCACACTTGTGGCGGCGGCCAAACGCGAAACGCAGATAACCGGCGGCGTTCTGCTTTTGGCGTCGTTCGTCGGAATCGCGCCATTTGCAGAAAAATTCGTAATCATCTCGGGTCGGATTGTCGGAAGAGTAGCCTCCGACCTCCAGCGCGTAGGGGAGCAAGTTGACCGTCGTGGTATCGGACAACCTAACGCGCCATCGCCCCGACCTATGCGGCCTCGATACGTCGTTACTCGCCAGCCAATCCCGGTATGCGGCCACAGTTTCGGGCGTTTCCTCGATCATGCTGACTTCCTTATCGGGGTCACGGTCGCCACAGTCCCCACAGTGGTGCAGTGCTTCGCCCAATCCGCCATGAGTCTGCGCCGCTTGTTGAATAGGGAGCCACGCGCATAAGCCGCTTCCGCCTTGTCTTTAAGTTGGTGCGCCAGCGCGTGTTCGATGACCTCACGCGGGTATGCCGTCGTTTCCCCGGCCCAATCCCTGAACGTCGAGCGGAAGCCATGCGCGGTTACGTCAACGGCCATGCGGCGCAGGACAGCGGTTAACGTCATATCACTGAGGGGCGCGTTTTTTGTGTTCGGGAAAACAAGGTCAGTCCCGGCCATTCGCGGCAGGTTTCGGAGCAATTCCAATGCGGAATCGGATAGCGGCACCCTGTGTTCCTTCGCCGCCTTCATGCGCGAAGCTGGGATCACCCAGACGGCGGCATCCAAGTCGATTTCTGCCCAAGTCGCACCGCGAGCTTCTCCAGATCGTGCCGCCGTCAGAATGGCGAACTCAAGGCAGCGCGCGCCCGTCCCAGCCTGCTGGCGCAATGCGAGCATGAATCCGGGAAGCGCATCCATATTCATGGCCGCGTGATGCTCAACTTTCTGGACTTTGTTTCTGGCGGGTAGCAGTGTGTCCAAGTGACCACGCCATTGCGCCGGGTTGTCGCCCTTGCGGTAGCCGCGCACCGTTGCCCAGCCCAGAATCGACTCGATACGTCCGCGCAGTCGGCTTGCCGTCTCTGTTTTCGTCGTCCAGATAGGTTCCAGCACCCGCACAACGTGTGCCGTCTCGATGTCGGCAACAGCGATATTTCCCAGGGTGGGATAGGCGTAGGTTTCGAGCGTTGCGCCCCACTGTGCCGCGTGTTTGGCGTTCTTCCATCCTGATTCATGCGCGGCGATGTATGCGGCGGCGGCTTCTCGAAATGGCATGGCGGCGGCACGGGCGGCGGCAAGCTCACTGCGTCTTGCTCGGGCATCCTCTACCGGGTCAATGCCTTCCTTAATCTTGGCACGAGCAATACGTGCCGCTTCCTTCGCACCTGCAAGCGTCACCGTAGGATAACCACCTAGGCCGATTTCCCGGCGCTTCCCGCCCACGGTCGCCCACAGAATCCAACTCCTCGCGCCGGTTTCGGCAACCTGCAAGATCAGACCGGCAACGCCACCGACACGGTGATACCCCGGCTTGGTCAGGCGACTAACGACTATGGCGGACATTTCCGCAGCAAACTTAGGCATTTCCTACCCCTCAAAGTACCCCTCAAAGTACCCCTCAAAGTACCCCTCAAAGGATATGCTATTACATGCGTCAAGATGATGCAAGTTGGAACAGATGGAAATGGCGACTTATTGAAACGAAAGGGATTTTTGCTCAGCCTGAGACGGCGTGAAATGGGCGGAAAGCGGACACCCTCTCCGCCAATCCCATTTTTTCTTTTGATTTGATTGGTAAGTTATCATAATCAGGGGCTTGCAGAGCTTTTAGTGTTACACCGGGATGCTGCACCCTGGCTAAAAGTGTTTGACATTAACTATCAAACTCGTCTCTCGCGACGTGGCAGTGTCTACTATTTCCGTGCCAAAGTTCTTTCCGGCCTAAAATCCCACTATCACCCCAAGTCTGAACTCGCGTTCAGCCTGCGCACCAGCGACAAGCGGGAAGCCATCAAGCTCATCAACCCAACTTCACAATCGATTCTGGATGAGCGGAAGTTTTAGATATCCTTTTGTCCCGCCAGCATCATAGACAAAAACACATTGGTCTCGCGCAACCGTGCAGAGAGGATTCGGGCGAGATTACGGAATAGTTTTTCGCGTCCGCCGACCGGCATTTGTGCCAGATTGTTGCGGGTTATTTCCATGACCGAACAATCCGTGTCAGCCCGAACCGATGCTGAACGGACCAGATTTTCAATGATGGCCATTTCGCCAAAAACCTCATACGGGCCGAGATAGGTGACTTCGACTTCAAGACCGTCTGGGGTTGCCTTCATTATTGAGACTCGGCCAGACCATACGATGAACATGGAGTCCCCAAGTTCGTTTTCCCGCAATATGTACTCGCCGGCATGGAATGTTTTTTTGTTTGCATTGGCAAAGAGCAGGTAGAGTTCATCCAACGTCAGTTCATCGAACAAAGGTTTCTGTTGAACCAAATTTTTCAGGAATACATTGGTATCCTGAGAATGGAAATCCAGCATGCTATGTTCCTCGGATGACAGGGAAGTCAGACATCGCCCCCCAGACTTCGATTAGGGTATTCCAACATCAACGACTTGTTACGTGACATCTACGCTATTAGTGTCCGGGTGGCGGCTGGTATCGCGCACCGTGTCCAGAACAGTGTCGGGTTGGTCATGCTTCTGGAGAACAAGGGAACAGGGTTTGTTCCCTTGTTCCCGTTCCCTGGAACATTAAAGAAGAAGTCACTTGGGTTCAAGCCGCCCGGCGCTGAATCTTCGATTTTAATAACTGAAGATGCCGCTACTCCACGTCGGGATAAGGCAGCCCGGCAGAGTATTCCGCCGCTTGGCTTACCCACCGAAAACTTGCGGCATAAGCCCTATCCGGGGTATCCGAAAATCATCAAGCTCACCCGGCCCAGCGCAAAAAAAAGCCGTCGATGTGCTGACGGCTTAAATGATTGGAGACCTTCGTGCTTCATTAAGTTAAACCTGGAGGTGGCTCACTTAACGCCTAATAATGTATATGCCATAAAGTGTTGCGTCCAGCACAAACGCCTAAAACAGGCGCGGAGAAATTGCTTATTGTTAAATAGGGGATGCCCTTATCCGTTCAGCGAGCCGGGTGTGGTACTTTTGAAAAGCGCGTGGAGAAAGTTGGCTGGATTCTCATCGTAAATGAGGATCTGGCGCAACGTGGTCTTGGCCAAATATCACTTTCTTGATTATTTGTGCCTCAAACCGCAAACTCTTCGCCGGGATGACGGCTCCCATTTGTCATACCTGCCTGAGAGGGGGAAAACCCTCGTAGATAAACCATCTCAGGGGCGGTCATGTCGTTTCGACGCAGGACTCTCCGGAAACGCCAACATTTGGCTTTAAGCAAAAGGGTAGCGCGAAAATGCAGGAAAGGCTGAAGGGGTTATCCCCGGAAAAACGCGAACTGCTCCTGAAAAAACTCCGGGAAAAACACCTGGAGGAGAGAAAAAGCCAAGGGGAGGGCGGGGAATCATCCATTCCGCTGGTGCCGAGAAGTGCGCCGCTTCCGCTTTCCTTCGCCCAGGAGCGCCTGTGGTTCCTACACGAACTGGAAAGCCAGGTCGCCGCCGCGGTATACAACATTCCCGCCGCTTATCGGCTGCGCGGCCCATTGAACGTCGGCGCGCTGGAAGCGGCGCTCAACGAGATCATCCGCCGCCACGAGGTATTGCGCACCAGCTTTTTCGCGGAGAACGGCCAGCCATTTCAGCGGATTGCCGAGCGCCTGTTCCTGCCGCTCAGCGTCACCGATTTGCCGCCATTTTCGGGGGGCGATGAAGAATCCATCGAGGTGAACCGGATTGCCGTTGCCTATGTCCAGGAAGCTTTCGATCTGGCCACCGGGCCGCTGCTGCGCTGGCGCCTGCTGCGTCTGGCGCGTGGAGCGGACCTGCAGGAAGAACATATCCTGCTGGTCACCATGCACCACATCGTTTCCGACGGCTGGTCCACCGGTGTCATCGCCGGCGAAGTGACCGCACTTTACGACGCTTTCGCGCACGGCAAGCCCTCGCCGCTGGCGGCGTTGCCGGTCCAGTACGCCGATTTCGCGGCATGGCAGCGCGACCGTTTCTCCGACGGAACGCTTCTGGAAAGCCAGATGGCCTACTGGCGCAAGCTGCTGGAGGGCGCCCCACCGGTTCTGGAGTTGCCCTGCCGCAAACCGCGTCCGGCGGAGCAGACCTACCGGGGGAAACTCGCCACTTTCCAGGTCGGCGCAACCGCTAGGAAAGGGCTGGAGAAGATCGCCCAGAGCGCCGCAGCGACCTCCTTCATGACCCTGCTGGCGGCCTTCGGCCTGCTGCTTTCCCGCTACGGCGGGGGCGACGATCTGGTGATCGGCTCGCCCATCGCCAACCGGGGGCGCCGCGAACTGGAACCGCTGATCGGTTTTTTCGTGAACACCCTGGCGTTTCGCATCGACCTGGCGGGTAACCCGACTTTCCAAACCTTGCTGGAACGGGTCAAGGCGCGCGCCCTGGAAGCCTATACCCATCAGGATTTGCCCTTCGAAAAACTGGTCAAGGAATTGGCGCCTGAGCGCAATCTCAGCCACGCCCCGCTGTTCCAGGTGATGTTGGTGGTGCAGAACGCCCCGCTCAGCCGGACCAGCGACGACCAGGCGCTGGCCATCGAGACGGTCTCGGTGGACAGCGGCGTCTCCCACTTCGACCTGGTCATGTATTTACTGGAACGCGACGACGGCTATCTGGGGATTCTCGAATATTCCGAAGACCTTTTCGAACCTGCCGTTGCGCAAGGCTTGCTGGCGCATTTCCAATTCCTCCTGGAAGGCATCGCGGCAAATCCCCACTGCGAGGTCGGCGCCTATCCGCTGGTGGCGGATGGCGAGCCGGCGCGGATCATGAAGGAGTGGAGCCGCCTGCCCAGGGAGTATTCCTACCGGATTCCGGTGGAAGCGCTGTTCGAGGAACGGGCTGTCGCCCTGCCCGACGCCCCTGCCCTGACGTTCGAAGGGAACACCCTGAGTTACGCTGAACTCAACGCCCGCGCCAACCGTCTGGCCGGTTATCTGCGGGAAAAGGGCGTCGGGCCGGATTCCGTGGTGGGCTTGATGATGGCGCGCAGCGAAGCGCTGCCGGTGGCCTTGCTGGCGATATTGAAAGCGGGCGGCGGCTATCTGCCCATCGACCCCGAGTATCCGCAGGAAAGAATCCTGGCGATGCTGGAGGACAGCGGCACCGCGCTGCTGCTGACCGAGCAGCGGGTGTGCCGGGACATTCCTTTTACCCTGTTGCAGCAGCATCGGGCGGTTGAGCCGGTCATCACCACGCCGCGTCCGATGGTGGCGAATTACGACGATCTGCCCCACCCCGACCGCGCCGCGGTTTCCTACGCGAAATATCACCAACATATCGGCATCGCCCCGGTCCGCCACACCTTCTCCATCGAGGCGTCGCGCGGCTGTCCCTACGGGTGCCTGTATTGCCACAAGATCATGTCGCGGAAGACGCGCTTTCGCAGCGCCGAGAACATCTTCGCCGAAATCTCCCGCTGTTACGCGGCCGGCGCGCGGCGTTTCGTGGTGGTCGACGACGTGTTCAACCTGGACCAGGAAAGCTCCAGCCGCTTGTTGCGCAAGATCATCGATGCGAAACTGGGTATCCAGTTGTTCTTTCCCAACGGCCTGCGCGGCGACATTCTTTCCAAGGACTACATCGACTTGCTGGTGGAAGCGGGAACGGTCAACCTCGCGGTCGCCCTGGAATCGGCCTCGCCGCGCATCCAGAGGCTAATCAAGAAGAATCTGCGCCTGGACCGCTTTGGGGAGAGCGTTTCCTACATCACCGAAACCTATCCCGACCTGATCCTCGAAATGCAGATCATGACGGGCTTCCCCACCGAAACCGAGGAAGAAGCCTACGCCACCCTCGATTTCGTGAAGAACTTTCATTGGCTGCATTTCCCCAATCTGCACATCCTGAAAATCTACCCGGACACCGAGATGGAGGCGATGGCGCTGGAGCAAGGGATTACCCGCGAGGCGATCCGCCGTTCCACCAATCTCGCCTACCACGAGCTTCCCGATACCCTGCCGTTTTCCAAGGGCTTCGCGCGGGAGTTCCAGTCGCGCTTCATGAGCGACTATTTCATGGATCGCGAGCGCCTCAAACAGGTGCTGCCGTCGCAGATGAAGCTGATGACGGAAGACGAGCTGATCCTCAAATACGACAGCTATCTGCCGATGAAGATCGCCAGCCTTGCCGACCTGCTCGATGCCGCCGGGCTGACTCCCGAGGATTTGGGCGGGGCGCGGCCGGTGACCGGGGACCCGATGGCCGCCCCCGACTTCGACCGGACTTACGTTGCGCCGCGCGCCGTGCGACCGGACGCGCCGCTGGAAAACCCCTTCCGCATCCTGCTGCTCGACCTTTCCCTGCTGTTCGCCGACGCCGCCGAGGGCATGCAATACGACATGGTCGAGCCGCCGCTGGGGCTGATGTGTCTGGCGGCCTATCTGAAACAGACGCAGGGGAGCCGGGTTGCCACCCAGGTTGCCAAATCGCGGATCGACTTCGCATCCTTCGCCGAACTCCAGGCGTTGCTCGGGGAATGCCGGCCGCAACTGGTCGGGATTCGGACCTTGTCGCGGTTCCGCGATTTTTTCCATGAAACGGTGAGCCTCTTGAGGAATTGGCTGCCGGGGGTTCCCATCGTCACCGGCGGCCCTTACGCGAGCAGCGAATTCGCGACGATCCTGGCGAACCGCAGCGTCGACGTGGTGGTGCTGCGGGAAGGCGAGCTTACTTTCGACGAACTGGTCGGAAAAGTCGCCGAGAACGGCGGAGCGCTTCCCTCCGACGAGATTTTGGAAACGATACAGGGCATCGCCTTCCTTCCACGCAGTAAAAAAAGTACGACGCCGGGACGGGAAATCGTCTACCTGGACCTCGTGCAGGAGCATATCGACGCCCGCTCTGCATCCAACCCGCTGCGCAACGACGGGGCGGACAGCCTCGCCTATCTGTTGTACACCTCCGGCTCGACCGGCAAGCCCAAGGGCGTAGCGATGGCCCGCCATGCCCTGTCCAACCTCATCCACTGGCATCTCGATCAGCCGGCTTTCGCGGCTCCCGCCCGTACCCTCCAGTTCGCCCCCTACACCTTCGACGTGTCCTTCCAGGAGGTGTTTTCGACCTGGAGTGCCGGCGGCACGCTGCATCTCGCTTCCAGCGAGTTGCGCCGTGATGCGCTGGCCTTGCTCGATTACGTGGAGAGAGAGCGCATCGAGCGCCTGTTCCTCCCCTACGTGGCCTTGCAGCAGTTGGCCACGGTGGCGGTGGAGCGTTCGCGCTACCCGGCCAGCCTGAAGGAGGTCATCACCGCCGGCGAGCAATTGCGCATATCCCCGGCCATCGCGGGCTTTTTCGCGGGGCTGGAGAATTGCCGCCTGCACAATCACTACGGGCCATCCGAGACCCACGTGGTGACCGCCTACACCCTGGAAGGCGACGCCGCGCACTGGCCGGCGCTGCCGTCCATCGGCAAGCCGCTCGCCAATAGCGAAATCTACCTTCTCGATCCGGCGGGAAGGCCGGTTCCGGCGGGCGTTCCGGGCGAACTGTTCGTCGGCGGGGTGGCCCTGGCGCGCGGCTATCTGGGCCAGGAAGCGCTGACCGCGGAGCGCTTCGTCGCCAATCCGTTCGGCGGGGACGGGCAGCGCCTGTACAAGACCGGCGACCTGGCTCTGTGGGAGCCGGACGGCAACCTCAAGTTTCTCGGGCGGGCCGACACCCAGGTGAAAATCCGCGGCTTCCGCATCGAGCCGGGCGAGATTGAAGCGCTGCTGAATGCCCATCCCGAGGTCGGCGAAGCGGTGGTGGTGGATGTCGAATACGGCCCCGGCGACCGCCGTCTCGCCGCTTACGTGGTGGCATCGGCGGGGCAGGAGATCGACTGCGCCGCGCTGCGCGACTACGTGAAAGCCAAGCTCCCCGAATACATGGTTCCGTCCGCGTTCGTGGCGCTGGAACAACTGCCCGTCACCTCCAGCGGCAAGGTGGACCGGCGCCGCCTGCCCCATCCCGGCGGCGACGAAAAACGCGAGGCTGCGGTTTCCCCGCTCACCGCAACCCCCGTCGAAGAAGTGCTGGCCGCCATCTGGGGCGAGGTGCTGAAAATCGACGCCATCGGCAGCCACGACAATTTCTTCGAGCTGGGCGGCCACTCGCTGCTCGCCACTCAATTGATTTCGCGGATCCGCGAGGCGTTTGCCCTGGATATCCCGGTGCGGCAAATCTTCGACACGCCGACCATCCAGGGGCTTGCCCGCCACATCGAGGGTTGCGCCAGGCAGGGGGGCTTGCAGGTTCCGCCCATTCTGCGCGTGCCGCGCCGCAGCGAATATCCGCTGTCCTTCGCCCAGGAAAGACTGTGGTTCCTTGATCGCCTGCAAGGTAACAGCGCCAATTACAACATGGCGGCAGCCATCCGCATCGACGGAGAACTCGACGAAGATGCGCTGCGCCGCAGTATCGCGGAAATCGTGCGCCGCCATGACGTGCTGCGCACCACTTTTCATGAAGAAGGCGGCCAACCGGTGGCGGTGATTGCCTCTTACAAGGAGGCGCCGCTGCCGCTGGTGGATATCGGCGCCTATCCGCCTGACCAACAAAACGCCGAAGTCGAGCGGCGGATATCTAGTGAGGCGGTGACGCCCTTCGACCTGGAAAACGGCCCGCTGCTCAAGGGCACCCTCCTCAAGCTGCCCGTCGATGGGGCGGGCAAGGGCGGGTATATCCTGCTGCTGGCGATGCATCACATCGTTGCCGACAACTGGTCATCCGGGGTGTTCATCCATGAACTGACCCAGTTCTACCAGGCTTTTCACCGGCAGCAAACCGGCGCGCCGCTCCCCGAACTGGCGGTGCAGTACCAGGATTTCGCCTGCTGGCAGCGCCACTGGCTGAGCGGCGCGGCGCTGGAAGCCCGCCTCGATTACTGGCGCAAGCAGTTGGCCGGGGTTCCGCCGCTACTTCAGGTGTCCCGCCGCAACGCCCCGCTGGGCGCCGCGCCGTGCCGCACGGCCTCCTTCGCCCTGACCCGGACGCTCACCGGGAAAATCAAGAAACTCTGCCTGCACGAAGGGGTGAGCCTCTACATGGCGCTATTGGCGGCGTATGCCACGCTGCTGTTCCGCTATACCGGGCGCGAGGACATCCTGGTCGGTTCGCCCATCGCCAACCGCCATTACCAGGAAATCGAGCCGCTGATCGGCTTTTTCGTGAACACCCTGCCGATGCGGGTGGACTTGGCGGGCGAGCCGAGTTATCGCGACCTGCTGAAACGAGTGCGGAAAACGGCGCTGGAAGCGTTCACTCACCAGGATGTCCCCTTCGAGCAGATCGTCCGGGAAGTATGCCCCGAGCGGGGCGAGAGCCGCACACCGCTGGTGCAGGTGGTGTTTGCCCTGCAAAATGCCCCGGCAGCCGATGTCCCGCTGGACGAGGGAATCGCCATGACGCTGCTGCCCACCCCCGGCGGCGCGGCGAAATTCGACCTGATCCTTTCCATGTCGGAAGCGGACGGTATTCTCCACGGGGTTTTCGAATACGACGCCGGGCTGTTCAACGCGGATGAGGTCGCCGCGATGGTGGGGCATTTCGGGGAGATTCTGGAAAGCGCCGCCGCCCATCCCGACGCCAAGGTGGTCGATATTTCCCTGGTCGCGGGTGGCGAAACACCGGCGCTCGACGAAGCCGAGGAATTCAATTTTTAGTGGGATGCACTCCCCTCTCCCTCCCTCGGGAGAGGGGCTATCGTGGCAGGCTAAAACAGGGTTACAGAAATGACGGATTGCCTCCTTATCGGCTTCAACGACTACGATTTCGGGAAAACCGTGACGGCCATTCGCGGCAACGATCCCAGTTCAGGGGCCTACCGCGACCTTAACCTTGCCTTCATTACGCGCGACGGCAAGGAACGCCGCGCCATGGACATCCTCAACGAAGTCAACGGCAGCTTGGCGACGCCTTACCACAATGCCGATTTCCTGTGGCCGGTGATCCTCTACCTGGGCAGCTATTTGGCGCGCCACGGATTCAGTTTCGACTACGTCAACCTGTTCCACCTGGAAAAGGACAAGCTGCGCGCCAAGCTGGCGGCGGGGGACGTCCGCAGCGTCGCCATCACTACCACGCTGTACGTGTCGCCCCAGCCGATCATCGAAATTGTCGCGTTCGTCCGGGAATGCAACCCAGACGTAAAAATCATCATCGGCGGGCCGTACATCGCCAGCCAGGCCGCGATGCTCGACGACGAATCGCTGCGCCAGTTGTTCGCCTATCTGGAGGGTGACTATTACGTCATCGGCGCCGAGGGTGAAGCCGCCCTGGTGGCCGTTCTCCAGGCATTGCGTGAGGGTGGGGATTTTTCCGGGGTGCGCAACGTCGCCTACCGCGATGGCGCGGATTTCGTCCTGAATGAGCGAGCGCTGGAGGAAAATCCCCTGGAAGACAACCCGGTCGATTACACGCTGTTCCCCACGGCGGAGATCGGCGAATTCCTGTCGATCCGCACCGCCAAATCCTGCCCCTTCGCCTGCGCTTTTTGCGGTTTTTCCGAGCGTGCCGGCAAGTACAGGTATCTTGACCTGGCCCATGTCGAAAAAGAGTTGGACGCGATCCGCGCCATCGGCACCGTGACGACGGTGACCTTCCTCGACGACACCTTCAACGTGCCGAAAAAACGCTTCCGCGACATCCTGCGGCTGATGATAGACAAGCGCTACGGCTTCCGCTGGAACTCGTTCTATCGCTCCGACCACGGCGACGCGGAAACCATCCGCCTGATGGCCGAGGCCGGCTGCGAAGGGGTGTTCCTGGGCATCGAGTCGGGCAGCGACGTCATGCTGGCAGCGATGAACAAGACCTCGCGGCGGAAAAACTATCTGGAGGCGATCCGCCACTTCCGCGACAACGGCATCGTCACCCACGCCAACCTGCTGGTGGGGTTTCCCGGAGAGACTGCGGAGACCGTTGCGGAGACCGTCTCGCTGATCGAAGAAGCGCGCCCCGATTTCTTCCGCGCCCAGTTGTGGTATTGCGACCCGATCACCCCGATCTGGCAGAAGCGCGAGGAATTCGGCATTCGCGATTTCGCCTTCAACTGGCGCCACAACACCATGGATTTCCGCACCGCCTCGCAATACGTCGAGCAGATGTTCCTCACCGTGCGCAACGCCATCTGGCTACCGCAACAGGGATTCGAGTTGTGGAGCGTTTTCTACCTGCAGCGCAAGGGTTTTTCCCTCGCTCAGATCAAGGGGTTCGTCCGCGCCTTCAACGATGCGATCCGCGAGAAACTGCTGTTTCCAGACGCCCGCGAACCCACACCGCAACTCGTCGAAAACCTCCAGCGCTGGGGGAAAATTCAGCACGAAGCAGACCTTCCCGCCGCGGGAGAAAATGCGCCGCTGTACAATCCCCAGTCCACGGATGCCGCGCAGGAAGAAATCTCCCGGCAACGCAGCGAGGACGAGAGCGAGGAGTTCCAGTTTTGAAATTTGGCTGTCTTAACCCGGAAGCGACACTAGATGAGTGATGCAGCGCGCTTCGAATTCATGGATGTCGTCCGCTCGATTGTCGACGTTCATCAGGAACTGCGTGCTCAGGCTTCACGTGCGGTCAATCTGAGCCTCACGCTGCGCAATTGGATGATCGGCTATTACATTGACGCGTTTGAACTGCGTGGTTCGAATCGTGCCGATTATGGTGACGAGTTGTTCGCCAAGCTGGCGCAAGAACTGACGGCGGCCAGTCTGAGCAACTGCAACAAGCGCCAGTTGTATCGCTATCTGCGGTTCTTTCGCACCTATCCGCAAATTGTGGGGACACTGTCCCCCAAATTGCGAGGCTTGCTGCTGGTGGATCATGCGGCTTCTAAAGTGGGTACGGCGTCCCCACAATCAAACGTTCCTGTCGAAAGGCTGGTGTCACAGCTTTCATATAGCCAACTGGAACTGCTGGTGGATACGGACGACGATCTCAAGCGGCGCTTTTACGAGATCGAATGCCTGCTCGGCAACTGGTCGGTGCGGGAGTTGAAGCGCCAGATTGCCAGTTTGTATTACGAGCGTAGCGGCCTATCAACCGACAAAAATGCCTTGGCCGCTCATGTGCACGACCATGCCGAGCAATCCGCGACGGCCTTGAATATCCGCGACCCCTACATCTTCGAATTCCTGGGCCTGAAACCCCAGGAAGTGATGTACGAGTCGGACCTGGAAGACGCGATCCTCGATAATCTTCAGCAGTTCCTCCTGGAAATGGGGCACGGCTTCTGTTTCGAGGCCCGGCAGAAGCGGATTTTGATCGGCGACGAGCACTACTTCATCGACCTGGTTTTCTACCACCGCATTCTGAAATGCCATGTGCTGGTGGAGTTGAAACTGGCCGAGTTCAGCCATGAAAACATCGGCCAACTCAATACCTACGTAAGTTGGTACAAGAAACACGTGATGCAGGAAAGCGATAACCCGCCCATCGGCATCCTGCTGTGTACGCACAAGAAACATTCGCTGGCCGAATTCGCGCTGGCCGGCATGGATAATCAACTGTTCGTTTCCAAATATCAGTTGGAATTACCCAAGCGCGAGGAGATTGAGCGTTTCCTTGCCGCGAAACTTCAAGAAGCAGGAATCGGCGATGACTGAAAAAAAGCAGGAAAACAACAACACCCTGATTTTCGACAGAAAACTGCTGGAGGAAAAGCACTATTGGCTCCAGCGCCTGGGCGGCGGGCCGGTGTATTGTGCGCCGCGCCTCGATGAACCGCGTCCCAACGTCCCCGGCGGCAGAACCGAGCGGGTGGCTGTCGCTGTTTCAGGCGAGCTGTATGGCCGGATCACCCAGTTGACCAAGGGCGCCTTCCTCACCGGGACGGTGCTGCTGGCGGCGCTGATGGCGTGTTTGCACAAATATACCGGCAGCCCCACCGTGGTGGTGGGCACTCCGTCGCGCAAGCCGGAGACCGGCAGCGTCAACAACGCGCTGGCGATCATGGAACAGCTCGGCCCCGAACTGACCTTCCGTGAACTGCTGATGCGCCTGCGCCAGACCCTGCTCGACGCCTATGCCAACCAGCGTTATCCCCATGACCACCTGCTCAAGGATCTGGGCTGGGAGCCGACGCCGAACCGTTGCCCGCTATTCGACGTGGCGCTGGTTTTTGACGCCATCCACGATCCGCTGCCGGCACTCGGCAACGACATTACCTTTTCCTTCTCCGCCGCTGCCGATGGCCTGAGCGGCTGGCTCATCTACAACCCGGAACTCTACCGGCGCGACAGCATGGCCTTGCTGGCCGGGTACTTCCTCAACCTCCTCGGTGCCGGCGTCAGTGACCCCACCCAGACCCTCGGCGAACTGCGCCTGCTTCCCGACGCCGAACTGGTGCGCACCCTGGCAGGGTGGAACGCCACCCAACGCGACTATCCCGACCGGCACAACATTCTCGACCTGGTCGAGGAACAGGCGCAAAAAACACCTGCTGCCCCGGCCCTGGTTTACGCGGGAACAAGCCTGTCCTATCGCGAAGTATTGGCGCGTGCCGCGAACATCGCCGCCCATCTCCAAAGCCGCCAAGTCGGGCCGGAAGTGTTGGTGGGGATCTGCCTGCAAGACCCGCTGGCAACCCTCCTCGCCGTCCTCGGCGTCTTGAAGGCGGGGGGCGCATTTCTGCCGCTCGATCCGGCCTACCCGGATGAGCGGCTCGCCTACATGGTCGAGGATTCCGGCGTGGCGCTGGTGATCGCCGATCCGGCGTTCCCGACCCGAATTCCCGCCGGGGCGGTGGCGGTGCTTGAGCCGGGGGAACTGTTGGGTGCCGAGATTGCATCCGCAAGTTCGTCCCAGGCCGGCCCGGAAAGTGCCGCTTACGTGATCTACACTTCCGGTTCCACCGGCAAGCCCAAAGGCACCGTGTTGCGTCACCGCGGGCTGTGCAATCTGGCGCGCGCCCAGGGACGGCTGTTCGGCGTCGAGCCGGGCAGCCGGGTGTTGCAGTTTGCTTCCTTCAGCTTCGATGCCTCGGTTTCCGAAATCTTCATGGCGCTGTGTTCCGGCGCGGCGCTGCATCTCGCCACGCGCGAGGAAATGCTGCCCGGCGCGCCGCTGCTGGCGGTGCTGCGCGAACAGCGCATCACTCATGTCACGCTACCGCCGTCGCTGCTGGCGGTGCTGCCCTGTGAGGCGCTGCCCGACTTGTCCGGGCTGATCGTCGCGGGCGAACCCTGTACGGCGGAAATCGCCGAAAAATGGTGCGCCGGGCGGCGCTTCTTCAACGCCTACGGCCCCACCGAAGCCACCGTATGCGCCACCATCAGCGCCTACGGCGGCAGCGGGCGACCCTTGATCGGGCGGCCCATCGACAACACCCAGGTCCATATTCTCGACGCCGCAGGGCAGCCGGTGCCGGTCGGCCTGCCCGGTGAACTGCACATCGGCGGCGTGGGGCTGGCGCACGAATACCTGAAGCGCCCCGAGCTGACTGGTGAGAAGTTCATCGCCACACCGCTCGGGCGCCTCTACAAGAGCGGCGACCTGGCGCGCTGGCTGCCTAGCGGCGAAATCGAATTCCTCGGGCGCATCGACCATCAGGTCAAGGTGCGCGGCTTTCGCATCGAGCCGGACGAAATCGCCGCCAACCTCGCCGCGCATCCCCAAGTGCAACATGCCGTGGTGGTGGTGCGCGAAGACCGTCCGGGAGAGCCGTGGATCGTCGCCTACGTGGTGCTGGCCGATCCGCTGACCCCGGTCGAGGATTTGCGCCGCTATCTGCGCGAAAAACTGCCGGAGTATATGCACCCCTCCCACCTCATCCCGCTCGCCGAATTTCCCCTCCTGCCCAACGGTAAGATCGACCGCCGGGCGCTGCCCTCGCCGGATGCGGTGCGCAAGGGCGCGGGCGGCAAGGGCACGCTGGCGCGGGACAATATCGAACTGGCGCTGGTGCAGATTTGGGAAGAAGTCCTCAACCTGCGCCCGGTCGGCGTGAGCGACGACTTCTTCGGACTGGGCGGCCATTCCCTGCTCGCGGTGAAGCTGATGAGCCGCATCCAGCAAGCCTTCGCGCGCAAACTGCCGCTCGACCTGCTGTTCAGTCATCCCACCGTCGCGGCCCTGGCGCGGGCATTGCGCCAGGATGCACCCGCCGCCGCGTGGTCGCCGCTGGTGGCGTTGCGCCCGGCGCAAGACGGCGGCAGGGCGCCGCTGTTTTGCGTCCACCCGGCGGGCGGGCGGGTGTTGTGCTACGTCAAACTGGCGCAGGCGCTGGGCGAAGACCAGCCTGTTTACGGCTTCCAGGCACGCGGCTTCGAGACCGGCCAGGAACCCTACGCCGACATCCGCGAGATGGCGGCGGACTATCGCAATGCCTTGAAAACTGTCCAGCCGCACGGCCCCTATCAAATCCTCGGCTGGTCCGGCGGCGCCATCGTCGCCTTCGAAATCGCCCGCCAATTGCAAGAGGCCGGCGACCCGGTCGCGCTCCTTGCCCTGGTCGATGCCTACGCCCCGAGCGCCTTGCCGGAACACCTGACCCGCCAGGACGACGCCGAGCTTTTCAAGGCGCTGCTCACCGAAGAAGTGCCTTCCGTCCCGCTCGACGAACTGCGCAGCTATACCAGTGAAGAACTGCTGGCCTACGTCACCCAGCGCCTCATCGAAGCCGACATCATCCCGCCGGATTTCGGCGTCACCGAAGTCAGCCGCTTTTTCGAGGTCTACAAGACCAACTGCCGCCTTGCCCACAGCCCGATAGCCTCTGCATATCGCGGCAAAATCCGCCTGTTCCGCGCCCAGGGAGAGGAAGCGCTACAGCAGCGCTACGCACCCGACGACTCCACCCTGGGCTGGGCGGATTGCGCGACGGAAGGCGCCGACATCCGCATGGTCCCCGGCAGCCACAACAGCATGATGGAAGACCCGCATGTGGCGGTGCTGGTGGAGGCGTTGGGGCGATTTTTGGGGTAGAGCACGTTGTCAGCCGCGTCTTGAGGGGCTGCCAGGGGATGCAAATTGAACCTTGATTCTCATTAAGTCATAATGATCATTATGGTTATATTGGAGGGGATGTCATGATTACTGAAACCAGTGCCGTAACTTTTCGGCAAAATTTGGGCGAGATGCTCAATCAAGTGCAGTATCGCCACGACAGCGTGGTGATAAACAAGGATGGCAAGCCTGTGGCTGCGCTGGTCGATGCCAGGCTGTTCGAGCGGATTCGCCGTATGCAGGGCCGCTTCGACGCGCTATGCGAACGCATTGAAAGCGGTTTCACCAATGTGCTAGAGGCGGAAGGACTAGCCGAAATTGACGCCGCCGTTGCAATTGAACGGGCGCAGGCGCGTTCGTCAGCCGGGAAGAGTTGAGTCGCCGTGGCCACTCTGCGCGTTGTGCTCGATACGAACGTGCTGCTATCGGGCATCGCCTATCCAGCCAGCGTACCGGGCAAGATATTGGCCGCCTGGCGCCACGGTTCCGTGGATGTGCTGCTCTCAGCCTACATCCTGGAAGAACTGCGGCGCGTATTGCCACGCTTGGCGCACCGCCATGGTTTGACTGCGGCGGAAATAGACGATCTGCTGGATGTGCTTTTCATCCAGGCCGAAATTATCGAACCATCACCCAGCGAGGAACCGGACTTGCGCGACCTGGATGACCAGCCGGTGCTGGACACCTTGCTCGCCGCATTGACGGTATCGGGAGCCAACTATCTCATCACCGGGGACAAAGACTTGCTGGCACTAGCGGACCGTTACCCAATCCTGACCCCCGCGAAATTCTGGTCAACCCACGCGGGGCTTTGATGGTTGAGCATGGCCCAATAATTCCGTCCGGACTGAAACAGACGTATCTCCCCGAGGGAACAGGAGCCACGCACCTACGCCGATGGCTTGTTTTTATCGCTTATGTACCTCCCAAACAATCGCATTTGCTAAATATGAATATTTTTTATATTGAAAATTAGGTGGTTATTTGCAACCTGTGAAAAGTATCAGGTGTTTTCCCAGAGGGGAGTGGGTAGGATGGCGGGCGGTGGCGATTGACCACCCGTCCGGAAGGGGAAATGCCGAGTTGCCGCGCATCGTCGCCATGGAGCGCGAGGGATGCGCTTTTTACCCGTATTTATCAGGAGAAATCGAATGGCGGAAGACAAGAAAGAACCTTGGCTGAATTACCTGGCGTTGACCACGGTGTTATTTGCCGTTTGCGCAACGCTGTCCACGTTCAAGGGCGGGGGATACTCCACCCGCTCCGTAATGAGCCAATCCCAGGCGTCGGATCAATGGGCGTATTTCCAGGCCAAGGGGATCAAGTCCTACATGTATCAAATGCAGTTGGAAAAACTGGAGCTTGAATCACGCGGACTGGGCAAAGGCGCCGCTTCACCGGCAACTGACGCTTACCAGGCAAAAATCGCGGAATACCGAAAGAAAGTCGAGAAATACGAAAAAGAGAAAACCGAAATCCAGCAAGAGGCAAAGCGCCTGGAAGCGGCGCGCGACGAAGCCCAACTGCATTCCAAGACGTTTGGCATCGCGGTCATCTATTTGCAGATCGCCATCCTGCTGTCCTCGATAGCTGGGCTGCTGAAAAAGAAACCCGTGTGGTATACCGGCGTGGCGGCCGGGGTGATGGGAATAGTTTATTTTGCCGATGGTTTCTTTATGTTCTTGTGATCAATGCTTGGGGCGTGCAATTACCTGAGGCAATACGGGGGAGCGGACGTTGCCGTGCAGATGACCGAAATCGCGTGGGGTATTGCACTGGGTGGTGAAGATAACGAAATTAGGGGTATCGCCAGTCGTTAACATTCGGCGCAATGCCCACTGGTTATTGTGCCTTACTCGGGTTGCAATTGATCGGGCGCAGACGCGCCCTTCAGCCTAGAAATATCGCGTAAGGGATATGTTTCTTTGTGCCTAGCTGAATCTATCTCGTTGCCACGAAATAGTAGTACCCCACCACCTACATGGATTTCAAGGAAAAAACATGTATATCGCTTACGTTGAGATATCCAACTTCAGAAAACTGCTCTCAGTTCGCATTGACCTATCCAAAGAAACAACCCTTTTTGTGGGCGCAAACAACAGCGGAAAAACCTCGGCAATTTTAGCGCTGCGCAAATTCTTGGTGGATAAAGGTAAACGATTCAGAACCCAGGACTTCACCCTGTCTCATTGGCGCGCTATTAATGCCCTTGGCAAGACGTGGGAAGACTTGCTCGACGAAGAGGTGCCGGCTCTATCTGCGGCAGATTGGGAACCTCTGCTTCCATCACTTGATTTATGGCTCAAGGTTGAAGATAGCGAACTTCATCATGTCAGAGGACTGCTACCCACTCTCGACTGGGCTGGCGGCATGCTCGGAGTTCGAATGCGGCTGGAACCAAAAGACATGGAGGCGCTGTATCGGGAATATCGGACAGCGACCAGTGATGTTCGCGCCCTTCACAAGGCCGCTGCGGCTACTACTAAACTTGCCGAAGACGGTGAGGCCGGGAACCGCAAGAAACTGACTCTCTGGCCTGTAAGCCTGATTGATTTTCTGGGCCGCAAGCTATCACAACACCTTGTGATGCGTGCATATCTCCTCGATCCAGCCAAGTTAGCACCCACCAAAGACGGTCAAGCCTTTCCCCAGTTGCTTGCAGTGGGTGCTTTGCCACTCGAAAGCGATCCTTTGCAAGGACTGATCCGTGTAAACGAAATCAGTGCTCAGCGCGGTCTTGGCGAATCTGACGGAGTTGATATCGACGGCACATCTAACGTTGGCCGAGATAGTCAGAAATTGTCAGACCAACTCTGTGCGTACTACACAAAACACCTTGATCCTTTTGAAACCCCGGATGTGGCTGATTTGACGGCTTTGCAAGCAATCGAAGCCGCGCAAGAAGCCTTTGATCAGCGATTGCATGCCAGCTTTGAAGATGCATTCACTGAGGTCGAGAGTATGGGATATCCAGGGGTGTCCAACCCAAAATTGAAGATAGCTTCTCGGCTTAAGGCTGTAGATGGACTCGACCACGAGGCCGCTGTTTCCTTCGAAATCGAGATGTCAAATAATGCAGGAGGGGCGGCACCACTCTTACACCTACCAGAAAGTTACAACGGGCTGGGTTATCAAAATCTCATTTCAATGATCTTTAGGCTAATGAGTTTCCGGGATGCTTGGATGCGTGTGGGAAAAGCAGCGAAATCTATCAAAGAAGAAAAAATCGAGCCGATACACCTCGTCCTTGTCGAAGAGCCAGAGGCTCATCTTCACGCACAGGTTCAACAAGTTTTCATCAATAAGGCCTACAAGGTACTACGTGATCATAACGACCTGAATACAAATTCTACGTTGCATACACAGCTTGTCGTCAGCACACATTCAAGCCATGTCGCGCACGAGACTAGCTTTTCATGTCTCAGGTACTTTCGACGGCTTCCCGCAGGCATGGTTGTGCCCATTCCAATTTCTACAGTAATTAATCTTTCAGGTGTTTTTGGAGAAGGAACAGAGACTGAGCGATTTGTAACGCGCTACCTGCGTGCTCAGCACAGCGACTTGTTTTTTGCAGATGCGGCAATATTAGTTGAGGGGCCGGCTGAAAAAATGCTCGTCCCCAATTTCATTCGTGAGCGCTACCCCTATTTAACACAGTGCTACATTACATTGCTGGAGATTAACGGGAGTCACGCCCATCGTCTCAAACCACTGATTGAGGCACTTGGCCTTTTGACTCTGGTTATCACAGATTTGGATGCTGGGGAAGCCAAGGGAGGGAAAACTGTGGCCGCACAGCCGAAACGTGCCTCCGGCCAAGCTACGAACAACACGTCGCTGAAAGAGTGGGCACCTAGGATTAAAGACGTTGACGGGCTGCTCTCGGCAAAACCTGAAGACAAAGAATGTATTGGAGATCAGCTTTTTGCTGTTCGCATTGCTTACCAGTTGCCTGTCAATATTGCTAAGGAGGACGGGACAGACATAGAAGAAGCCCTGCCTAGTACGTTTGAGGACGCACTTGCTTTTGAGAATATTGAATTCTTCAAAACGCTCGAAGGATACGGACTGGTTTGCAAATTCCGAGAAGCCCTTGTGAATAACAAGGGGGCTGAAGCCATTGGCCTCGCGATGTTCGAAGCGCTACGAAATGGGAGCAAGGCGGCGTTTTCGCTTGATATTATTTTGAGCAAGGATTTTACGAACCTTAAATGCCCAAGATACATCGGTGAGGGGTTGGAATGGCTTGAAGGAAGGCTACGCACGAAGCAAGTAGATGTCCTGCCGCTGTCTAGCGAAGAGTTAGGCGCTACAGCATGAATGACACACCTGTGCTGGATGAAAACAGTATTGACAACGGTGTCGATGATGAAATCTATGCATGCCTTAATCTCAGCGAACCCAAAAGTTTTTTTCTATACGCTGGTGCAGGATCTGGTAAAACTCGATCACTGGTGAATGCGATAAGTCGTGTTCGTCGTGACTACCGGAGGCTGCTACAGCTTCAAGGGCGCCGTGTCGCCGTGATTACATACACAAACGCCGCATGCGATGAAATAAAGAAACGCCTTGAATTTGATCCATTGGTCGAGGTTTCCACAATCCACTCCTTCGCATGGTCGTTGATCGGTGGATACGACGCTGATATCAGGGAGTGGCTGCGAACCAATCTGGCGACGGAGATATCTGAGTTGCAAGCGGCTGCGGCCAAAGGAAGGCCGGGAACCAAGACTGCAATTGATCGTGAGCGTTCAATTGCAAGCAAGCAGCGACGACTGGCGCGCCTAGAAACTATCAGGCGTTTTGTCTATAGCCCGACGGGGGACAACAAAGGCAGTGATGCACTGAATCACAGTGAAGTGATTAGCATCACATCACATTTCCTCATAAACAAAGCAGTCCTTCGAAACGTGCTCGTCAGTTCTTTCCCCGTGCTGTTTATCGATGAGAGCCAGGATACGAACAAGCATCTTATGGACGCTTTTCTAGCGGTCCAGCAAGCACATCACGAACAGTTTTGCCTTGGACTATTTGGCGACATGATGCAGCGTATCTACTCGGATGGAAAAGTGGGGCTTGACCAGGCGATTCCCGAAAGCTGGGCGACTCCTGTGAAGAGAATGAATCACCGTTGCCCGCAACGCGTCATTCGCTTGATCAACCGCGTTCGCCAAGACGTTGACGCGCAAGAGCAGAAGGGCCGCACAGACAAGCCTGAGGGAATAGTACGGTTGTTCGTCTTGCCAAATGCCATGATGAATGCAACTGGCACAGAGGCCGAGATCGCAAAGTATATGGCAGAGGCATCAGCCGATATGCGATGGGCTTCAGAGTTGGGCGGATACAAGACCCTTATCCTAGAGCATCATATGGCCGCCCGGCGCATGGGCTTTGACGGAATGTTTGCACCACTTCACAAAGTTGAACGTTTGCGCACGTCACTAATTGATGGGCAAGTTCCTGGCCTTCGTTTATTTAGTAACGACGTCTTGCCGGTTGTCGAGGCGATGCGTCGAAATGATCCGTTTAAGGTTGCGGAGACAGTGCGAAACCGCTCCCCCCTTTTGAGTGAGAAAGCGCTGGCTGCTTGGGGTGGCGACCGGTCGAGTCCGCTTGCAAAAGCGAAAGCTGCTGTAGACTTACTTATGTGCCTATGGGGAAACAATGCCAATCCGACGTTTCAAGACGTACTGAATTCTATTGCAGAAACCAACCTTTTTGCGATCCCGGACGCACTCCAAATGTTCGTGGGTAATAGCGTTGCCGAACCTGAAATTACGTCCAAAAGTAACGCTGATGGCGATGAAGAGGATGCGGCTGAGCAAGATATAGAGTTTGCCGCTTGGCGCGAATTTCTTGCATCACCATTCGATCAGATCGGCGCATATGCAGAGTATGTAAGTGGTACATCGTCATTTGGTACGCATCAAGGGGTCAAAGGCCTCCAATTCCATCGGGTAATGGTCATCATCAGTGACGATGAAGCCAAAGGCTTTCTATTCAGCTATGACAAGCTTTTTGGTGCAAAGGCCAAAAGTCCGACAGACCTCAAACATGAAAGCACCGGTGAAGAGACGACCATAGATCGCACACGCCGGCTTTTTTACGTCACTTGTAGTCGTGCCGAGAGTAGCTTGGCAATTGTGGCGTATTCGGAGCAGCCTGAATTAGTGAGGCTGCAAGTATTGAAAGAAGGATGGTTCGATGATTCTGAGGTTGTGCTTTTAACCGGATAAGAACTTCGAGTCGAACTACGCAATGGATTCGGTCTGCCGCCACGTAGATAAGGCCGGCTACATATACTGATTTTGATATTTAAATGGATTGTCACACAACACAGCTGTGTATGAACATAAAATCAATACCTTTGCCGTGAAACGCAAAGACTTAGCCGAATAAGAGTCTCTCCCATGGAAACCCGCTACAAAGACCTGATGACCAAAGCCCTGGCCCGCATCGACGAGTTGCAGTCGCAGCTCGGCGTAGCGCAGCGAGGGGCCAATGAACCCATCGCCATCGTCGGCATGGGTTGCCGTTTTCCCGGCGGCGGCGATGGCCCGCAGGCGTTTTGGGAGGCGCTCAGCAATGGCGTGGATGGGGTAGGGGAGATTCCCCCCGACCGCTGGGATGTGGCGGGGTTCTTCGACCCGGCTTCCGGCGCCAAGGGCAAGATGTATTGTCGCTCCGGGAGCTTTTTGGCGGACGTGTACGGTTTCGATCCGCGCTTTTTCGGAATTTCGCCGCGCGAGGCGCTGATGATGGACCCGCAGCAGCGCCTGCTGCTGGAGGTGGCCTGGGAGGCTCTGGAAAACGCCGGGATTCCCCCGGATAGCTTGCGCGGCAGCCAGACCGGGGTGTTCGTCGGCAGCATGAGCTACGATTTCCTCCAGTTGATGACCGATCCTTCCTTCATTGACCTGCATAGCGGCACCGGTTCCGCGTTGAGCGTGGCGGCGGGGCGCCTCTCGTATTTGCTGGATTTCCACGGCCCGACCCTGACCGTGGATACCGCCTGTTCCTCGTCGCTGGTGGCGGTGCATCTGGCCTGCCGCAGCCTGCGTTTGCGCGAGTGCGATGCCGCGCTGGCGGGCGGGGTGAACGTGATGATTTCGCCGCTGATGGGGGTGGCCGAGTGCGCCGCCAACATGCTCGCCCCGGACGGGCGCTGCAAGACTTTCGATGCGGCGGCCAACGGCTACGGGCGCGGCGAGGGCTGCGGGATGGTGTTGTTGAAGCGCCTTTCCGACGCGGTCGCCGCCGGCGACCGGATCGTCGCGGTGATCCGCGGCTCGGCGGTCAATCATGGCGGCCAGGCCAGCGGCCTGACCGTGCCCAGTCCGCTGGCGCAGGCCGAGGTGATGCGCGCCGCGCTTGCTAATGCCGGCGTGCAGCCCGAGCAGGTCGCTTACGTGGAAGCCCACGGCACCGGCACCCCGCTCGGCGACCCCATCGAAATCGACGGCCTGAAGAGCGTGTATTGCCGCAACCGCAGCCAGGACGACGCGCTGCTGGTCGGCTCGGTGAAATCCAACCTCGGCCACCTGGAAGGCGCGGCGGGCATCGCGGCGCTGCTTAAAACCGCGCTGGCGCTGGAGCACGGCGAAATTCCGCCGCACCAGAATTTTAAGCAGCCCAATCCGCACATCGACTGGGCCAACCTCGCCATCCGCATTCCTGTGGGGCGCAACGTCCCTTGGCCGGGGGGGGTAAGCCGGATTGCCGGGGTGAGTTCCTTCGGTTTCAGCGGCACCAATGTTCATCTGCTGGTGGAACAGGCGCCGGTTCAGGCGGAATCCGCCGCTCCTGCGCAAGGCCCACAGTTGTTGACGCTCTCGGCGAAATCCGCCGCAGCGCTGGAGCACTTGGTCGAACGTTATTCGGCTTTCGTCGAGGAGCATCCCGAGCTTGGCGTCGCCGACCTGTGTTTCAGCGCCGCAACCACCCGCAGCCATTTCGAGCAACGCTTCGCCGCGCCGGTTTCCTCGCGCGAGGAAGTGCGGGAAGCGCTCCAGGCGTATGCGGATAACACCGCCGTGCCGGGCGGGTTTCGCGGGAATGCCGGGGCCAAGCGGCGCGGCGTGGTGTTCGTGTTTCCCGGCGCGGGAGAAGGCGCAGCGCAAAGCCGGGAACTGTACGAAACCCAGCCGACATTCCGGCGCGCTTTCGATGCTTGCGCGGAGATCGCACAACCGCTGCTCCCGCGCTCCCTGACAGATGCGCTTGACGGGCACGACGAGTCCGGCGCCTTTGCCGTGGCGGCACACTTCGCCTTGCAATACGCGCTGGCCGAATTATGGAAATCGCTGGGCATTGTTCCCGCCGCCGTGCTCGGCGAGACAACCGGGGAATATGCCGCCGCCTGCGTGGCCGGGGTGTTCGGCCCGGAACAGGCGCTGGCCTTGATTTGCGGGCAGGCGACGGGGGCATTCCGCGAGCCGGAAATTCCTTACTGGTCGGGGGCTGCCGGGGCTTTGGTCAGCGGCGAAGTCGTTGATTTCCATTATTGGGAAAAGCTGCTTTCCGGCCCGGCATGCTTGACCGATGCGCTGCGCGCCAGCGTTGCAGCGGGAGAGGAGGTCTTTCTGGCGATGACGCTCGATGCGTTCCCCTCTGCCGGTGACGAGTTCGGGCAATCTCTGTTGCTCCCGACCCCGCGCGCCACGGCCAGTGCCAACGCCCGTCTGCTGGCGGTCTTGGGCGAGTTGTACGTGAACGGCATCGACCCCGAGTGGCGCGAGTGGTACCGCGACGCCGGGTGCCGCCGGGTGGTGCTGCCCGGTTATCCTTTCCAGCGCAAAAGCTATCGTCCGGCCTTTGCCTACACCCGGTTTCCCGGCGCGCCGGACAATGGCGCGCATCATCCGTTGCTCGGCAGCCCGGTCGGCGAATCGGCGTTGGTGTGGCGCGCTGTCGTCGCCCCTGCCGACCTCGCCTGGCTGCGCGATCACCGCATCGGCGCGCAAAGCGTTTTCCCGGCAGTGGCTTATGTCGAAATGGCGACGGCGGCCTTTACTTCGCTGTACCCGGAGCGCAGCGGAACAATCCCGGAAATCACCTTCGAGCGCCCGCTGCTGCTCGATGCGGATAGCCCCTGCGAACTTGAAACCACCTTCACCGAACACCCCGACGGCGGCTACACCTTCGTCATCGCCAGCCGCCTGGGCCAACGCCCGTGGCTGCGCAACGCCGCCGGACGGATCGCCCCAGCCGGCGAAAAACCGCCAGCCGTGGCGCTGCCCGACCCGCACGACGGATGGCACGGCGAAACCGCCGGCGGCGACTTTTATGCAAGCTGGGAAGCGCGCGGCAACGACTGGCGCGGCGGATTTCAGGGCATCGAACGGCTGTGGCGGCGCGACCGGGAAGTGCTGGCGCGGATTGCCGTGCCCGCGCAAATCCGCGCCTCGCTGGATCGCTATCGCGCCCATCCGGCGCTGCTCGACGCCTGCGGGCAACTGCTCGCCACTTTTGCGGATGAACAAGGCCAGGCGGGGCGCTTCATGGCGCGCCGGATGGGCGACATCTGCCTGTACGCGCCGCTACGCGGGGAACGGTTGTGGAGCCGGGCGTGGCTGCGCGAATCCGGCGAAGGGGGGCGCAGCCTGTCGGGCAGCATCGAGATCAGCGACGAGACCGGACAGGTGCTCGCCCAGGTGCAGGATTGCCGCTTCGAATTCATCGACATGGCCGACTCGGAAGCGGTCGCTGCGCAAGACTCGCTATACGCCGTGGAATGGCGGGAAGCGGCATCCCCCGACATTCCCGACCCCGCCAGGAAAGACTGGATCATCCTCGCCGACCGGCAGGGCTTCACCGCCCATTTCGTCGCGGCGCTGGACGAGCGCGGCGCGACTGCGACCGTGATCCCGCCGGGCGCGGAATTTCAATACACGGGTAGCAGCCAACCGCTACGGGTCGTCGATCTGCGCGGCCTGGACATCCTCGAAGAAAACCCGGTCGATGAAGCCGCCAATGTCGCGGCGGGCATCGCCCAAACCGTGGTTGCCTTGCACGGCGTCCGTGCCGCGCGGCTGTGGCTGGTCACTCGGGGCGCGTGGAATATCGCGCCCCAGCAGGCGGTGGTGTGGGGGCTGGGGCGGACGCTGGCGCTCGAACACGCGCTGTTGTGGGGCGGGCTGGCAGACCTCGATCCCCAAGCCGACGCGGCGGATGCGGCGCGGCAATTGGCTGACGCTTTGGGTCGCGAGTGGAACGAAGACCAACTGTTGTTCCGCGACGGGAAATGCCAGGTGGCGCGCCTCGCCGGGGTAGCGCCCGAGAAGGTGCTGAGCGAGCCCCAAGCGCTCAGCAAAGACGGCAGCTATCTGATTAGCGGCGGCTTGGGCAACATCGGCCTGGAAATCGCTCGCGACATGGCGCAACGCGGCGCGGGAACGCTGGTGCTGATCGGCAGAACCCCGCTGCCGGAGCGCGCCGCATGGCAGACCATCGCGCCCGAGAGCCGCGACGGGCAACGGATTGCGGCGATTCGCCACATCGAAAGCCAAGGCGCGACGGTGGTCGCTGTGGCGCTGGATATTGCCGATGAAACGGCGTTCCGCGCCTGGCTCGCGGCGTTTGAAAGTGCCGGCCAGCCACCGATTCGCGGCGTGGTCCATGCCGCCGGTTTTGCCGACCGCAAGCCGGTGGCGGAACTCGACGCCGCAGCGCTGGCGGCCCATCTGGCGCCGAAAATGGGCGGCGCGCTGGTTCTCGACCGCTGCCTCGCGAACGCGCCGCTGGATTTCTTCATGATGCTGTCGTCGGCCTCGGCGCTGCTCAGTTCGCCGGAGTTGGGGGCGTATGCCGCCGCTAATGCCTTCCTCGATGCGCTGGCGGTGGCACGCCGCGCACAAGGCAAACCGGCACTGTCCATCGCTTGGGGACCGTGGAAAGACGCGGGGATGGCGGCGGAAGGCTTCTCCGACGAGTTCAAGGCGATACGCGCGCTGCCTGCCGTTGAAGCCTTGGCGCTGATGGGGCGGCTGTGGAACGCGGCGAGCGGCTATGTGGCGGTGCTGCCCGTGGATTGGGGCGTGTGGGCGCGTCATTATCCGTCGGCGGCGGGCGTGCCGCTGTTGTCCGAGTTGATTGAGGCGAGCGGGGCAAGCGTCGCAGGCGCCGGGCCGCAAGGCGCGGAAGCCGCCGCACTCCTCGAACTGCCCCTGGATAAGCGCGAAGAATGGCTCCTGGATTGGCTCTCCGCCCGGATCGCGGGAATTTTCGGGAGCATCGCCGCAGACCTGTCGCTCGACGAACCCTTGAGCGCGCAGGGCATGGATTCCCTGATGGCGCTGGAAATCCGCAACGCCATCGAAAAAGGCCTGGGACTGCCGATGCCCATCGTCGAACTGATGGGCGGCATTGCCATTCGCGAACTGGCCGCCAGCCTGGCGCAGCGCGCCGCCAACGACACCGCGCCCGGCGTGGCGCTGGTCGCCGGGGCGGCAACGGACAGCGTGCCGCTCACCAACGGCCAGCGCGCGCTGTGGCTGATCCATGAACTGGCGCCCGAGAGTGCCGCCTACCATGTGGCTTTCGCCCTGCGTTTCGACTCGCCGCTCGATCTCGCCGCCCTGCGCGAGCGCTTCCGCGTGCTGGTGGAACGCCATGCCGCGCTGCGCTCGGTGATGACGCCTGCCGGGGAAAAGGTCGTGCAACGGGTGTTGCCCGAAGCTCGCTTCGGCTTCGAGGTGGTCGATGCCGCCGGGTGGGACGAGCAGCGCTTGAAAGAGGGCGTGGCGGCGGCTTACGACCGCCCCTTCGATCTGGCGAACGGGCCGCTGTTCCGCGTGCATATTTTTTCGCGAGGGCCGGACGACCACGTGATGCTGCTGGTCGCCCACCACATCGTCTGCGACGGCTGGTCGCTGTGGATCTTGATCGAGGAGTTCGGGATACTTTGCCAGGAAAGCGATGCAGGCCTCGCCCCTCTGCCCTACACCTTCGCCGATTACGCGCGCTGGCAGGAAAATCTTCTGAATAGCCCCGAGGGCGAGCGCCTGTGGGCGTTCTGGCGCGAGCGCCTGGCCGGTGACCTGCCCACCCTCAACCTGCCCACCGACCGGCCCCGTCCGCTGGTGCAGACTTATGCCGGGGCGACCGAGCGCTTCCTCCTGCCGCGCGAGCTGGCGGCCCGCCTCAACGAATTGGCGCGCCACTATGGGGCGACCGATTACATGCTGCTGCTCGCCGCCTACAACGTGTTGCTGCACCGTTATTCGGGGCAGAGCGAGTTCCTGGTCGGCTGTCCCACTTCCGGGCGCAGCAGCGGCCAGCTTACCGGGGTGGTCGGGCATTTCATCAATCCGGTGGTGTTGCGCAGCGACCTGTCCGGTGACCCGAGTTTCGCCGATTTCCTGCGTGCCACCCGCCAGGTGGTGCTGGATGCGCTGGCCCACCAGGAATACCCCTTCCCGCTGATCGTCGAGAAGCTCCAGCCGGAGCGCGACCCCAGCCGCTCGCCGCTGTTCCAGACCGATTTCACCCTGCAACGCCCGCAGCAGTCGAAAGAAATCATCGACATGATGATCCCCGACGGCATGGACGGGCCGGGCTTGCGCTGGGGCGCTCTGGAACCGGTGCCTTACGAGATCGCCCAGCAGGAAGGCCAGTTCGATATCTCCTTCGAGGCGGTCGAGGGCAGCGGCAGCTATTTCTGCTTCCTCAAATACAACACCGACCTCTTCGACGCCGCGACCATGGCGCGCATGGGCGGGCATTTCCGCGCGCTGCTGGAATCCATCCTGGCAGCGCCGGAACAGAAAATTTCCGAACTGCCGCTGCTCACGGCGAACGAGCGCGACCTGCTGCTGTACGGCTTCAACGACACGGCACGCGACTACCCGACCGACACCAGCATTTCCCGGCTATTCGAAGCGCAGGTGGAGCAGACTCCCGACAAGCTCGCGGTGGTCTTCAACGGCACGCGCAAAACCTACCGCGAGCTGAATGCCCAGGCCAACCGGATTGCCGCGTCGTTGCTGGGTTGCGGCGTCAAGGTCGGGGATTTCGTGGGTATCCTCGACATGCGCGGCGACGCTTTTCTCGCCGCCATGCTGGGCATCCTCAAGGCCGGCGGCGCCTATGTGCCCATCGACCCCGATTACCCCGACGAGCGCATCCGCTACATGGTCGAGGATAGCCGGGTGGCGGTGCTCATCAGCCGGGCGGAATTCGTCGGCGGCGTGCTGCCTTCCCCGGCGTTGCGCCATGTGCTGTTGCTCGACGGCGAGGGCGCGGAACTCGCCGCCGCCCATCCCGATTTGAGCTTCCACGGCCCCGCCGAACTGGCGCGGGCAAGCGAGGCGAATCCGCCGCCACGCAGCGGCCCGCGCGACCGCGCCTACATGATCTACACCTCGGGCAGCACCGGCGCGCCGAAGGGCGCCATCGTCCGCCACGACGGGGCGCTCAACCACATCTTCGCCCAGTTCGAGGAACTGGCTTTCCATGAGGAGAGCGTGTTCCTCCAGAGCGCGCCGTCCTCGTCGGACATTTCGGTGTGGCAGTTCCTTGCCGCGCTGCTGATCGGCGGGCGCACGGTGATCGCCGATTTCGCCACGGTGTGCAGCGCCGACAGCCTGTACCGCCTGATCCGCGAGGAGCGGGTGACGCTCATCGAACTGGTGCCGGTGGTGCTGGAAGAGTTGATCGGCCAGGCGCGCGCGCTGCCCGACGCCCAACTCGACGCGCTGGAATGGGCGATGGTGACCGGCGAAGCTGCCTCAGTGGCGCTGGTGAACCGCTGGTTCGGGGTGTTCCCCGACGTGCCGCTGGTCAACGCCTACGGCCCCACCGAAGCCGCCGACGACATTTGCCAATACGTGATCCGCGAGCCGTTGCCCGCCGCCACCCACAACGTGCCGGTCGGCAAGACCCTGGGCAATCTCACCCTGTATGTCCTCGACGAGCGCCTGCAACTGGTGCCGGTGGGCATACCCGGCGAGATTTGCGTGTCCGGGATTGGCGTCGGCGAAGGCTATTGGCAAAAGCCCGACAAGACCGCCGCCGCTTTCGTGGCCAATCCCTATGCCGCCGACGGCAAGGGCGCGGTGCTCTATCGCACCGGCGACCAGGGGCGCTGGCTGCCCGACGGCAATCTCGAATGCCTGGGGCGCAACGACGACCAGGTGAAAATTCGCGGTTTCCGCATCGAACTGGGCGAAATCGAGGCAGTGCTGATGCGCCATCCCGAAGTGCGCCAGGCGCTGGTGGTGGCGCGCGGCGAGGGCGCGGCGAAAGCGCTGGTCGCCTACGTGCTGCCCGAAAGCGGCGCCAGCTTGAGCGCCGCCGTTCTGCGCGGCTTCGCCGGCGAAGCGTTGCCGGTGCACATGGTGCCGCCCGCCGTGGTGTTCCTCGAACATTTCCCGCTGCTGCCCAACGGCAAGGTGAACCGCAAGGCGCTCCCCGCGCCGGATGCGCCGGCCAGCGCCTCGCCCGCCGGCGAAGCGCCGCGCAGCGCCACCGAGAGCCGCATTGCCGCGCTGTGGAAGGAAGTGCTGCAACGCGACAACGTGGGTATCCACGACAATTTCTTCGAACTGGGCGGCCATTCGCTGCTGATGGCGCGCCTGCATCGCCGCGTCGAAGCGGAATTCGGACTGCAATTCCCGCTGGTCACGATGTTCCAGTACCCCACCGTGAATTCGCTGGCCGGTTTCTTGCGCCCCGGCGAAGCGGCGCAGCGGCTGGCCGCGCCGCCCCCGTCGCGCGCGGCGCGCCAG
>JAGXQV010000139.1 GCA_018336195.1 Sulfuricella sp. | reverse complement strand
CCGCCTCACCGTCCAGCGCAACAGCGGCACTATCGGCGCCGTCGGCATCGCCCAAAGCGTCACCGACAGCGCCGGCCGGGTCACCCGCATCGAATACAACGGCGCCCTCATCAGCCGCCTCACCGACACCAGCGGCAGAACGCTCAACTTCAGCTACGACAGCCAAAGCCGCCTCACCCAAGTGAGCGACCCGCTAGGCAACCTCACCCAATACGCCTGGGACAGCAACAACCGCATCACCCAAAAGACCGACGCCCTGGGCGCCGTCACCCAATACGAATACGACGGCAACGGCCGGGCGCTCAAGGAACGCTTCGCCGACGGCAGCAGCTACAGCTTCGCCTACACCGTCGCCGGCAACCAGGTCATGGAAACGCGCATCACCAACCCGCGCGGCTACCTTGAAGTGCAACGCTACAACGGCCAAAGGTACTGGACCCGCGACGTCGACAATAACGGCAACGTCCGCACCCGCAAACTCGACGTCGCCACCCAGCACCCCCTGATCGAAACCGACGCCCTCGGGCGCACCTGGTACTTTACTTACGACGGTGCCGCCAACGTCACCAGCATCCGCGACCCGCAAGGCAACCTCACCCAGTACCGCTACGACCCGCTGTTCAACAAACTGACCGAAGTCATCGACGCCCAAGGCAACCGCACCCGCTACGCCTACGACGGCAAAGGCAGCCTCGTAGCCACCACCAACGCCAACGGCGCGATCACCCAATATACCTACACCGACAAAGGCGTCCTCGCCACTACCACCAACGCCCTGGGCAACACCACCACCTTCGAGCACGACAGCGAAGGTAAAATCATCGCCGCCATCGACCCCCTCGGCCGACGAAGCGAAAAGACCTACGACAACCTCGGGCGCATCGACAGCCTCACCACCCCGCGCGGCGAAACCACCAAACTCGCCTTTGATGCGCTGGATCGGCTCAGCCAGCTCACCGACCCCCAAGGCGGCACCACCCAATACACCTATGACGCCAAATCGCACCTTATCAGCGTCACCGACCCCCTCGGCCACGAACTGCAACGCAACACCTACGACCTCAGAGGCCGCCTCAGCGCCCGCCGCGACGCCCTGGGAGCCAGCAGCAGCGCCCAATACGACGCCAACGGCAACCTCACCCAAAGCACTGACCGGCGCGGCAAAGTCACCCGCTACACCTACGACGCCAACGACTGCCTGAGCCGCCTCGAAGACGGCGACGGACGCACCACCGACTATCAATACGACCCGGTCGGACGGCTCACCCGCATCGCCGACAGCCAAAGCGGCGACATCCTCCTGCAATACGGCATCCTGAATTCCCCGACAAGGATCATCAGCGACCAAGGGACGCTCGACTACCAATACGACTTGTTTGGACGGCGCACCCAAATGACCGTCAACGGAGCCGACACCGTCGACTACAGCTACGACGTCCTCAACCGCCTCGTCAAAACCACCTTCCGCGGCAAGGACGCCAGCTACAGCTACGACGCAGCAGGGCGTCTCACCCAAAAGACCCTGCCCAACGGCACAAAACAAAGCTACGCCTTTGATGCCGCTGCCTTTTTCTGGCGGTGTGCCAAGAGTGTGCCATGACCTGAAAACAAAAACGGCCTCCATTCTTGGAGGCCGCATGTTTATTGGTGCCGGGAGCCGGAATCGAACCGGCACGCTATTGCTAGCGCGGGATTTTGAGTCCCGTGCGTCTACCAGTTCCGCCATCCCGGCACGGGGAAGCGCGAATTATTCCCTAATTTGCGGTTTCCGGCAAGCTTTACTGCGGTTATCATTGCGCCTCTCATGCGTACCTCAGATTTCGATTTCGATTTGCCACCCGATTTGATCGCCCAGTTTCCCGCGCCGGAACGGGGCGGCAGCCGTCTTTTGCGTCTTGATGGAACGAGTGGAATGTTGCGGGATGGGTGGTTTCGCGAGTTGCCGGATTTCCTGAATTCCGGCGATTTGCTGGTTTTCAACGATACCAAGGTCATCAAGGCGCGACTCTTCGGGGTGAAGGAGAGCGGCGGAAAAATCGAGGCGCTGGTGGAGCGGGTACTCGGCGAGCATGAGGTGCTGGCCTTCATTCGTGCCAGTCATGGGCCTAAGCCGGGAATGCGCCTGATTCTGGCGGAATACATCGAGGCGCGGGTCGAGGCGCGGGAAGGTGACCTTTACCGTTTGCGCTTCGCCAATCCCGAGCCGGTTTTCGAACTGTTGGAACGGCTGGGCAAGCTGCCTTTGCCGCCTTACATTACCCACACCGCGGAAGCCTTCGATGAAACCCGCTACCAGACGGTGTATGCCCGCGAGCCGGGTGCGGTGGCGGCGCCCACGGCGGGCCTGCATTTCGATGATGCGATGCTGGCGCGCTTGGCGCAGCGGGGCGTGCGCACGGCCCAGGTAACGCTGCACGTGGGGGCCGGGACGTTTCAACCGGTGCGGGTGGACAACGTGGCGGAGCACCACATGCACAGTGAGTGCTTTAGCGTGCCGCAGGCAACGGTCGAGGCGATAGCCGCAACTCGCGCGGCGGGCGGCAAGGTGACGGCGGTCGGGACGACCTCGCTGCGCGCTCTGGAAGCGGCATCAGCCAGCGGGACGTTGCTTGCCGGGCCGGGCGAGACGGATATCTTCATTACCCCCGGCTATCGGTTCCGGGTGGTCGAGCGCCTGCTCACCAATTTTCATTTGCCCAAATCGACCCTGCTGATGCTGGTGTCGGCCTTCGCCGGCACGGAAAACATTCGGGCCGCATACCGCCACGCGGTCGAACAGCGTTACCGCTTTTTCAGTTACGGCGATGCGATGCTGATCGAGCGGCGTTAAGAGCCTTTTCTGCGGGGGGCGGTTGGTTTATGATTCGCACCCAGGTGGCACGTTCGTTTCCGTGGGGAGCAGGCTATGAAAAGAGTGGTGGTGATGCAGGATGGTTTCATCTACCGCGACGTGTTGACCGACCAGCCTAGCGTGACGGTGGGCCGCAATCCGGAATGCGATATCCAGATCGACAACAAGGTGGTGAGTGGCGTCCATCTGTGCATCACCCTGGCGCCCGAATTGTCGGTGGAAGACCTGGGCAGCACCAACGGAACGATGGTCAACGGGGTGAAAATCGACCAGCCGACCCCGCTGACCTTTGGCAAGATGATTACCATCGTGCGCTATCAGATTTACGTGCTCGACGGAAAAAAAGACGAAGCCGGTCAGGCCGGCGAAAAAACTTGGAAAGTGGAGACTCCACGGCAATGATTTTGTAATTTGTTTTTCGCAAGTGCTGCATGATTCGAACCGAACACGCCCTCGCCAGTTATCGTAACTATGCCGATCCCTACGGCATGGCGGCGGCCGCTTCTCCGCCCGCGGTGGTGAACCAGGCCGGAAACGCCGGCCAATCCAGCGGCGCGCAGGCCTCGCCCAGCTACAAGGTGAGTTTGAGCAGTCTGGGACGGGAAATGAGTTCCACCGTCCTGGCCAAGCCCATGGAAAATCCGCCGTTCCAGGAACCGGACCGGCAGATGTTCGCCAACCAGCATAGCGAGCGCGCCAAGAGCGATGCCCGCACGGCGCAGCATATCGCCCAGCTCAATGCCGAGTACCACGCCATCTCCGAAGTGCGCACCCAGAAATTCAACGCACAGGCGCAGGCGCACGACAAGAAGCTGATTAACCAGATGGACGCGATGACTGCCCAGAAGAATGCGCAGGACGCCGCCGAAAATCGTGCCGCCAGCAAGACCGTCTCTCCGCCGACTCAACTGGAGCCACCGCCTCCCGCTCCGCCCCCCGATCCCGGCAAGCCCAATACCGCCAGTCCCGGTGCGCTGCCTCCACCACAGAGCGACCAGCCGTAGCTTGCTGACAAGGGGCAGGGAATGCCCTATAGTTTTGGCTTTCTGTCGTCAGGCGCGGGCCGAACCCCCGAAACCGCTTTTCCAGCCGAACCGGCAATTTAATGGGAGTATTTTCCAGTGATGGATAAAGGCAATATCTACATCGTCACCGCGCCGTCCGGCGCCGGCAAGACCAGCTTGGTGAGGGCGCTGCTGGAGGCGGACCGCCAAGTGCAACTGTCGGTTTCCTATACCACCCGCGCGCCGCGTCCCGGCGAAGTGAACGGCAAGGACTACCATTTCGTCGATGAACAGACTTTTCTCGACATGCTGCACCGCGGCGATTTCCTGGAAAGCGCGGAGGTCTACGGCAACCGCTACGGCACTTCGCAATCGTGGATCGAGGGCGTTATCCGCAGCGGCGCCGATATCCTGCTGGAGATCGACTGGCAGGGGGCAGCCCAGGTACGACGGATTTTCCCGGAGGCCATCGGCATCTTCATCCTGCCGCCTTCCCTGGAAGCGCTCACCCAGCGCCTGAAGGGCCGCAACTCGGATTCCGAGGAGGTGATCACCCGCCGTCTGGCGGCGGCGCGCGAGGATATCCGCCATGTCGAGGAGTTCGATTATGTTATCATCAACGACCTTTTCGATACGGCTTTGCAGGAACTGCTCGCGGTCATTCGCGGCCAGCGCCTGACGATGGCGCGGCAACTGGCCCGCCACGCCGAAACCATCGGGAAAATGAAATAGGCTGAAACGCCAAACCATTAGTAAAACGAGGAATTAACATGGCACGCATTACCGTCGACGACTGTCTGAAACTTATCCCCAACCGCTTCGAACTGGCGCTCGCCGCCACTTACCGCGCCCGTCAACTGGCCACCGGCGCCACTGCGCTGGTCGAGCCGAACCGCGACAAGCCCACCGTCATCGCCCTGCGCGAAATCGCCCAAGGCAAGGTCGGCATGGAAATCCTCAACCGCGGTCGAGCGTAATTGTCAGGGCGGGAAACCGTGGCTGGGGCATCGTCTTCCCAGCCTCTCCAGCCCCTAGTCCCTTGCCCTGACCCGATGACCGACCTTGCCGAGCTGACCGAGCAGCTTTCCTACCTCAAACCGGACGATATCGCCCTAGTCAGGGCCGCTTTTGAGTTGAGCAAATCCGCCCACGACGGGCAGATGCGCCAAAGCGGCGAGCCGTACATCACTCACCCGCTAGCGGTGGCGTCCATCCTGGCCGCCTGGCATCTCGACGCGCAAGCCCTGATCGCCGGCCTGCTCCACGACGTGCTGGAGGATACCCCGGTCACCAAGCCGGATATCGCCGCCAAATTCGGCAAGCAGGTGGCCGAACTGGTGGATGGCGTTTCCAAGCTCGACAAGCTGGCTTTCCAGACCGAGGCGCACGCCCAGGCCGAGAATTTCCGCAAGATGTTGCTGGCGATGGCGCGCGACGTGCGGGTCATCCTGGTCAAGCTCGCCGACCGCCTGCACAACATGCGCACCCTGGTTGCCATGCGTGAGGACAAGCGCCTGCGCATCGCCCGCGAGACCCTCGACATCTACGCGCCGATCGCCAACCGCCTGGGGCTCAACAAGATTTACCAGGAACTGGAGGACTTGAGCTTCCAGTTCCTCTACCCGAACCGCTATCAGGTACTTGAAAAAGCCGTCAAGACGGCGCGCGGCAATCGCCGCGAAGTGGTCGCCAAGGTCAAGGAAGCTCTTACCCACAAGCTTGCCGACGCGGGTATCGATGCCCGGGTGAGCGGGCGCGAGAAGCACCTCTACAGCATCTACAAGAAGATGCAGGAAAAATCCCTGACTTTTTCCGAGGTCTTCGACATCTACGGTTTCCGCGTCATCGTCAAGGACGTGCCGACCTGCTATCTCACCTTGGGTGCGCTACATGCGCTGTACAAGCCGATTCCCGGCAAGTTCAAGGACTACATCGCTATCCCCAAGGCCAACGGCTACCAGTCGCTCCACACCACGCTGTTCGGCCCGTTCGCCACGCCCATCGAGATCCAGATCCGCAGTGCCGACATGCATAAGATCGCCGAGGCCGGGGTGGCCTCGCACTGGCTGTACAAGAGCGGCGAGCCGGGCGTCAACGAGATGCACAAGAAGACCCACCAGTGGCTGCAAAGCCTCCTGGAAATCCAGTCGGAGAGCGGCGATGCCGCGGAATTCCTGGAACATATCAAGGTCGACCTGTTTCCCGAGGAAGTCTACGTCTTTACCCCCAAGGGCAAGATCATGGCCCTGCCGCGCGGCGCCACCCCGGTGGATTTCGCCTACGCGGTGCATACCGACGTGGGCAATCGCTGCGTAGCCGCCAAGATCAACCACGAACTGGCGCCGCTGCGTTCCGAACTGCGTAACGGCGACCAAGTGGAAATCATCACCGCCGCCCACGGCAATCCCAATCCGTCGTGGCTGAATTTCGTCTCCACCGGCAAGGCCCGCTCGCATATCCGCCATTTTCTCAAGACCATGCAGTACGAGGAATCCGCGGCTCTCGGCGAACGCCTGCTCAACCAGGCGCTGCGTGCCTTGGGCGTGCAGCACAGCGACGTGGGGGACGCCCAATGGGACAAGCTGCTGCGCGAGAACTCCGGCAAGACCAAGCGCGAAATTCTCGCCGACATCGGCCTGGGCAAGCGTCTCAATATCGTGGTGGCGCGCCAGTTGCTGGCGCTCCACGACGCGCTGCCCGAAGAGCGCAAGCTGGTCGCCGCCGGCCCCATCACCATCCGCGGTTCGGAAGGCATGGCGGTGCAGTTCGCCAAGTGCTGCCGGCCCATCCCCGGCGACCCGATCATCGGCTTCATCAAGAAGGGGCAGGGGCTGGTGGTGCATACCCACGATTGCCCGCACATCGCCAAGGCGCGCGGCGATGTCGACAAGCTGCTCGACGTGGAATGGGATCCCGGTAGCCGGAAAATGTTCGATGTTGCCATCAAGCTGGTGGTCGCCAACCAGCGCGGGGTACTTGCCAAGATTGCCGCCACCATTGCCGAAGCCGGCTCCAACATCGACAACGTGGCGATGGAAGAGGAAGACGGCAGCATCTATGCGTCGATGCTTTTCACCCTCCAGGTGGAAAATCGCGCCCATCTCGCCAACGTGATGCGCGGCTTGCGCAAACTGCCGGAAGTGGTGAGAATCGCCCGTACCAAGGGATAGTATCAAAACATGAAAGCCCATAGCCGATTAGACCGCGTCAGCGATAGCCTGCTCGAATCCATCGTGCAGATTACCGGGCAGCGCGATCGCGATTCGCTTGAGCTCAGCCTAGTGAAAACCCTCCATGAGTTGATCGCCTCGCGCAGGATCGTGCTGCACCGCATCGACTATGTTCAGGGGAAGCGCCATCTCCTGCCCCAAGTGCATTTCGAACACGATGAATATGTGCTCGAAAACCTGGAATTCGATGAAGAAGACGAAACCAGTCCGCTGCTTGATGATTTTCCCGATTTTCTGGCGAGCCTGGAAAGCCGGCAGATGGTGAAATGCCGATGCCTGTGCGACAGCGAAGAGTGCAGCCAGTTTATTTATCCGATATTCGGTAGTGCCGACCGGGTGGTCGGCTTTCTTGAAATCGACAGCGCCAACCACGACGGCGTCAACCACAAGCTGGTCGGCGGGTTCCTCAAGATTTACCACAATTACCTGATGATCCTCGACGACAGCGAGCGCGACACCCTGACCGGCCTGCTCAACCGCAAGACCTTCGACAACAACATCGCCAAGATCACTTCGGCCTACCGCAACGCCGACGCCAACGGCGCAAACCCCAAGGGCCAGTTGCGCCGCCGCCAGATGCACACCGATTGGAGCCACTGGCTGGCGGTGATCGACATCGATTTTTTCAAAAGCGTCAATGATCGCTTCGGTCATCTGTACGGCGACGAAGTCCTGCTTCTGCTGGCCCGCATCATGGAAAAGACCTTCCGCCACAACGACCGGCTGTTCCGCTTCGGTGGCGAGGAATTCGTGGTGGTGCTGGAACCGGCTTCCTTCGATAATGCCTGGTCGGTGCTGGAGCGGTTTCGCAAGGCCGTGGAATCCTACACTTTTCCGCAAGTCGGCAAAGTCACGGTGAGCGCCGGTTTTACCCACATCCGCAGCGACGAAATCCCCGCCACCGTGGTCGGCCACGCCGACGAGGCGCTCTACTACGCCAAGCACAACGGGCGCAACCGGGTGTGTTCCTACGAAAAATTGATTGAGGAAGGCGTGCTCGGCGGCGAACATTACACCAGCGAAATCGAGTTGTTTTAGATCAGTGTTTAGTTTTGAGTGTTTAGTGTTGAGTTGCGGAATGCGCTTTGCGCATGATTTAAAAATACCGCCGCGCAGGGCGCGGCGACATCAACTAAACACTAAACACTCAAAACTGTTTTTGTCATTTAAGGACTTTTACCCATGACCAAGCAAATTCTCTCCACCCCCAACGCACCCGCCGCCATTGGCACCTATTCGCAAGGCGTGAAAGTCGGCAACACCGTCTACCTATCCGGCCAGATCGGCCTCGATCCGCAGTCCATGCAGATGAAGGACGGCATCGATGCACAGATCGAGCAGGTGTTCCTCAACCTCGGCGCGGTCGCCAATGCCGCCGGCGTGGGGCTGAACGCCACGGTTAAGCTCAACGTCTATCTCACCGACCTCGCCACCTTCGCCAAGGTCAACGAAACCATGGCCAAGTATTTCGACCAACCTTACCCGGCGCGCGCCGCGGTGGGGGTCAAGGAGTTGCCGCGCGGCGCCCTGGTGGAAATGGATGCGGTGCTGTTTGTCGAGTAAGAAAGTAGCCCAGGATGAAGTGCAGCGGAATCCGGGGAGTGGGTACAGATTCCTTGGGGTACGCGAAAATATGTAGGATGGGTGCGCTACGCTTCACCCATCCTACGCAATCATGACCTGGAAAATCGGCAACGCCGCCCGCGAAAAGCTCGCCAAGCTGGGGGTCAACCGTCCCTTCGATCTGCTGCTGCACCTGCCGCTGCGTTACGAAGACGAAACCCATCTTTATCCCATCGCGGATGCGCCGCTGGGCCAGACCGTGCAGGTCGAGGGGCGCGTGGTGCACTGCCAGGCGCAGTACCGACCGCGCAAGGCGCTGGTCTGCCGGATCGAGGACGGCGGCGGGGAAATTTTCCTGCGCTTCCTGCATTTCTACCCCAGCCAACTGAAAACTCTCGCCGAGGGCAAGACCGTGCGTGCCCTCGGCGAACTGCGCCACGGTTATCACGGCCTGGAAATGGTGCATCCCCGCTACCGGGTGGTGGGCGAGGAAGCGCCGCTCGCCGAAGCGCTCACCCCCATCTACCCGACCACTGCCGGGCTTTCCCAGGATAGCCTGCGCAAGCACATCCGCCAGGCGCTGGCGAGCGAAAACCTTGCCGATACCCTGCCCGAAAAGTTGCGCGAGCAACATCGTTTGGCCGACTTCGCTGCCAGCCTCGCCTACCTGCACCAGCCGCCCCCGGACGCCGCGCAGATGGCCTTGGTCGAACGCACTCACCCGGCCTGGCAGCGCCTGGCGTTTGACGAACTGCTCGCCCAGCAGCTTTCCATGCGCCACCACTACCGCCAGCGGCGCAGCTTCGACGCGCCGCCGCTGGCGCCAAGCGGGGCGCTGAGCCAGGCGTTTCTGAGGAGCTTGCCGTTTGCGCTGACCGGCGCGCAGCACAAGGTGCTGGCGGAAATCCGCCGCGACCTGGGGCAGCCGCACCCGATGCAGCGCCTCTTGCAGGGCGACGTGGGTAGCGGCAAGACCGTGGTGGCCGCGCTGGCGGCCCTGCAGGCCATCGAGAACGGCTACCAGGCGGCGTTGATGGCGCCCACCGAGATTCTCGCCGAACAGCATTTCCTCAAGCTCGCCGGCTGGCTGGAAGGCTTGGGCGTGAAAACCGCCTGGCTGGCCTCGCGGCTTTCCGCCAAGGAAAAACGCGCCGCCCTGGAAAAAGCCGCCAGCGGCGAGGCGCAACTGGTGGTGGGAACCCACGCGCTGTTCCAGGAGCAGGTCGAATTCCACAACCTCGCCGTGGCGGTCATCGACGAACAGCATCGTTTCGGCGTTCACCAGCGCCTGGCGCTACGCCAGAAGGGGCGGGCGGCGGTGCACCAGTTGATGATGAGTGCCACCCCGATTCCGCGCACCTTATCGATGAGCTATTACGCCGACCTCGATGTTTCGGTGATCGACGAATTGCCGCCGGGGCGCACCCCGGTGTTGACCCGGCTGGTCTCCGATGCGCGCCGCGACGAAGTGGTGACAAGAGTGCGCGCCGCCTGCCTGGATGGACGCCAGGCGTATTGGGTGTGTCCGCTGATCGAAGAATCGGAAACGCTGCAACTCAAGACTGCCGTCGAGACCTATGAAACGCTTGCGACGACTTTTCCCGACCTCAACATCGGCCTGGTTCATGGACGCCTGCCGGGTGCCGAAAAGGCCGAAGTGATGGCGGCCTTCAAGCGCGGCGACCTGCATTTGCTGGTGGCGACCACGGTGATCGAGGTCGGTGTCGATGTTCCCAATGCCTCGCTGATGGTGATTGAGCACGCCGAGCGCATGGGGCTATCCCAGCTCCACCAGTTGCGCGGACGGGTAGGACGCGGCGCAATGGCCAGCGTGTGCCTGCTGCTCTACCAGCAACCTTTGTCGGAACTGGCGCGGGAACGCCTGAAAATCATCCACGACAGCAGCGACGGCTTCGAGATCGCCCGCCGCGACCTGCAATTGCGCGGCCCCGGCGAGTTTCTCGGCGCCCGGCAAAGCGGCGTGCCGATGCTCAGGGTGGCCGACCTGGAACGCGATGCCGACCTTCTCGACTTGGCTCGCGATACCGCGCAATCGCTATTGCAGGACTACCCGGAACACGCCGCCCGCCACCTCGAACGCTGGCTGGGAGGACGCCAGGACTATTTAAAAACCTGACGAAGGTTGAGTTATTTGCTATGGTTTGCCTATGAACCTGCTCCCGCTCGCTCCTCATGATTTCGAACCCGGCGCACCGCTGGCCTGGACGCTTTACGACGAAGACGGCCATATCCTCTTCACGCGCGGCGAAACCTTGCCGGTCGGCTACCCGACGGAAGGCCTGTTCCGCGCCCCGGAAGGCGTCGCGCAGATGGTCGGCACGCCGGTCGACGAGTTCGCGGCGGCCGGGCCGGTGGAGGAATTCCCGGTCGGCGAGATGTTCCCGCCCGACGGCATCAAGCCGCAGATGTGGGAAGCCGTGCAACTACAGATGGTCACGCGCGATAGCCAGCCCCATTATTTTTCGCGGCTGGTGGGTTACATCCGCGACACCAGCATCCTGGTGACCATCCCGCGCATCCGCAAGCAACTGGTCGGCATGGTGGAAGGCGAAAAGGTCGAAGTGCGGATGCTCGTTGGACGCAACATCTACCGCTTCCGCTCCGACATCATCAAGACCTGCCTGGTACCTTCCCCTTACATGCACCTGTCCTTCCCCGACAAGGTGCAGCGCCAGCACTTGCGCAAGGATCCGTGGGCCAGGGTCGACATCGCCTGCACGGTAGAAGTCGGCGGGCAGCAGCGGGAGGCGACCGTCGTCAATCTCAGCGCCACCGGCGGGCGCATCGACGCTACCGAACCGTTGGGGAAAGAAGGCGAAGTCGTCAAACTGGCCTTCCCGGCCAATGCCGATGGCTATCACCACGATTTTTCTCTCACCGCGCGGATCATGAAAGTCCGCCAAGGCGTCGCGGGCAACCGCCACCCTCCGCAAACCGAGCACGGCGTGGAATTTCTGGAAACCCCGGAACAGGACGCCATGTGTTTGCGCTGCCTGGTGTACCAACGCATCGCCGAGGGATTTCTGGTTTAGATTTGGTCCCGCACTCCCGGCAGATGCCCGCTGTACGAAAAACCGGCATAATCCCGCTTCCATGAAAATCTGTTTTTATCCGCAAGGCTGGTATGCCCGCCTGCGCCAGAACGTCGGCGCGTATCGTCCCTGGCTGCTCGACCAAGGCTCGCTGACGCGCCGCATCATGGCGCGCTGCCCGGCCTTCGGGGTGCGCGGGGTGCGCGTCGCAATGGGCTGGGCGGCGGTCGAAGGAGTGGCCCGTCATCCGCAGCGCGCCCTGTTGCGCGAAGTGTTCCTGCATTGCGGCGACACGCCCGTGGTGTATGCCCACAGCGTGTTGCCCCTCGCCAGCCTGCACGGGCGCTGGGGGCAATTGCGCAACCTGGGCGGACGGCCGCTGGGCGACGTGCTGTTCCGCGACCCGCAGGTCGAGCGCGCGCCGCTCCAGTTCAAGAAGTTGCGCGCCCGCCACTGGCTGTATCGGCGTGCCTGCCGGCATCTCGACAATCCGCCCGCCACCCTGTGGGCGCGGCGTTCCACCTTCGTGCTGCGCCACCGCGCCATCCAGGTGACGGAAGTGTTTTTGCCGGCCATCCGGGAGTTGTCGCGATGAACTGGAAGGAACGCCTCTCCCTTTACGAGCGCCTGATGCGTCTCGACAAGCCGATCGGCATCCTGCTCCTGCTGTGGCCGACGCTGTGGGCGCTGTGGCTGTCCAGCGGCGGTCATCCCAATTGGCCCATCGTGTGGATATTCATTCTCGGCACGGTGCTGATGCGCTCCGCCGGTTGCGTGATGAACGACTACGCCGACCGGAATTTCGACCCCCATGTCGAGCGCACCAAGAACCGTCCGCTCGCCGCCGGGCTGGTGAGCGGCAGGGAAGCGCTGGCGGTGGCTGGGGTGTTGACCCTGCTGGCGTTCCTGCTGATCCTGCCGCTCAATCGCTTGACCCTGCTGTACTCCTTCGCCGCGCTGTTTCTCGCCGCCAGCTACCCCTACACCAAGCGCTTCCTGGCGATTCCCCAAGCCTACCTGGGCATCGCCTTCGGCTTCGGCATCCCCATGGCGTTCGCCGCCCAGTCCGGCCACGTGCCGCCGCTGGCTTGGCAGATGCTCGCCGCCAACGTCTTCTGGGCGGTCGCCTACGACACCGAATACGCCATGGTGGACCGCGACGACGACCTGAAAATCGGCATCAAGACCTCCGCCATCACCTTCGGGCGCTACGACGTGGCGGCGGTGATGGGGTGTTACGCGGCAACCCTGGGGATACTCGCGTGGATCGGCCATACCCTGCAATTCCGCTGGCTGTATTTTGCCGGCCTGGCCGTCGCAGCGGGCATCGCCGCCTATCATTACACCCTCATCCGGGGTCGCGAACGCGGGAAATGCTTCAAAGCCTTTTTGCACAACAACTGGCTTGGTGCGGCGGTGTTTGCTGGGCTGGCGGCGGATTATTGGTTTGCCTGAAACGAAAGGAGGCGGTTGCTTGACGCTGCACGACCGCCTGCATATAGGCCGTGTATATGGCATTCCGCCGGAGCAGTCATGGCAACCAGTACCCTATTCAACAACAACCGCACCCAGGCGGTGCGTCTTCCCACCGACATGCGCTTTCCCGATTCCATCAAGAAAGTCGAAGTAAGGGCGGTCGGACAGGAGCGGATCATTGCACCGGCGGAATCGGCGTGGGACAGCTTCTTCCTCGCTACCCCCGCCCCCACCGAAGATTTCTTGGCTGAGCGCGCCGACCAGACGCAGCCCGAGCGTGAAGGCTTATAGGCGGCGATGCTGGACACCAACATCGTCATCTACGTCATCAAGCGGCGCCCGCATGAAGCGCTGGAAATCTTCAACCGGCACCATGGACGGATGGCGATTTCCGCCATTACCCTGGCCGAATTGGCCCACGGTGCGGAAAAGAGCAGCGACGTGGCGCGCAACACCCTGGTCGTCGAGGATTTCGTGAGTCGCCTGGCGGTCTTGCCTTACGGCGACAAGGCCGCCTGGCACTACGGAAGCATTCGTGCCGTTCTGGAAAAGCAGGGGCAACCGATAGGCGTCAACGACCTCTATATCGCCGCCCAGGCTCGCAGCGCGGGCCTCACGCTGGTGACCAACAATCTGCGGGAATTCGAGCGCGTGCCGGGATTGTTGCTGGAGAATTGGGTGGGGTAGCGTAGCTGTGAATATATTGTGGTGGCGTGTGGTGTAATATATATTATTGATATGTACCACAAGGAGCCATGATGGAAACCGCAAAAATATTCTGGTCTGGCCGCTCGCAGGCGGTGCGCTTGCCCAAGGAGTTTCGTTTCGACGGCGAAGCGGTGCACATACGGCGACACGGCAATGCCGTAATCCTCGAACCGCTCGCCGAAGACTGGCAGTGGCTGGATGCCGTCGCCGGTCAGCTCGACGCGGATTTCGTCGCAGCGGTTGCCGAGCAGCCCGCACCGCAGGCGCGCCCGGAACTGGATAGCCTGTTCCGCTGATGCGCTACCTCCTCGACAGCAATGCCGTCATCGTCCTGCTCAACGGTAGCAACCCGCTCCTCGCGCAACGGATGCGGCAAAACCGTCCCGGCGACATCGGCATCTCCGCCATCGTCTCCCACGAACTCTTCTACGGCGCCTTCAAGAGCCGGCGCGCCGGGCACAACGTCGCGCTGGTGGACCACCTGCAATTCGAGGTAATGGAGTTCGACAAGGAAGACTCCCGCCAGGCCGGCGAGATACGCGCCGCACTCGCTGCCAAGGGCACGCCCATCGGCCCCTACGATGTGCTGATTGCCGGCCAGGCCATGGCGCGCGGGCTGATCCTGATCACCCACAACACCGCCGAATTCGGGCGGGTGACGGGGTTGCAGATCGAGGATTGGGAGGCATGAATCCGCCCTTTTCTCTTCGCGCCAAAGTGCGTGATTACGCGCGTCATTGCTTGCGCGATGGCGGATGAGGCGGATACGCCAGTCGGGTTGCGCAAAAAGCCGCTAACAACCTACGCGCAGGTGCAGGATATGGCGTAAGTGGCATAGGGGCGGGTTGGTATAACCCACCAAGCGTAGGATAATCGCGCCATTACATACAGGATGGTCAGCCATGCCCCGGATTGATTTGCCCAAGGTGAAAATCGCCGATTTCCGCCGCCAGCACCACATTCGCAAGCTGGCGCTGTATGGTTCCGTGCTGCGTGACGATTTCGGGGCTGATAGCGATGTGGACGTGTTGGCCGAGTTCGCGCCCGAGGAACGAGTGGGGCTGCTCCGCTTGGCGGGGATGGAGCTGGAGTTGTCCGAATTGGTGGGGCGGCGCGTGGATTTACGCACACCTCAGGACTTAAGCCGGTATTTCAGACAGGAAGTGCTGGAACAGGCCGATGTTCAATACTTTGAAGGCTGAGCCAAGCCATACTTAGAGCCAAACTCGAAAATAATCCGAATTGGAAAACTGAATGAAATACCACGACCTGCGCGACTTTATCGCGCAACTGGAAGCCCAGGGCGAGTTGAAGCGGGTGAAAACCCCGGTCAGCACCAACCTGGAAATGACTGAGATTTGCGACCGGGTGCTGCGCGCCGGGGGGCCGGCGATTCTTTTCGAGAATCCCGCCGGCCACACCATGCCGGTGCTTGCCAACCTGTTCGGCACGCCTAAACGGGTGGCGCTGGGGATGGGCGAGGATAGTGTGGCGGCGCTACGCGAAGTGGGCAAGCTGCTGGCCTTTCTCAAGGAGCCGGAGCCGCCCAAGGGCTTGCGCGATGCCTGGGAGAAGCTGCCCAAGTTCAAGCAGGTGCTCAACATGGCGCCCAAGGAGTTGTCATCGGCGCCGTGTCAGGAAATCGTCTGGGAAGGCGCGGATGTCGATTTGGCGAAACTGCCCATCCAGACTTGCTGGCCGGGCGATGTGGCACCGCTGATTACCTGGGGGCTGACCATTACCCGGGGGCCGTTGAAAACCCGCCAGAATCTGGGCATCTACCGCCAGCAGGTGATCGCGCCCAACAAGGTGATTATGCGCTGGCTGGCGCATCGCGGCGGGGCGCTGGATTTTCGCGAATTCCAGGAAGCCCAGCCGGGGCAGCCGTTCCCGGTGGCGGTGGCGCTGGGTGCCGATCCGGCGACGATACTCGCGGCGGTGACGCCGGTGCCGGATTCGCTGTCCGAATACCAGTTCGCCGGGCTGCTACGCGGCTCGAAAACCGAGGTGGTGAAGGCACTGGGTTCCGATCTGCAAGTCCCGGCGGGCGCGGAGATCGTTCTGGAAGGGGTGATTCATCCCGGCGAAATGGCGCTGGAAGGCCCGTATGGCGACCATACCGGCTACTACAACGAGCAGGCCGAGTTTCCGGTGTTCACGGTCGAGCGCATCACCATGCGCCGCAATCCGATTTACCACAGCACTTATACCGGCAAGCCGCCGGATGAGCCGGCCATTTTGGGCGTTGCTCTGAACGAGGTGTTCGTGCCGTTGCTGCAAAAGCAGTTCCCCGAGATCGTCGATTTCTACCTGCCGCCGGAGGGCTGTTCCTACCGGTTGGCCTGCGTTTCGATCAAGAAGCAGTATCCCGGCCACGCCAAGCGGGTGATGTTCGGTATCTGGTCGTTCCTGCGCCAGTTCATGTACACCAAATTCATTATCGTCACCGATGACGACGTGAACATCCGCGATTGGAAGGAAGTGATCTGGGCGATGACCACCCGCGTCGATCCGGCGCGCGATACGCTACTGGTGGAGAACACGCCCATCGATTACTTGGATTTCGCCAGCCCGGTGAGCGGTTTGGGTTCCAAGATGGGGCTGGATGCGACCAACAAGTGGCCGGGCGAAACGGCCCGCGAATGGGGGACGCCCATCGTCATGGATGGGGCGGTGAAGGCGCGGGTGGATGAGATGTGGGGCGAGCTAGGGCTGTGAATCGGCCAAACGCTTGAACCGCAAAGGCGCAAAGAAATCAGAACCCAGGAATAGCGATCGGGCTTGCACAACGAAGTTTTCCTTTGCGCAATCTTGGCGCCTTCGCGCCTCTGCGGTTCGCAACTGAGGTTCTTAGGGTGAGGCGGCGAGCGGGCAGAACACGCTGAATTCCGCGCCGCCCTCGACGTTGCAGGCTTCGATGGCTCCCCCCATGTTGCCCTTGATGATCATTTCCGACATGTACAGGCCGATGCCGCTGCCCTTGTCCTTGGTGGTGAAGTAGGGGTCGAAAATCTTCGGTAAGACCGCTTCCGGAATGCCGCCGCCGTTGTCGCGAATGCGGATTACCCCCATGCCGTTTTCCGCACGGATGGTGACGGCGATGCAGCCGGGAAATATCTGATTCTCCAGGATCGCATCCTTGGCGTTGCTGAGCAGGTTCAGCAGGACTTGGGCGAATTCGTTGGGATAGCCGGAAACCAGTACCTGCTCCCCCAAGTCGCCGCTGATCTGGACTTGGTGGTGGTTCAGGCTGGCGCTCAGGATGCGGATGGTGTCCTGGTAAATCCGGCATAAGTCGAAAGTGACCGTCTCCTTGTCGGCACGGAAAAAATCGCGGAAGTCGTCGATGGTTGTCGACATCTTCTTGATCAGGCGGCGGCTGTCTTCCATCAAGGTATCCAGGGTTTTCTCGTCGAGTTCCTGGTGGTGATAGGCATCCTTGAGGTTGCCGAGCAGGATCGCCAGGGCATTCAGCGGCTGGCGCCATTGATGGGCGATGTTGTGAACCATTTCGCCCATCGCCGCAAGGCGCGATTGCTGAATCAGCATTTGATCCTTGCTGCGACTCCGTTTGACCTCTTCAGCGACCCGTTGCTCCAGAGTCGAATTGAGTTTCTGCAATTCCCGTTGCGAATGATTGAGTTCGCCGATCAGCGTCGCCATTTTCCGGGATAGTTCGATATGTCGATGGGCGATGGTGGCGACCAGTGCCAGGGCAATCAGCAAACCGGTGACGACGGTAACCGCGATAGCCAGGAAAGTCGGGTCGAATGCGCCGCTTGCATCCGTAGTTTCACCGGGACGCAGGAAATAAGCGGCTCCCATGGCGATGTAATGCATCCCGGAAATCGCCGCGCCCATGACCACCGAACTGCCGGTTCGAACCAGCCACTGGTAGCGTTTCCCCAGGGCTTGCAGACGGAATTTGATCCACAACGCCAGCACGGCCAGCACTACCGCGACTGCAATGGATAGCCCGAAAAGCGCTGGCTCATAGCGCAGCAGGGCATCCATGCGCATTGCCGCCATCCCCGAGTAGTGCATGGTGCCGATGCCCGCCCCGAGCAGGATTCCGCCGCCGATCAACTGGCGCTGGGTAATGCTGGGATGGCTGATGAGGTGCAGCGCCACGCCGCTCGCCAGGATGCCGGGCACCATCGAGAGCAAGGTCAGCAGCGGGTCGTAGCGCACCCCGCAGGGCAGGTTGAAGGACAACATGCCAATGAAATGCATGGCCCAGATCCCGCCGCCCATCGCCAGCGAGCCGACCGCCAGCCACAGCGCCTTGGCGGCCCGGCTGCTCGCCTGGTTGAACTGCCCGGCTACATCCAGCGCGGCGTAGGAGGCGAAAACCGCGATCAGGATGGAAACGCCCACCAGCACCGGGTTGTACGTCCCGATATAAAGTAGGCTGTATTCCGGTGTCTGCGTGAGAAATTGAAGGGTGGGGAGCATGACGGGGAAACTGTTATTGTCTCGGAAGAATAACCCCAGTGAATGGCTAATTCAAACGAATTTCACGGGCGTTGGTATATCCACTCCAGCAGCGCATCCTGAGCTGCCTGCCCGGCGGCGGCATTGGGGTGGTTGATGAGGAACACCGCGACGATCTGGCGGCCCTTGCGGTCATGGACGTAGCCGGCGATGGCCTTGACCCCCTTCAGCGAGCCGGTCTTGATGTGGGCATGGCCGGCCACGCCGCGTTCGACCAAGCGTTTTTTCATGGTGCCGTCGATGCCGGCGATGGGCAGCGAGGCGACGAATTCCGCCATCACCGGGCTGCGCCAGGCGGCCGCCAGCAGTTCCCCAAGGTGTTCCGCGCTGATTCGCTCGCGGCGCGACAGGCCCGAACCGTTTTCAATGGCCAGTTCCGGGAAACGCTGGCCTTTTTCCGCCAACCAGGCGTTCAGCGCTTGGGCGCCGGCTTCGCTGCTGCCGTTGCCGAGCGTCAGGAGAAGCTGGCGAGCCATCACGTTGTTGCTGAACTTGTTGACATCGCGGACCACGTCGGCGAGTTGGCGCGATTCGCTGCTCGCCAGCAGGCGCGCGGCGGCGGGGGTGACCCCGCGCTTCGCCGCGCCGCGCAGTACCCCGCCCATTTCTTCCCAGAGCAGGCGAAACAGGCTGGAAACATAGGTGGTGTTGTCGAACAGCGCCAGGTGCCAGTTCCTTTCGCCGCAGGCGAGCGGGTAATCGCCGCTGAACGCGACCTTGACGGTGGCCCCGCCGTTGCGTTCCACGCTGGTCTCAATGCCTTCGCGCCAGTCGCCGCACTCGCCTTCCACGCCGCGCAAGCGATTCTCCACGACAAGCTGGGGGGGGGCGGGATCGGCGATGAGGCGCACTCCGGTGCCGTTGTCGCCGGGCAGGAGACGGAAACGGGTGCTCTTGAAATTGACCAGCAGGGCGTCGGGCAGCGCGTTGTAAGGGCGTAGCGGGGCGTTGTCGAAGGCCCCCGGATCGCCGCCCGGCGCGGCGAAGCGGCTGTCGTCGAGAATCAGGTCGCCGCGCAGTTCGCGTACCCCGAGTTGGCGCAGGTCGCGCAGCAGCAGCCAAAAGCGCTCGATGGTCAGGGCCGGGTCGCCCGAGCCTTTCAGATACAGGTCGCCTTCCAGCATGCCGTTTTGCGGGGCGGTTTCGGCGAGCAGGCCGGTTTGCCAGGTGTAGGCCGGGCCGAGTAGTTCCAGCGCGGCGTAGGTGGTGACCAGCTTCATGGTGGAAGCCGGACTGAGCGGGGCGCGGGACTGATGTTCGAGGAGCGGCTTGGTCGCGCCGGTTTCGCGCAGGTAGATGGCGACGTACTGCTCGGGGATGCCTGCCTCATGCAACGCCTTGGCGACCGTGGGGGGGGGCGGCGCGGCCAGGGCCGGTAGGGCAAGGAGCAGGGCCATGGCAGCCAGTGTGCGGCACACCCCGTTAACCGCAAAGGCGCAAAGGCTCAAAGAAAACGCAAAGAGTGTGTTGGTGTGAGTCCCTTTATCAAGCGGTATGGTCAGGACAAAAATAAATCTTTGCGCCTCTGCGCCTTTGCGGTGCGAATTGTTCATTTTTCAAACTGGTTGAGTATATCCAGTACCGCCGCCTGGAGGTGCGCCATTTCCGTTTCGCCGACCACGTAGGGCGGCATGAAATACACGGTATTGCCGATGGGGCGCAGGAGGATTTCGCGGCGCAGGCCTTCCTCGAAAAAACGCCGCGCGAAATCCGCTGGTGCGTTGTTGACTTCGAAAGCCCAGATCATCCCGCTGTTACGGAAATTGGCGAGGCGCGGATGGTTTGCCAGGGGGGTCAACAGTTCGTTGAACCGCGCGGTTTTGGCACGGTTCGCCTCGATCACCTGGTCTTCCGCGAAGATGTCCAGCACCGCCAGCGCGGCACGGCAGGCCAGGGCATTGCCGGTGTAGGAATGGGAATGGAGGAAGCCTTTCGCCATCTCGTCGTGATAAAAAGCCTGGTAGACCCCCTCGCGGGTGAGTACCGCCGAGAGCGGCAGGTAGCCGCCGGTGATGCCCTTGGAAAGGCACAGGAAATCCGGACGGATGGCGGCCTGTTCATGGGCGAAAAAGGTACCGGTGCGGCCGAAGCCCACGGCGATTTCGTCGGCGATCAGATGCACCTCGAATTCGTCGCAGGCGGCCCGCGCCAGGCGCAGGTATTCGGGGTGGTACATGCCCATCCCCGCAGCGCCTTGCACCAGCGGTTCGAGAATCAGGGCTGCGGTTTCGTGGTGGTGTTTTTTCAGGTGGTTGCGCAGATCCGCAGCCCGGCGCACCGCGAAGTCGCGGGGCGATTCGCCCGGCGCGGCATGGCGCCAATCCGGGGTGGGTACCTGGACGCCGGCGCGCAGCAGCGGGGCATAGGTGTTCTTGAAGATCGCCACGTCGGTGACCGCCAGCGCCCCCACGGTTTCGCCGTGATAACCGTTGGCCAGGCTGACGAAGCGGGTTTTGCCCGGCCTGCCGCGGTTGCGCCAATAATGAAAGCTCATCTTGAGGGCGATTTCGGTGGCGGAAGCACCGTCCGAGCCGTAAAAGGCGTGGCCCAGGCCGCTGAGTTGCGCCAGCCGCTCCGACAACTCGACCACCGGGCGCTGAGTGAAACCGGCCAGGATCACATGTTCCAGGGTGTCGAGCTGGTCCTTGAGGGCCGCGTTGATGCGCGGGTTGCAGTGACCGAACAGGTTGACCCACCAGGAACTCACCGCGTCGAGATAGCGCTTGCCGTCGAAATCGTAAAGCCATGGCCCGGCGCCGCGTTCGATGGGAACCAGCGGCAGGGTTTCGTGGTGTTTCATCTGGGTGCAGGGATGCCAGACGGCAGCCCGCGAGCGGTTCAGCAAATCCAGGTTGTTCATGAGGCGAAAAGCGGCGTTGTATGTTGCCGGCATGGATTGGGTTGCAATAGTGTTGATTATTTCCCACAAAAATCTAGGGGAAGACCTATTTTTTTCAAAAACCCCCGATTAACACTTGCTTAGGGGCCGGGTTGTTGGCATATTTTGCCTGAATAAGGCAGCATCAGGGACAATAATACTCAGCCGGGCGCTATCCATCTTCCTTCTCAGCCAGCGGCAGCGGCATTTCCAATAATAATTCCGCCCGGCAATCAACCATAACAAGGGAGAATGATGGATAGCACTCCACAACCCGAGCTGATTTTTTTCGGATGTTGTTGTTCTCCCCCATGGTATGGGGTGTTCCTGTTTTCATTTGTCTATTTCGGGAAAACCCGGTTTGTATTATTATGCGGATGTCATTTTGTTGTCCGAGAATGTGACCGGAGCGTGATCTGCAGGCCATTACCGGTTATAGTTGCTGTTGTTGCTAATATTTACCACCCAACCAAATAAAGGAGATGTTGCAAATGAACAAAGCTGAACTCGTCGATGCCGTAGCCTCCAAGACCGGTGCTTCCAAGGCCAAGACCGCGGAAATGCTGGATGCCTTGATGGGCGCCGTCAAGGATGCCCTGACCAACCAGGATTCCGTACAACTGATCGGCTTCGGTACCTTCGCGGTATCCGAGCGCGCTGCTCGTGAAGGCCGTAACCCGGCTACCGGCAAGACCATCAAGATCGATGCCAAGAAAGTTGTGAAATTCAAAGTCGGCAAAGCCCTGGCTGATACCGTTGCCGGCGTAAAGCCAGCCAAGGCCGCCGCCAAGCCCGCTGCTCCCAAAGCAAAGAAGAAATAATTCAGGTTTGTCCAGAATTAAGCCCTGGACGCCGGCAAGCGGCGTCCAGGTTTTTTTTACCTGAAATCAGCCTGGGGAGTCGTCATGACCACCGATACGGTGGAGTCGCTGTTATCCCGCCTCAGAAAACTGACCACCATCGGCGCTTCGCTTTCCGCCGAGAGAGATACCACCCAGTTGCTTGAAAGCATCCTGGTCGCAGCCCAGGAAGTCACTTTTGCCGATGCCGGCACGCTGTATCTGGTCGACAAGAACCTGCTCCGTTTCGAAATCCTCCACAACAATTCCCTGAATATCGCCATGGGCGGCAAGAGCGGCAAGCCTGCCACGCTCGGTCCGGTGGCCCTGTACCGCGAGGATGGCTCGCTCAACGATACCCTGGTGGTGACCAGCGCGGTGCTGCATAACCACACCATCAATATTCCCGACGTGTATGCGGAAGAGCGCTACGACTTTACCGGGACGCGGGCTTTCGACGAAAAAACCGGTTATCGCTCCCAATCGTTTCTCACTATCCCGTTGAAGAATCACCAGAACGAGGTGATCGGCGCGCTGCAACTGATCAATTCGATCCATCCGTCCAGCGGCGAGACCATCCCGTTTTCCCCGGATGCCCAGGAACTCGCCGAATCGCTGGCCTCGCAGGCCGCCATCGCGCTGACCAACCGTAACCTGCTTGATCAGATGCGCGAGCTCTTCGAGGCGTTGATCCAGGGTATCAGCGTCGCCATCGACGAAAAATCGCCTTATACCGGCAGCCATGGGCAGCGCGTGCCGGAACTGGCGCTGATGCTCGCCCAGGCCGCCCACGCTACGCGGGAAGGGCCTTATGCCGAATTCCAGATGAGTGAGGCGGAGTTCTACGAGTTGAAAATCGCCGGCCTGCTCCACGATTGCGGCAAGCTCGCCACGCCGGTGCATGTGGTGGACAAGGCCACCAAGCTGGAAACCATTTTCGACCGCATCCAGTTGATCGAGGCGCGCTTCGTGATCCTCAAGCGCGAAGCGGAAATCGCCATGCTGAAGGAGCGTATCGAATTGCTCAGCCAGGGGGCGGATGAGGCGCAGTTCGATGCCCAGCAAGCCCGGCTTCGCGAGAAATGGGCGGCGCTCGACGAGGAATTCGAATTCCTCAACCACTGCAATTTCGGCCGGGAATTCATGTCGCCCGCCCACCAGGAACGGGTAAACCGGATCGGCGAGCGCTGCTATGCGAATCGCCGTGACGAAACGGCCAAGCTACTGTCGGCGGAAGAAAATCTTTGCCTCAACATCCCGCGCGGCACCCTGACCGACGATGAGCGGGAAATCATCAACCGCCACGTCCTGACCTCCATGATAATGCTCGAACAACTGCCCTGGCCGCGGGAGTTGCGCAATGTCCCGCTGATCGCCGGAGCCCATCACGAGCGTATCGACGGCAAGGGTTATCCGATGGGCCTGACCGGCGACCAGATGTCGGTGCAGATGAAAGTGCTGGCGATCGCTGACGTGTTCGAAGCCCTGACCGCCAAGGACCGCCCCTACCGGCCCGGCATGTCGCTGATGCAGGCGCTCACCATCCTGGGGCGGATGGCCATGGACAACCACATCGACCGCGACCTGTTCCGCCTGTTTATCCGCGACAAGGTCTACCTGCAATACGCCCAGCGCTTCCTCAGCGAATCGCAGTTCGACGCGGTCGATGAAAGCCGGATCCCCGGACTGGCGGATTAAAGGCTAGAAGCGGTTGGTGACGACCACTTCGTCCAGCCCCAGCTTGCCGACCCGCGCCAACGGCGCCTGGATGCCCTTGCCGATGGCGACGAACATCGAGACCACGTGGTCCGGGGGCAGATTGACGAGTTTGCCCACCGCGTCGAAATCGAAGCCATCCATCGGGCAGGACTCGTAGCCCATCTCCTGGGCCGCCAGCATCAGCGTCATCGCGGCAATCCCGCAAGAGCGCATGGTTTCGTCGCGCTGCACCTGTTCGTTTCCCCGGTAATAGCGGTCGATGGCCGCCACCAGGTAATCCTGTAGCGCTTGCGGCGCCCCGTGCCAGTAGCGCGCCGGGTCTTTCTCCCAAGCCTTGAGATCTGCGGTCAGCACCACCAGCAGCGAGGCATCGGTCACCTGTGCCTGATCCCAGGCCACCGCCCGGACTTGCCGGCGCAAGTCCGGGTCGCGCACCAGCACGAAGCGCCAATGCTGGATGTTGAAGGCGGTGGGCGAGAGTGCCGCGAGGGTCATGAGCTTCTCGATTTCCGCTTCGCTCATGCTGTGGTTCGGATCGAACGCCTTGACGGCGCGGCGCTTTTCGATGGCTAGACTGACTTTCATCAGGTGTTCCTCCTTGAAATGACGTGGGTGTGCTTGGCTAGTTGGGCTTGCCTTGAACGTAGCGGAATTCCTGGGTTTTCCCCTGGTATCCCCAGGCGTCGCCGCGGACTTCGTGGATGACGATATAGCTGGTCGGATGAAGATCGCCGACCAGCGCCGCGACGGCGGCAAAAACCTGTGCGACGTAAAGTGCTTTTTCGTCCTTGCTGTTGGTGCCTTCCGTCACCTTGACGTCCAGATAGAAAGTGGCGAGACCCAGGGCCGCCAGCGATTCGCCGCCGATGAACCATTGCGCGGGCGGGACGTATTCCACCGCAACGGACGTCAGTTCGCGTTTTTTGTGCAGGACGGCGTCGGTCAATTCCGTCAGCCGCGCGGCGATTGCTGCGGTGAGTTCCGCCGAAGGTGGGGCGGAAAGTTTGGCATTCAGATAAGGCATGGCTTGTCTCCTGAGGGGCAGGGCTGTGCGGTCCCGGACAGCCCCGCCAGGTTACTCGTCGCGAACGATCTTGAAGGTGTTGAACACGATATCCGCCGCCATGTTGCGGGCTGCGTGGGCAACCGCGTCGAGAATGTCGCTCTCCGCCCAACCCAGCGATTTCAGGGCGTCGATGTCGGCAGCCGTGACCTCATGCGGCGTGCGCGAAGCCTTCAAGGCGAACAACAGCATCGCCTTGTCCCTGGCTTCCAGCGGCGCAGTCGTCGGATCGCGCTTGACCGCGGCGATCTGCTCCGGGGGGAGGCCGGCCCGTTCGACCAGCATCGCGGCGTTGAAGTCGATGCAGTAATCGCAACGGTGATCCTGCGACACCAGCAGGCGGGTGAATGCCAGCAGCGGGAAGCTCAGGGTGGGGTGGCGCATGAAATAAGCGGTCTGCTGCCACTGGGTTTCCAGCAGGGCAGGGCTGCCGCTGTACATCTGGAAGGCATTCGGCACGCGGCCCAGGATGGCTTCGGCCTGGCGATAGACCTCGGCGACCTGGCCGTGGGCTTGCGAGGGGGCGACGGTGTGGATCAACGGCATGGTGGTTCTCCCTTGGGTAAATACCGAACGGTCGGTATGGTTTGCGGTAAAAAAATTACGCGGTACGCAGGCTGCGGATATAGGCTTGCAACTGGCGGCTGCATAGCGCCAGCGCATCGGCGGATTGCAGGTTCTTGGCAATGCCGATGCAGCCTTCCCAGGCCGATACGATGAACAGCGCGGCGGCTGCGCAATCCACGTCGGCACGTAGAATTTGCTGTTCTTGCGCCCGCTGCAAGGCGCCTTCCACCGCGTCGCGCCAGGCGTGCAGCACGATGCCTAGGCGCTCCTTGAAGGCCGGGTCGAGCGGGCTCATTTCCTGGATCAGGTTGTTGAGCGGGCAACCCAGCGTCACCAGTTCATTGGCGCGTTCCGCGATGTTGTCGAGGATACTCAGCAGGGTTTCCAGCGGTTGTTGGCTTTGCCGCAGCGGCGTGAAGAAACGTTCGTCGAGGCGCCGGTAAATTACCTCGTCCACCACCGCCAACCCCAGCGCCTGCTTGGTGGGGAAATGATGGTACAGCGCGCCCTTGGTCAGCCCGGTGCTGGCCAGGATGTTGGCGATGCTGGCGGCCTGGAAACCTCTGCGGTGGATTTCGCAGAACGCGGCTTCGAGAACCTTGTCGCGGGTGATGTCGGGTTGTTTGGTTTGCATGGTGCAATTAGATACCGACCGGTATGGATGCGTCAAGGCTTTTTTTATTCGGCGTCGTCTTCCGGCAAAAACAGCTGCAGCAACTCGTTGAGAAAGCGCTGTCCCAACAGCGTGGGACGGATCGCCGCAGCATCGCGTTCCAGCAATCCGCGCCGTTCGGCTTCCTGCACGGCGCTTTCGATGGCGGCCAGCGGCAGGCTGGTGGCCGGAGTGAATAGGCGCGGATCGAAGCCCCCGGTGAGACGCAGCGCATTCATCATGAACTCGAAAGCGCGGTCCGCCACGGCCACCTCGTGTTCTTCCGCCGGCTTCCCGGCGGCTATTGCGGCCAGATAGTCATGCGGCGCGCGGGGGCGCACCTGGCGCGCGATGCGGTCGCAGAAGGTCAGCTTGCCGTGCGCCCCCGCGCCCAGCCCCAGGTAATCGCCGTAATGCCAGTAATTGAGATTGTGGCGGCAACGCAGCTGGGGTTGGGCGAAGGCCGAAGTTTCGTAATGCTCGAAACCCGCCCCCGCCAATTCGGCCTCGATGGCCTCCTGCATGACGGCACAGGCGTCCTCGTCGGGGAGAGTCGGCGGCGCCGCGTAAAAGCGCGTGTTCGGCTCCAGCGTCAGGTTGTAGGCGGAAAGATGGGTGGTGCGGTAGGCGATGGCGGCGCGGATGTCCGCGAGCGCTTCGTCCAGGCCCTGGCCGGGCAGGCCATACATCAGGTCGAGGTTGACGTTGTCGAAGTGCTGCATGGCCGCTGCCACGGCGGCGTGCGCCTCGCGGTCGTCATGGATGCGCCCCAGCGCCTGCAGGTGGCGGGGATTGAAACTCTGGATGCCCAGCGACAGGCGGGTGATGCCGGCGGCCCGGAATTCCGCGAATTTGCCCGCTTCCACCGTGCCGGGATTGGCTTCCATGGTGATTTCCGCGCCCGCCTCGACGGGTAGGCGCGCCCGTATCCCGGCCAGCAACTCGTCGACGGCGCGCGGCGAGAACAGGCTGGGCGTGCCGCCGCCGATGAACAGCGACACTACCTTGCGCCCCCATACTTGCGGCAGCGCCATCTCCAGGTCGCGAATCAGCGCCGCGACATACTCCTGCTCGGGAACGCCGCCCTTCGCTTCATGCGAATTGAAGTCGCAATAAGGACACTTGCGCACGCACCACGGGATGTGGATATAGAGGGAAAGGGGCGGGGTGAGTAATGGGGGATGGGGGATGAGTGATGGGCCTTTATGCCCATTCCCCATCACCGATTCCCCATCACCCATTACCGGCTCTCCTTGATCTTCTCCACCAATGCCGCCAGCGCCTTGCCGCGATGGCTGATCTTGTTCTTCAATTCCATGGAAATTTCCGCGCCGGTCTGGCCGTACTCGGGCAGCAGGAAATACGGGTCGTAGCCGAAGCCGCCGTCGCCGCGCGGGGTGTCGATGATTTCGCCGTACATCGCCCCTTCGGCGATCAGCGGCTGGGGATCCTCGGGGTAGCGCACCAGCACCATCACGCAGTAATAGTGGGCTTTGCGGTCGGCGTGGCCTTGCAGGAGCTCGATGAGTTTCTCGTTGTTGCGCTGGTCGGATTTCGGTTCGCCGGCGAAGCGTGCCGAATACACGCCGGGCGCGCCGTTAAGGGCGTCCACGCAGATCCCCGAATCGTCGGCCAGTGCCGGCAGGCCGGAGTGCGCCGAAGCGTGGCGGGCCTTGGTGAGGCAGTTCTCGATGAAGGTGCAGTAAGGTTCCTCGGCTTCCGGGATGTTGAAAGCCGATTGCGGGAAGACTTCGAAATCGAGGGGGGCGAAGATCGCGCCGATTTCGCGCAGTTTGCCGGCATTGTTCGAGGCGATGACGAGTTTTTTCATGGGAAATAGAGGCTTATGAACGAAAGCCGCTATTGTAGCAGAGCGGCGGATGCCTCGCCGAATCCGCCGCCTGCATGCAAACGTCCAAATCGTTCAGCTTGCCGCACCCAAAAGGCCGTTCCGGTAATCGCTCACGGCCTGATAAATCTCCTGCTCGCTGTTCATCACGAACGGCCCGTATTGGGCAATCGGCTCGTTGAGCGGTTGGCCGGCGATCAGCAGCGCCCGCGCGTCATGGCTCACTTCCAGCACTACCCCGTCGGCCTGCGCGGCGTTGTCGAGTATCGCCATGCGTTGTGCCGCTATCGCCTGGCCGGCGATGCTGACGGTACCGCGATACACGTAGAGGAAGGCATTGTGCGTCGCCGGCAGCGCCTGCGCGAAACGGCTGCCCGCCGGCAAATGGAGGTCCAGGTACAACGGCGCGGTGGCTTCCCGCGTGACCGCGCCGGCCACGCCGTGACTCGTCCCGGCGATGACAGTGACCGCCACGCCTGCCGGGGTGGTGAAACGCGGCAGCTCGGCAGCGGCGAAATCGCGATACCAGGGCGCGCACAGCTTGTCGCGGGCGGGCAGGTTCAACCACAACTGGAAGCCTTCCAGCCTGCCGTTTTCCTGCTGGGGAATCTCGGAATGCACCACTCCGCGCCCGGTGGTCATCCACTGCATCCCGCCGTCGCCCAGCAAGCCCTCATGCCCGGCGCTGTCACGATGGCGCATCAGGCCGGCGATCATGTAGGTGATGCTCTCGAAGCCGCGGTGCGGATGGTCGGGGAACCCCGCGATATAGTCGTCGGGATTGTCGCTGGCAAAGGCGTCGAGCATCAGGTAGGGGTCGAGGCGGCGCTGCAACTGCTGGGTGAGAACCCGCGTCAGCTTCACTCCGGCGCCATCGGAAGTCGCCGTGCCGGCAACCAGTTGTTCGACGCGGCGGGATAGTCTGATCGCTTCGCCGTGGAGGTTGAGGTCGTTTTTCATGATATCTCCTTCTCCGGGCGTATCAATGCCCAGGTACCAGTTTCAGGCAAACAGGGCATCCAGGTCGGCCTGGGCTTCGGCAAAGCCTTGCCGGGCCGCGTCGGCGCCCATGTTCAGTCCCTCCGCGTAGACGAAGTGCACGTCGCTCATGCCGAGAAAGCCCAGTACCGTTTGCAGGTAGGGAACCTGGGTGTCGGCTGCCGTGCCGCGGTGGCGGCCACCCCGCGCCAGGGCCACGTAGACCCGCTTGCCCTGGAGCAGCCCTTCCGGGCCCTGCTCGGTGTAGCGAAAGGTCACGCCGGCGCGGGCAATCGCGTCGATCCAGTTCTTCAATTGCGCCGGCACGCCGAAGTTGTACATCGGTACTCCCAGCACCAGCACGTCGGCGGCCTGGACTTCTTCAATCAGGGCATCGTCCAGCGCGGCGCGCGCCGCCTGTTCGGGCGTGCGTTGCGTCGCCGGGGTAAGCAGGGCGCCGAGCGCCGCTTCGTCGAGCACGGGATGCGGGGTGCGCGCCAGATCGCGGCGTGTCACGGCGGCAGCCGGGCGGCTCGCCTGCAAGCGGGCGGTGATGTCGTCGGCGAGGCGGGTCGAGTTCGCGCCCTGGGTGCGGGCGCTGGCATTGATTTGCAGGATATTCATGGGGTACTCCTCACGGTGGTGGATGGGATGGGGGTACTTTATTAGTTTATTTTTATGCGGAGAAGTCCGTAAATCAGATAATATTGTTCCATATATGGAACAGTTTGAAGCCAATGACCTGTTGATCTTCGCCCGCGTCGCGGAAGCCGGCAGCTTCAGCCGCGCCGCCGAGCGGCTGGGACTGCCGAAATCCACGGTGTCGCGGCGGATTTCCCGGCTCGAGGAAAAGCTCGGGGAGCGCCTGATGCAGCGCACCACCCGCCGCCTGGTGCTGAGCGAATTCGGCCAGGGCCTGTTGGAACATGCCCGTCAGGTTGCCGACGAAGTGGATGCGGTGGCGGCGTTTGCCGCATATCGCCAGGTGCGCCCCAGCGGCAGGCTGCGTGTCTCGATGCCCGCCGATTTCGCCCACCTCTTGCTGGTCGACATGCTGGCGGCTTTCGTCGCGCTGCATCCGGCGGTCATCCTCGATCTCGACCTCTCGCCCCGGCGCGTCGACCTGCTCGCCGAGAACTTTGACATCGCCTTGCGCATGGGCGATCTGCCCGACGACACGCAACTCGCGGCGCGGCGGATCGTCGTGTTCCCCCATGGACTTTACGCCGCCCCCGCTTATCTGGCCGAGCACGGCGACCCGGCGGCGCCGGAAGCGTTGGCCGGGCACAACGCGCTACGCCTCCTCGAAGCCAACGGCGAAGCCGCCGCCTGGACGTTGCTGCGCGGCAGCGAACGCTGGCAAGGTATACCGGCGGGGCGCATGGCCGCCAATTCGCCGGAGTTGCTGATCGGCCTGGCTCTCGCCGGGGCGGGGATCGCCGCTGCCCCCGACTATTTCGCCGCGCCCCACGTGCAGCGCGGCGAATTGCGCCGGGTGCTGCCCGCCTGGTGCCTGCCGACCGTCACCGCCTGGGCCGTGTTTCCCGGACGGCGCCTGATGCCCACCAAAACCCGCGCTTTCCTCGACATGCTGGCGAGCGCGCTGACCGGCAGCCTTGACGGTACGGGGTGACAATTCAGGATTCGCTCCGGCTTCGCGCCGGACTGGTGGAATGAGAGCCTAGCCGGGCCACCAATTATTGCGTGCTCAGCAGCATACGCGACACGCTGACTTACGGTTTCACGGGGTGTTGCTGTTGTGCGATGCCATCCGCGCCAGCTTGTGGCGGCGGGCCAACTCCCTCTCGCTCGGTGCGGCGCTGGCGAACGAACCGGGCCGGATACCGCCATCGGGCACATAGGTGCTCATCACCACGCCGGTGGTCGAAACCCGGGAGCGAACCAGCCGCAGCGCGGCGGGTTTGGCATCCTCGCCAAAGAGACGCTTGCCCCGCCCGAGCACCAAAGGAAAAGTCCACACGTTGTACTCGTCGATCAGCGAGGCGGCGTGTAGCGTTAGAATCAGGTTGCCGCTGCCGATGATCTGCAAATCAAGACCGGGTTGGTTCTTGAGCGCGCTGATCGCCGCGACGACATCGCCGTCGAGCAAGGTCGAGTTGTTCCAGTGGAGCGTCGTCAAGGTGCGCGACGCCACATGCTTTCTGGCGGCGTTGAGGGTGGTGGCGACCGGATCGTCGGCGGGCTGGTAGGGCCAATACGCTTCGAATATCTCGTAGGTCAGCCGCCCCAGCACCAGTTCCCGATCCTTGCCGTCGAAACCCGCTGCCGAGATCTCCATGTTCTCGTTCCAGTAGTTGAACGTCCAGCCGCCCAGGGTGAAACCGCCAGTCGGGTCTTCGTCCGGCCCGCCGGGTGCTTGCATGATCCCGTCCAGCGACACAAAGGTAGATGCGATGAGCTTTCTCATGGGAACACTCCTGTCGTATTCAAGGGGTGGGGCTTGCTCGTGCGCTGCTGTTTGAGATCGTTAGACTGGCGGATTTTTGGTGCGGTTCGCGTGGAGGGAATCAGCGCAGTGCGTTGCGGCGGATCATAGGAAAACCATTTGGCGCAATGCCTGCCGATTATCGCGTCCGCGGGCTGGTCATCTTGGTACTCTGGCGGGTAACATTTCTGTGCATTGCTGAAGGGACTTGGTTAACGTATCTACCATCGCCGTCAGACGGTCATACATTTCCTTTTCCTTTTCCTTTTCCGTCGAGTCCGAGGCTATTTTGGGCGCAATTTGCATGGCCGCAACCTCAAATCTGTCTGGCCCTCTCGCGAAGAGCCTATGCACGGACATTGACAAGAGCGCCCCATCTTGCGGCACCAGCATTCTTCGAGCCAGCGGAAATGGACCGGTTCCTGGTGTATCCGATTCGATGTTGTTAAGCCGCAAACCTAGCGTTGGCCCGAAACTTGTTGTGAACTCAGATACTTCATACACAATCGAAGCAGCCTTCGCACGGTCCTGGTTCTCTCGGTTTGTCGCCAGCAATTTAGCAATATCATCTTCGGCTGATCGGCCTGGAGGAATGGACGAAAAAACGACGGCCAGAAGAAGGTTGTTCGGGTACCGGATTTTTCCAACGTAAATTGTGTTGCGATTAAACATCGCTTGGGTAAACCATTCGGCTTTTTCTGGAAACGGCGCCGTTGCGCAGTACACATTTGGAAACGACATGCCGCCATTCCATCCACCCGTCGGCCAAGTCATTTCATATGACTTCCCGCTAAGCTGGTAGCTTTCAGAATGTGCTACCGAAGCCAGCCCACCAATAAGAAGCAGGGATACAAACAATAAGGTTTTACTCATCGCAATGGTTCCGTTAAGGTCAAAAAAAACGGCAGGAAACGGTAGAACGGTATCTGCCCCCCCAATTTACTATCTTGTGACCCCTATTTGTTACTAATCGCACGCCGGTATTGCTTCACCAGCTTTTGGAATAAATTCATAAACGAATTGCTGATCGCTTGTTGTAGTCTTGTACCTTATCCTCGCTGTAGTTAGGGCCGGCAACGAGTCAGTCGTTGGATCGTTGTGCTGTTCGTTACGATTTTTCAGCGAAACCCTCATCTTAGGTGGATCAGCGGACACAGGATAGATTCCCATATTTCCACCATGCGTGAGCGTCCACCAAATTGGTGGACGCTCACCTTCAGGTTCCATCGAAACCGGTGGAAACCAATTGGTGAAACTGTCGGTGGGAATGATCTTCGGTAGTGTAAACCAATAGGTCACGCGCCCCTCTGGCACCTTATCCAAATCCGGAAGACGTACATGCATTGCGACGTAATTCTGAGCAGGGTGCCCAAATCCTCGCTCATAAGGAGAGCGGGGTCACGTCTTGACATTGTTCATTACCGCTCACCTTTAATTACCCGGCTCACGGTGGAATAGTGCATTCCACTAGCGCGGGCGATATCCGCCATGCTGTAGCCGCATTCCATAAAAGCCCGTCGGATCGCCTCGTCGCGCAGAGGCTTATCCATCCTGACCTGATCGGGGAACAACGAGATTAACGAGGGGCGATTAACCAGTCGCTGCCCCCTGGAAAATTCTCTATGCCCGGTTTTATCGGCTATCAACGGCTGCAAATCGTTCACGAACTGCTCCGACCCCAGCAAAATCTGGCCTTTCAATTCGCCCCATGGCGGCTGATTGCCCATGCCGCCCGCCACGAACTCCTCATACTTGCGCCGTGCGCTCGTGCGGTTCTTGCCGAATTGGCCCAGCAGCCAATCCGTATGCAGCCAGGACGGCACAGGGGCTGCCCCCAAAGTCGCCAAATAGCTGCTCCAGGCATACTGCGCCGCCTCGGTCACCATTCCCGCTCGCACTGGATTGAGTACCACGTACCGGCATAGCTCCAGCAAATAACTCTCTCGATCCACCAAAATCGCCTTGAATCTCCCCTGAAAAACATGCCCGACGCGAGCGTGGCGGCGATTGAAACGTTGCGTGTAAATCCCGTTTAGGTGACGCATCCCCTCGGACAGATTGGCAGCCGGCGTTTCCAGCAGCAGATGATAGTGGTTGTCCATCAGGCAATAGGCGTGGCCGAGCCAGCCAAAGCGCTTGACGCATTCGGACAGAACCGCCAGAAACAGCGAGCGATCCTCATCGTCAAGGAAAATCGCCGCACGCGCATTTCCGCGCGCCGTGACGTGGTAGATTGCGCCGGGGAATTCCAAGCGTAGAGGTCTGGTCATGTGGGAAGTGTAATGGCTGTGTGATTGATGTCAAGACCTGACCCTTGCT
>JAGXQV010000138.1 GCA_018336195.1 Sulfuricella sp. | reverse complement strand
GGACGAGGGCTACCCGCCGCTACGCATCGCGGTCAACCTGTCGGCCCGCCAATTCAACCAGAAGAACCTCCTGGAGCCGATCTTCCGTGCCTTGCGCAGCACCGGTTACCAGGCCGAGCATCTCGAACTGGAAATCACCGAGAGCCTCATCATGCAAGGCACCGGCAAGACCATCGCGATCCTCGAGGAAATTTCCGCGGCGGGAATTCGCGTCTCCCTCGACGATTTCGGTACCGGTTATTCCTCGCTCAGCTACCTCAAGCGCTTCCCCATCGACACCGTCAAGATCGATCGTTCCTTTGTCCGCGACATCCACACCGACCCCAACGACGCCGCGATTACCAGCGCCATCATCGCCATGGCGCACAGCCTCAAGCTCAGCGTCATCGCCGAAGGGGTGGAAACCGTCGAGCAACTCGCTTTCCTGCGCGAACAGGGCTGCGAGGAATACCAGGGCTATTTCTACAGCCCGCCGTTGCCCGCCGACGAAATCGTCCGCTTCATGACCCGCCGTTAGCGCGATGAAGCGCCACCCCGTCTGGTTGTTCGACCTGGATAACACCCTTCACGACGCCAACCGGGCGATCTTCCCGCACATCAACCGGCTGATGACCGATTACCTGAAAACCCACCTGGCGCTCGACGAGAACCAGGCCGATGCCCTGCGCGTCGCCTACTGGCAGCGCTACGGCGCCACGCTGGTGGGTCTGGTGCGCCATCACCAGGTCGCGCCCAATCATTTCCTGTGGCACACCCACCAGTTTTCCGACCTGCCCGCCATGGTGCACGCCGAATCCACACTGGGCCATACCCTGCGCCGCCTCAAGGGGCGCAAGGTGCTGTTTTCCAACGCCCCTGCCCACTATTCGTTGCGCGTGCTGAACATCCTCGGGATTGCCGATTGCTTTGACGAGATCTTCTGCATCGAACACCTCGGCTATGCCCCCAAACCCGCCCCGGCGGGATTTCGTAAAGTCCTGGCGCGGCTGCGCGTCCGTCCGCAGGACTGCGTGATGGTCGAGGATTCCCCGGAAAATCTCCGCACCGCCCGCCGCTTCGGCATCAAAACCGTCCTCATCGGCAAGGGCTGCCAGCGCCCCGCCCATGTCGACGTGAAGATTCGTTCCCTGCGCGAGTTGCCGGGCACCGTGGCTTAGACGGCGTGGCGTAGCGCCTATTGGGTGGCTTTGCGCTTGAGGTGGTGTACCCCGAAGGTGACAATCAACGCCACCACCGGGATGCTCAATCCCGCGATCAGGTCGGGGTGGATGTCCAGACCGAATCCCTTGGCGGCCTTGGCCAGATAGCCGATCAGACCCACGCTGTAGTAGGTAATCGCTACCACCGACAGTCCCTCCACTGCCTGTTGCAGGCGCAACTGGAGCTTGGTGCGGCGGTTCATCGAGGTGAGCAGTTGCTGGTTCTGGCGTTCGCGGGTGATGTCGACGCGGGTCGAGAGCAACTGGCTGGTCTGGCTGATCCGTTCGGAGAGGCGCAGTTGGCGCAGCGCCGCGGATTCGCAGGTGTTCATGGCGGGCACCAGGCGCCGGTCCATGAATTCGCGGTAGGTCTGCAAGCCGCGGATGCGCTCTTCGCGGAGTTCCTCGATGCGCCGGTTCATCAGGCCGAAATAGGCGACCGAAGCGTCGAAGCGGTACTGGGTGACGGCGATGCCGTTTTCCACTTCCGCCGCTAGGCGGCTGATCCGGTCGAGCAATTCGGGCTCGTCCTCTTCCTTCGCCTGGCACATGGCATTGTTGATTTCCACCAAGCGGTTTTCCGCCTCGGCCAGGCGAATTGCCGTGTCGCGGGCCAGCGGCAGCCCCGTCAGCCCCATCATGCGGTAGGTATCGATCTCGAACAGGCGTTGCAGGATGCGCCCGGCCTGGCGGCTGCCCAGGCTGATGTCGCACACCAGAAAACGCGAGAAGCCGTCGGCATGGATGCGGAAATCGGTGTAGGCCCGCGCGCTGCCGCCCGAGATGGCGGCGCCGATCAGGGTATTGCCGTTGAAATGGCGCTGCGCGATTTCCGCGGCTTCCGGCGCGTTTTCCTGGGCGCTCTGGAGGCCGGCATGGGCGCATACCAGGATTTGCCCCGGCAGGGCGCTCAGCCAGTCGTGCGGCACCCGCTCCAGGGCCGGCAGGGAAAAGGGGTCGTCGAAAGGTCCGGCCACCATGAAAGTGTAGGAGACGAACTCGGCATGTCTTTCCCAGCGTACCCGGAATGGCCCGAAATCGGCGCTGTAGTGGGTGGCATCGGGTGCGGGAGGCGGCGCGTTGTGGCGCGTGCACAGTTCGGTGATGGCCTCCAGGTCGGCTTGTCGTTCCCCGTTGCCGGGCAGGAGCACCAAGTGGGAGAGGCGCTCCGGCGCCCGTAGCGCTTCATAGGGGCGGGCGTGCACTTCGTTGTTGAGCAGGTAGCGCTGGGCGTGATTGGTAGGGATAGCCATGGCTTTCTCCACTGGATATTGAGGGAACAGCTTAACGTTGCTTTATTTCCCTTTTCCTTCCGCCGTCCCCATCAGCTTGGAATATTGCCGGTAAATCGCCTGGACCTCGGGGTTGTCGGGCTGGCGCTGGCGCATCTGCTCCAGCACTTCCTTCATGTCCTGGTAGAGCTTGAGTTCCTGCAAGCCGGACAGCAGGTAGAGTTCCGGGGTGACGTCTTCGGCGGCGGCGTCCTTGCGTAGCGCGGCGTAGGTGTCGTCAAGCTCGCGGAGCTTTTCGCGGGTCGGCAGCGCCCGCACCATCACCATACCGGTACGGTTCTTCAGGTCGTTCATCACGTTGGGGGCGCGCGTCAGTTGCTGCAGGGCGATGGCGGGCAACTGCCTGACCTCGGGCTGGGCGCCGGGCAGGGCGGAGCGGCTCTCGGTGCTGCCGATTTCCAGTTGCGCCGCGCCGCGCCAAGTTTCCTGACGCCCCCCGCTGAAATATACCAATTGGATCCGCGCGTCATTCGCCAGGGTGAGCTTGTCACCGCTGCGCAGCTTCATGAAGGCCGCCGCCGGCTTGCCCTTGTCGGTCCCGGAAGCGTAGCTGACGCCGCCTTGCAGCAGGGTAATCATGCCGCTATCGGACTCCGCGGCGTGCAGCGTTGCCGGTACCAGGAACAGCAGCGCCAGGAGGCGATTAATCCAAGTGCTTGTCGTTTTACTCATCGCTAGTCTCCTCTTTCAACCCGATAACCTCGAAAACTTCCACCGCCTGTTCGCGGCCCTTGACGTGCACCGCTTCGGTTTTGCCGGTGAGTACCGCGCCGCCGCAGGCTTCCAACGTCTGACGACTGACGACGATAGCGCAGCCCAGGCTCTTTGTCACACCTTCGAGGCGCGAGGCGGTGTTCACGGTGTCGCCAATGGCGGTGTATTCCATGCGCTGCCGCGAACCGATGTTGCCGATCACCGCCACTCCGCTATGGATGCCCACCCCGATGTGGAACTCGGGCAGGCCGCGTCCGGCAAAGCGCTCGGCCATCCAGCCCTGGAAATCCGCGGCGGCGCGCTCCAGCGCCAGGGCGGCGCGCACCGCCCGCAGGGCATGGTCGGGATGGCGCACCGGCGAGCCGAATTGCGCCATTACCGCGTCGCCGATGAATTTGTCGATGGTGCCGCCTTCCTGGAGCACCGCCGCGCAGGCGCGCTCCAGATAGGTATTGAGCATTTCGACCACTTCGTGGGCGGCGAGTTTTTCGCTGATGGTGGTGAAATTGCGGATGTCGGAAAAAAGTATGCTGACTTGCCGCGATTCGCCGCCCAGGTCGGGCAGGTTTTTAGCCTTGAGCAACATTTCCACCACGTCGCCGGAAACGTAGCGCCCGAAAATTTGCGTGACCCGCGCCCGTTCGCGTTCCTCGCCGGTGAGGCGCAGCCCGTAACAACCCAGGTAGGCGGCGATCAGGCCGATTTGCAGGTGCGCCAGGGGAAGCAACTGGTAATGGCGGAACAGTTGGAAGGACACCAGCCCACCCAGCGCGGAAGCCCCCGCTAACAGCAGCAAACCGCGCCACGGGGTGAGACGCTGGTAGATCAGCGCCGCCAGGCCGATCAGTGCCAGGAAATACAGGAGCCGCTGCGGCGCGCCGACCGGCAGGTCGAAACGACCGGACAACAGGGTTTCGGCAATGTTGCCCTGAACCTCCGGGCCGGTCATGAGCACCCCGCTCTTGCCGAAAAAGCCGCTGCTATAAGGGGTGGAATGCAGGTCGTCCATTCCCAGGAATTGCCCGCCGATAATCGCCACCTTGCCGTGCAGAGCGCGCACCGCCGGGTCTTGCGCGGCATTCGGGGCGAGCAGGCGACTCAAGGAAATGCGCGGCAGGGTTCCCGGTGGGCCGGCGTAGCTGATGCTTAACGGGGTATCGCCGCTACGCAGGTCTTGGGCGCCGAAGCGCCATTGCCCGGCGGCCGGCTGTTGCCCGCCGGCGCGCACCGCCAGCAGCATCCCCAGGGTCAGGCGCGGCAACGGCTGGCCGGCGTTTTGCGGGTCTTCGCGGATGACCGGGGCGGGAACGAAGGTGCGCAGCAGGCCGTCGCTGTCGGCGGCCAGATCGGCCAGCCCAATCGCGGCGGTGAAATCGAAATCCGGCACGGCGAGCAGGTAGTCGGGATGCGGCAGCAGGAAATCGTCGGCGGGAAGGCTGGGGTCGACAAGCCGCGAGCCGACCATCACCAGCTTGCCGCTGTTGATTTCGTTGCGGAACGGAATGTCATAGGTGCGGCTCAACTCACTGTCGGGCAGGTTCAACTTGCGCAGCCAGCTTTCCGGGCTGATGGCAAACAGGAAATCCAGGCCGATGATCTTCACCCCCGCCGCCCGCAGCACGGCGGAAGCCTTGGCGATATGCGGCGTCCAGAATGCCAGCGGGTCGTCGCGATATTCCAGCAAGGCTCGATCGTCGAGAGTCACCAGTACCACGTGCTCGGGAGCGTGGCGTACCCCGGCGAGGCGGTGCCACAGGTCGGTATAGGCGTTTTCCGCCAAGTCGGCCCAGCCGGCACGGTAGGAAACTTCCGCCGCAAGTACGGAAAACAGGGTGATTGCCACTGCCAGCACGAGGCTGCGCCGGGTGAAGGAAAGGAGCCAGGACATGGCGGGCAGAATACCGCGAATCAGCAGCGGGTGTTAAGGGTTATGTCGTGCTGAACGGGTCGGAATAGGCATTTGCTCGATGCACGCGCTCCTCCTCGACGCCCAATGTAAAATTAACCGGCTCCGCGCTTTTACGGAATCTGGCTTGAATGTTGGGTTGGGTATAGCTGATGCGTGTGATAGTTTGATCTTTATCGCCTGCCACCTGCGTAACCGGGCTTCCTGTGGTGGTGGCGCACAATCAGGATTTGAATGCTGCTTTCGAGATTTCGATATACGACCAAGTATTCGTCGTTGGTGTTCCGAGGCTGGGGTGTTCAACCAAGAGTTTGGCGACACGTTCGAACTCGTCGAGAAAGCACCCCGCGACCGCAGGTCCAGCCTGTTCGCTGTAAAAATCCAGTGCGTTGGCAACGTCATGCTCCGCCCCGGGGTGGAGCGTATAAGTCATCGCGGAAGTCTTGCCCGAAGCCGGGCAACGGCTTCCTGCCCTGAAACGGCCAAGATCGAACCAGACTCCAGTTCGGCTTCCCTTCGATCTGCTTCTCGCTCCCAAGCCTCCTCGACGTCGGAGTCTGAATCAAGGCTGGCGATTAGCCGTTCGAGCAGGTGTGATCGTTCGACAGGAGCTAATTGCAGGACTTCGGCTTCTAGGACTTCTAGGTTTGTGCTCACACTGACCTCCGATGCGGTAAATGCTAACGTTTTACAGTTTATCACAGCGAGTAGCCGTCACAGGGATGCTGGGTCTGCAATGTCTAACGAAGCTGTAGAAAAACCCCGCTATTCTGGGTTTGCCCTTGCGCTAAAATGCTCTGAAATGGCATGTTGCTGCGTTTGTACCACCGGTAGCAGAGCCTTATACGTGTCGAGTGGCTCCTCGTTGGAGCGCGCGCGCTCATTTCCAAATAGTTCCCCATATCGCTCCGTGGTGGCAAGGCTGCTGGATAATCTGGCAAGGTGGGGCGGCGTTACCTTCCTCAACAGCCCTGCCGTTCGCTTTCAGGAAACCAACCCTTTTTCGCCACCCCGGTTTCGGATTACAATAGCTCCCTTTTCGCAAAATTATTCGAGCCATGCAAATCGGCCCTCATTCCCTGAAAAACAATCTGGTGCTCGCGCCCATGGCGGGGGTCACCGATCGCCCGTTCCGCGCGCTGTGCCGGCGCCTGGGCGCCGGGCTGGCGGTTTCCGAAATGGTGGCGTCGAACTCCCTGCTCTACGGCAGCGCCAAGACCCAGCGGCGTGCCAATCACCAGGGCGAGCCGGGACCGGTGTCGGTGCAGATCGTCGGCAGCGATCCGGCGATGCTTGCCGAAGCGGCTAAACATAACGTCGCGCGGGGCGCCCAGATCATCGACATCAACATGGGTTGCCCGGCCAAGAAAATCTGCAACGTCATGGCGGGTTCCGCGCTGCTCAAGGATGAAGCGCTGATCGGACGCATCCTGGAAGCCGTGGTTGCTGCGGTGGAAGTGCCGGTTACCCTGAAAATCCGCACCGGTTGGGATAAGCACAACCGCAATGCCCTGTCGGTGGCACGCATTGCTGAAAAATCCGGTATCCAGGCACTCGCAATCCATGGGCGGACCCGTGCCGACGCTTATTCAGGCGAAGCCGAATTCGACACCATCGCCGAAGTGAAGGCCAACATCGGTATCCCGGTCATTGCCAACGGCGACATCACCACCCCCCAGAAAGCCAAGCAGGTGCTCGACCGCACCGGCGCCGACGCCATCATGATAGGGCGGGCCGCGCAGGGGCGTCCGTGGATCTTCCGCGACATCGCCCATTTTCTGGAAACCGGCGAAGAACTGCCGCATCCCGGCGTCGCCGAGGTCCATGCCATGCTGGTCGGCCATCTCCACGATCTTTACGAGTTTTACGGCGAAGTCGCGGGCGTGCGCATGGCGCGCAAGCACATCGCCTGGTACACGCGGGGTCTGCCGGGATCGGCGGCATTCCGCCATGCCATGAACCAGTTGCAGAGCAGCAGCGCGCAACTGGAAGCCGCCGAGCGCCTGTTCGTGGCGTGCGGCGAGCAACAACCCGACGAGGAGCTTTTGGCGGCATGATCAACGAAAGCGAACTCACCGGTTGCGTACGGAAATCCCTGGACGACTATTTCCGTCATCTCGATGGGGAAAAACCCAGCGCCATTTACGACATGGTCGTCAGTCACGTCGAAAAACCCCTGCTCGAATACATCCTGAACTACGCGCAGGGCAATCAAACCAAGGCTGCCGACCTTCTCGGCCTGAATCGCAATACCTTGCGCAAGAAAATGAAAGAACACGGAATCCAATAACATGGCCATCATCAAACGAGCACTCATCAGCGTCTCCGACAAATCCGGCGTGGTTCAATTCGCCCGCGCCCTGCGCCAGTTCGGCGTGGAAATTCTTTCCACCGGCGGCACTGCCAAGCTGCTGCAACAGGAAGGCATCCCGGTGGTGGAAGTCGGCGACTACACCGGCTTTCCCGAGATGCTCGACGGGCGCGTGAAAACCCTGCATCCCAAGGTACACGGCGGCATCCTCTATCGCCGCGAATTGCCCGAGCACGTGGCCGCTGCCAAGGCCGCCGGGATTCCCCCCATCGACCTGGTGGTGGTGAATCTCTACCCGTTCGTTGAGACTGTCGCCAAGCCCGACTGTTCGCTGGAAGACGCCATCGAGAACATCGACATCGGCGGACCCACCATGGTGCGCGCGGCGGCAAAGAACCATCGCGACGTGGCGATTGTCACCGATCCCCTCGACTACCTGCCCCTGATCGACGAGATGCAGGCCAGCAACGGCAGCTTGAGCGCCGCCACCCACTTCGCCCTGGCGGTGAAAGCCTTTTCGCATACCGCCGAATACGACGGCGCGATCAGCAACTATTTAACCGCCATCGCCCCGGACGGCAGCAAACAGGCGTTCCCGGATCGCATCAATTTCCAGTTCGCCAAGGTGCAGGCCATGCGCTACGGCGAAAATCCCCACCAGCAGGCGGCCTTCTACGTCGCGCCCGGCGACCGCGAGGCGAGCATCGCCACCGCCCGCCAGTTGCAGGGCAAGGAGCTGTCCTACAACAACATCGCCGACGCCGATGCGGCACTGGAATGCGTAAAACAATTCGATGCCGCACCTTCCTGCGTGATCGTCAAGCACGCCAATCCGTGCGGTGTGGCCTACGGCGCCAATTTGCTGGAAGCCTACGAGCGCGCCTATAAAACCGATCCCGAATCGGCCTTCGGCGGCATCATCGCCTTCAACGGCGAACTCGACGCGGAAACCGCCAAGGTCATCGTCGAGCGCCAGTTCGTCGAAGTCATCATCGCCCCCAAGGTGTCCGCTGCCGCGGTGGAAGTGGTGGCCGCCAAGAAAAACGTGCGTCTCCTCGAATGCGGCCAGTGGTCCACGGAACCCGGCAAACGCCTGGATTTCAAGCGCGTCACCGGCGGCTTGCTGGTGCAGGAAGCCGACCTCGCCCTTTACAACGAACTCAAGGTGGTTACCAAGCGCGCCCCCAGCGAGGCGGAAATGTCCGACCTGCTGTTCGCCTGGCGCGTGGCGAAATACGTCAAATCCAACGCCATCGTCTACGCCAGCGGCAAAATGACCATCGGCGTCGGCGCCGGCCAGATGAGCCGCGTCAACTCCGCGCGGATCGCCGCCATCAAGGCCGAACACGCCGGCCTGCAGGTACACGGTTCGGTGATGGCGTCGGATGCCTTCTTCCCGTTCCGCGACGGCATCGACTCGGCGGCCAAGGCGGGTATCGCCGCGGTGATTCAGCCGGGTGGTTCGATGCGCGACGAGGAAGTGATCGCCGCCGCCGACGAGCACGGCATGGCGATGGTATTTACCGGGATGCGGCATTTCCGGCATTGATGGGCTGCGGCCGTGCCGACGATTACGGGTATTTCGGGGGCTTATCGGTTTTTCTTTTATAGCTTCGACTGTAATGAACCCATGCATGTGCATGTCAAACGTGATCGACTAACCTGCAAGTTCTGGCTTAAACCGGTGGTACTGGCGGGTAACGATGGTTTTGCAGCAAAAGAATTGAACCGTATTCGAGAGTTGGTTGTGGAACATCACCTACGCATAGTGGAGGCTTGGCATGAGCACTGTTGCGATTGAATACGAATACCCGCGCATTCTTGCGGTGACGGTGAACGACGAAGTCATCACCGCTAATCTCAGTGATGGGCGTAGCGTCAGTGTGCCGTTGGCTTGGTCGTGGCGGTTGGCCGAAGCAACCCCCGCGCAGCGCGCGGATTATGAAATCATTGGCTCCGGGCAAGGCGTACATTGGCCGGAGATTGATGAAGACATCAGTGTGGCGGGGATGTTGCACGGTGTTCCGGCACGTAAATTGAAATTGGTTTCTTAAAGTTGGGTAGCTGAAATACCATGAAAATTCTCGTTATCGGCGGCGGCGGGCGCGAACACGCCATTGCCTGGAAGCTCGCGCAATCGCCGCGTTCCACCAAGGTTTACGTGGCGCCCGGCAATGCCGGCACGGCGCTGGAGCCGGATCTGACCAACGTCGAGATCACCGCGATTTCCGAACTGGTGGATTTTGCGCTGCACGAGAAGATCGCCCTTACCGTGGTCGGCCCGGAAGCTCCGCTGGCCGCCGGGGTGGTCGATGCCTTCCGCAATGCCGGCCTGAAGATTTTCGGCCCGACCCAGAAAGCCGCACAACTGGAAAGCTCCAAGGATTTCGCCAAGGCTTTCATGGTGCGTCACAACATCCCCACCGCCGCTTACGGCACTTTCAGCGATGCTGCGACCGCCCATGCCTACATCGACCAACAGGGTGCACCCATTGTCGTCAAGGCCGACGGCCTGGCCGCCGGCAAGGGCGTGGTCGTCGCACAGACGCTCGAAGAAGCCCACGCCGCCGTGGACATGATGCTGGAAGGCAACAAGCTGGGTTCCGCGGGAGCGCGGGTGGTGATCGAGGAATGCCTGATGGGCGAGGAAGCCAGCTTCATCGTGATGGTCGACGGTCATCATGTCCTGCCGCTCGCCACCAGCCAGGATCACAAGCGTCTCCAGGATGGCGACCAGGGGCCGAATACCGGCGGCATGGGGGCTTATTCGCCAGCCCCGTGCGTCACCCCGGAAATCCACGCCCGCGCCATGCGCGAAATCATCCTGCCGACTATCGAAGGCATGGCCCGCGACGGCGAACCCTTTACCGGTTTCCTGTATGCCGGCCTGATGATCGACGCGGAAGGCAACCCGAAAACCCTGGAATTCAACTGCCGGATGGGCGACCCGGAAACCCAGCCGATCATGATGCGCTTGAAGAGCGACCTGGTGACGCTGATGGAGCATGCCGTCAACGGCACGCTCGACAAGGCGGAAACCGAGTGGGATCGCCGTGCTGCGCTGGGCGTGGTAATGGCGGCTGCCGGCTATCCCGACAGCCCGCGCAAGGGCGACGTGATCCACGGCCTGCCGCCGCTGGTCGATCTGCTAGAGGAAACGCCACGCGACTACCACGTGTTCCATGCGGGCACCACCCTGCACGGCAAGGACGTGGCGGTGAGCGGCGGACGGGTTTTGTGCGTCACCGCACTGGGCGACAAGGTGCAGCTTGCCCAGAAGCGCGCTTATGAGATTGCCGAGCACATCAAGTTCGACGGCTGCCAAATGCGCCACGACATCGGCTATCGCGCGATCGGCGCAAAAACAGTACGATAGCGGGAAAATCCAGGGAGACCCCACCGATGAGCCTTAACCCGCAAGACGTAGCTGATTTTCTGACCGAGCATCCCGAATTTTTCGAGGATTACGCCGAACAACTGGCGGAAATTCGCCTCGCCCATCCCCACGGCGAGCACGCCATTTCGATCAGCGAGCGTCAGCAGATCGCCCTGCGCGACAAGAACAAGCTGCTCGAAACCAAGTTGCGCGAACTGATCCAGTTCGGCGAGGAAAACGATGGGATCAGCGACAAGGTGCATCGTTTCAGCGTCGCCCTAATGGCTGCGCGCAGCCTCAACGGCGTACTCGACGTGATCTACTCGGGGATGAACGAGGGTTTCGACATTCCCCACACCGCCCTGCGCCTGTGGGTGGGCGAGCCGGAAGAACCGGCGCGCGACGAGTTCACCGGGGTGGGCATCGACCTGTGCGCGTTCGTCGACGAGTTGCCCGGCCCGCGCTGCGGCCAGCAAGCCGTTCACGAAATTCCCCAGTGGTTCGGCGAAGCCGGCGAAAACCTGCGCTCCTATGCCTACATTCCCCTGCGCGGCGATCAAGCCTTCGGCCTGCTGGTGCTGGCCAGTGAAGATCCGCAACGCTTCTATCCGGAAATGGGCACTCTCTACCTGCGGCGCATCGCCGACCTGGTGGGGGCCGCCCTGTTGCGCTATCTAAGCTGAGATGAACGAAACGGAAGCCTCCGCTGAAAATCTGTTGGCGGACTTCCTCACCTACCTCAGTGCCGAGCGGCGGCGGGCGGCGCTTACCGGCGAGAGCTACCGGCGCGACATCGAAGAATTCTTCCGCTTAGTCGGCGACACGCCGCTCCAGGATCTGCAAATCCATCATATCCGCCGCTTCGTCGCTCAATTGCATGGGCGGGGATTAAGCGGAAAATCGCTGGCGCGGAGGCTTTCCGCATGGCGCGGATTTTTCCATTACCTGACCTTGCGCCGCGGTTTCGCGCACAATCCCTGCATCGGCCTGCGCGCCCCGAAATCGCCGAAAAACCTACCCCAGGCGCTTTCTACGGACGAAGCTTGCCATCTCATGGAAGTGGAGGACGACGATGCCCTGGCGGCGCGCGACAAGGCCATGCTCGAACTCTTTTATTCATCGGGATTGCGTCTCGCCGAACTGGTGCGGCTCGACTGGCATCCCGACCAACTCGACCTGCAAACCGCCATCGTGCGGCTTACCGGCAAAGGCAACAAAAGCCGCGAGGTGCCGGTGGGCAGTCATGCCGTGGCGGCACTGCGAAAATGGCTTGAGTTCCGTGCCTTGCTCGCCAAGCCCGGCGAACCCGCCCTGTTCGTCGGCAAGAACGGGCAGCGTCTTACCCCGCGCGCCATCCAGTACCGTATCGAAGGGTGGGCGAAGAAGCTCGGCATCACCGCGCATGTCCATCCCCACATGCTGCGCCACTCCTTCGCCAGTCATGTCCTGCAATCCTCGGGCGACCTGCGCGCGGTACAGGAAATGCTCGGCCACGCCAATATCTCCACCACCCAGATTTACACCCACCTGGACTTCCAACGTCTTGCCGAGGTGTACGACAAGGCCCATCCGCGCGCCAGGAAGAGGAATGCTCCCGCAGAAAGTGCGCCGCAGGAATCGGGTAAAGATGAATAAGCCCTAAAGATGGGCCAGATTCTCGAATGGCTCGGGACGATGGATGCCGTAACCCTGCGCGTAATCGACCCCCAGGGCTTCCAGCTTGCTTAGCAGGGAACGGTCCTCGACAAACTCGGCGACGGTTTCGATGCCCATGACGTGGGCGATGCGGGCAATCGCCTCGACCATGGCGTGATTGACCGCGTTGCGCTCCATGTCGCGCACGAAGGCGCCGTCGATTTTCAGGTAATGCACCGGCAAATCCTTGAGATAGGCGAAAGACGACATGCCGCTGCCGAAATCGTCGAGGGCAAAGCGGCAGCCGAGCCGGGACAGTTCGTGCATGAACTGGGAAGCCTTGTTGAGATTGGCGATTGCCGAGGTTTCGGTGATTTCGAAGCATAGCGCCTGGGGCGGGACGCGATGGCGTTTGATCTGCTCCTTGAGGAAAGCCGGGAACATTTCGTCGTTGAGGGTGGTGGCGGAGAGATTGATCGAGCACAGGGCCGGGAACGGGAACCCGTTTTCCCGGCAGTCGTCCCACAGGCGCCGCCATTCTTCGCTACGCGCGGCAAACAGGGTGCGGATCACCCAGCGATCGACGGTAGGCATCAGGTTGTAGCGCTCGGCTGCGGGAATGAAAACGCCGGGAGGAATCACCTCGCCCTGTTCGTCGAGCATGCGCAGCAACACCTCGAAATGGCGCATCTCGCGATGCGACGCGACCACCGGGGCAATCTCCTGGAAATACAGGCGGAAGCGCTGCTCCTCGAAGGCCTTGGCGATGCGCGAGATCCATTGCATTTCGCCGTGACGGCGCGCCAATTCGCGGTCGTCTTCGAGATACACGTGGACCCGGTTGCGGCCGTGATCCTTGGCGGCGTAGCAGGCGGCATCGGCGTTGCTCAGGACGGCGGCGAGGTTGCCGCTCTCGGCGGTCACCGCCACCAGGCCGATGCTGATGCCGACCTCGAACGACTTGTCCTGCCACATGAAGCGGAAACCCTGCACTGCCTCGCGCACTTCGTTGGCCAGGCGTACCGCCTGATCGAGCGGGCACCCGGCCAGCAGCATGCCGAATTCGTCGCCGCCCAGGCGGGCGATCATGTCGGATTCGCGGCAGCGCGCCGCCAGCACCGTCACCAGTTGCCGCAGCAGTTCATCTCCCGCCATGTGGCCGCAGGTATCGTTGACCACCTTGAACTGGTCGAGATCCATGTAGAGCACCGCGTGGTGCTTGTTTTCCTCCCTGGCGCTGACGATCAACTCGTGCAGCAGGCGCTCGAATTCGCGCCGGTTGACCAGTCCGGTCAGTGCGTCGTGAGTGGCTTGCCACGACATCTGGCGCGCCATCTGGCGCGACTGGGTAACATCGTGGAACACCACCACCGCGCCAATCACCTCTCCTTCCCGGTTGAATATCGGCGATACCAGGTCTTCCACCGCGAACTCCTGGCCGTCGCGACGCACCAGCAGTGAATGGCTCTTCAGGCCGACCGCATCGCCGTCCGGCAGGGCGTGGCTGGCGAGATATTCGAGGGACTGGCGGGTTTCCTCGTCGACCAAGCGAAATACTTCGCGCAACGGGCGACCGCGCGCATCCCGGTCGCTCCAGCCGGTGAAGCGTTCCGCCGCGTTGTTGATAAAATTGATTTCGCCCCTGGCGTTGGTGGTAATCACCGCGTCGCCGATGGAGTGGAGGGTGACCTGGGCCAGTTCCTTCTCCTGGAACAACGCTTCTTCGGCTTCCGTGGTGCGGCGGATGACGAAGACGGCGATGCCGATCATCACCATGATGGCGCCCACCCCGCTGCTGATCATGAAATTGCCGGCGAAACGGGAAATGTGTTCCGCCTCGGCCAGGGCTTTCTCCCCGGAATCGCGCTGCGCGTCCAGCAACGCCGAATAGCGGCCGAACACCTTGGCCTGTAGGGGTATCACCCGCTGCTGAAGAATCCGGTAAGCGGCGGCGGTATTTCCCTTGATCGCCAGTTCGGCCACTTCGTCCTGAAGTTGCGCAACCGTGCCGACGATACTCATGGATTCGCGCAGGGCGTGGATTTCCACGGGCGTCAGGTGATGTTTTTCGAGTTGTTGGCGCGCCTTGATGAATTCTCCAGCCAGTTCGCGGTAGCGCATGTAAGCCGCGTCCTTTTCGAACGGGTTTTCCAGAGAAATGACGGCGTACAGGCTTACCACCCGCTCATGACCGATGGCGCGCATCGTCGCGATCAGGTCGCTGTGGACGTTGTGTTCGCGCACGATGGATTCCAACTCGCCCTTGATGATGATCATCCGAGAAATGCCGATCACGGTGAGGGCGAACATCAGCGCGACGGCAATGCTGAAACCGCTGGTGGCGATGAGCTTGGAGTTGAGTTTTGTCATTTGTGTCAGGCGTCTAGCTGATGCCGAGTTGGCGATGCATCTTACAATGAAACAGTGATATTCTCGAACGAAAAGCGCATTTTCCAAACGACGCCATGCCCCCGTGTCGCTTGACACGATGTGCATGTCTGGCCGACTATTAGTTGGTGAGATCGCGCCTGATATTTTTCCTGTTGCTGGCCATTTCCTTGCTGTTTACCCAGCAGGGCGTGGCGTTGCACGCCTTGTCGCACCTGGGTGAAAGCTTTTCCGGCCCGGCCGAGCAGGAAAAGCATCTGCCGCATTCGCCGGCTTGCGACAAATGCGTGGTTTACGCCGGCGTCGGCAGTGCCGCGGCATCCATGCCATTGCAATTCAGCGCGCCGGAAAGCCGGGCAGCGCTGGCCATCATCCTGTTCCTTGGATTCTTTTCGGCAACCCGTCGCTTCTATCTTTCCCGCGCACCGCCCTTCCTCGTTTGAATCCGCCCCTGAATTAGTTCGGCAACCCGCTTTGCATCGGTTTGCCGTCACTGTATTTCGACGAGGAACAGCCCATGTCTTTTACCCGCAACATTCTTGCGGCGAGCATCACGCTTGCCGCGGTCGCGCCGTTTTCCGCGAGCGCTGTCGATAACAACGAACTGGCGCAAATCCGCGACCAGATCAAACAAATGAAGGAAGGCTACGAGGCGCGCATCGAGGCGCTGGAAAAGCGTCTGGAAATCGCCGAGGCCAGCGCGGCCAAGTCTTCCGCCCCAGCCCAAAAGACCGCGCAGTCCGCCGCACCGCAGCCCAGCGCGCCTGTTGGTGCCGCCGCCTTCAACCCCGAAGTATCGTTGATCCTCACCGGCACTTACGCCAATCTCTCGCAAGACCCGGCCAATTACCGCATCGCCGGCTTTCTGCCGAGCGGCGGGGAAATCGGGCCGGGCGCGCGCGGCTTCAATCTCGGAGAATCCGAATTGGCGGTCGCGGCCAATATCGACCCTTACCTACGCGGCCAGCTTACCCTCGCCATGACGCCGGAAAATACCGTGGCGGTCGAGGAAGCCTTCGTCCAGTCGTTGGGGCTGGGCCACGGCTTTACCCTCAAGGGCGGTCGCTATTTATCAGGGGTCGGCTATCTCAACGAGCAGCACAGCCATACCTGGGATTTCGTCGATGCGCCGCTGGCTTACCAGGCGTTTTTCGGCGGCCAGTTAAAGGACGAGGGAGTGCAGGTCAAATGGCTGGCGCCGAGCGATACCTTTATCGAATTGGGTGCGGAAATTGGGCGCGGGCGCAATTTCCCGGCCAGCAACCGCGCCAAGAACGGCACGGGCGCCTCCACCCTGTTCGCCCATTCGGGCGGCGACGTGGGAACCAGTCATGCCTGGCGCGCGGGGCTTTCCTATTTGCGCACCTCGCCGCAAGGGCGGACGTTCGAGACCACCGACAATTTCGGCAATACGGTCGGCAATACCTTCAGCGGCGAGAGCCAGCTCGCCATCGCCGATTTCGTGTGGAAGTGGGCGCCCAACGGCAATCCGGTGCATACCAACTTCAAATTGCAGGGCGAATATTTCCGCCGCAAGGAAGACGGTCACCTGACCTACGACAGCGCCGCACTCGCCAATACCGACCGCTATTCGGCGCTACAGTCGGGATGGTATTTGCAGGGGATTTACCAGTTCATGCCGCGCTGGCGCGTCGGCCTGCGCCGCGACCAGTTGAACGGCGGTACGCTGGATTATGCCGGCAATGCCGCGGCGCTCGCTCGGGAGGCATTCAATCCATCGAAAAATACCCTGATGGTCGATTACAGTCCCAGCGAATTCTCGCGTTTCCGCGTCCAGCTTGCCCAAGACATGTCGCGTCCCGAAGCGACCGATCGCCAGTTGTTCCTGCAATATCAAATGAGCCTGGGCGCGCACGGCGCCCACAAGTTCTAAGGAGAAAACCTCATGACTTTCGCCAAATCACTTATCCGGCTGGCCGGCGTGTTGCTGGCTGCGCTGGCACTGCCGGCCTCTGCTGCCCTCAACGTCTTTGCCTGCGAACCGGAATGGGGTGCACTGGCCCGCGAACTGGGCGGCGACAAGGTGAGCGTTTACGACGCCACCAATGCCTTGCAAGACCCGCATCGGGTGGAGGCCAAGCCCAGCCTGGTCGCCCGCACCCGCAATGCCGAACTGATGGTCTGTAACGGTGCGGAACTGGAAGTCGGCTGGTTGCCGATATTGCTGCGCCAATCCGGCAACCCGAAGATCCTGCCCGGTCAGCCCGGCTATTTCGAGGCGGCGCAATTCGTGCGCTTGCTGGAGATTCCAGCCCGTCTGGATCGTGCCGATGGCGATGTCCATGCCGCCGGCAACCCGCACATCCAGACCGATCCGCGCAATATCGCCAGGGTGGCGACGGCACTGGCGCAGCGCCTGGGGGAAATCGACCCACCCAATGCGGCCTATTACGCCGCGCGCCACAAGGATTTCGCGGCGCGCTGGCAAGCCGCCATCCGGCGCTGGGAACAAGCCGCCGCGCCGCTGAAAGGCGCGACCATCGTCGTCCAGCACAAGGGGTTTCCTTATCTGGAAGACTGGCTGGGGTTGAAACAGGTTGCCGTGCTGGAACCCAAACCGGGGATCGAACCGAGCGTCGCCTATCTGGCGGAAATGGCCGGTCGCCTGGAACGCCAGCCCGCCAAAATGGTACTGCGCGCCGCCTACCACGATGGACGCGCTTCCCAGTGGCTCGCCGAGCGCCTGAGAATTCCGGTGGCGGTGCTTCCCTATAGCGTGGGCGGCTCGGAAAAGGCCAAGGACTTGTTCGGGTTGTTCGACGATACCCTCGATAAACTTCTGCAAGCAGGCAAGCCATGAACCTCGCCGCTCTCGACTTCTCCATCATCGCCCCTGCTTTTGCGGCGGGGCTGCTGGTGACCGCCACCCACGTTCCCCTGGGGTTTCAGGTATTGCAGCGCGGCATCGTGTTCATCGACCTGGCGGTGGCGCAAATCGCCGCGCTGGGCGTGCTGGCCGCCCACCTGTTCGGTTGGGAGCCGCAAGGCTGGGCGATGCAGGCGCTGGCGTTGGGGGCGGCGCTGTGCGGCGCGCTGCTGCTCACCTGGACGGAAAAACGCTGGTCCGACATCCAGGAAGCGGTGATCGGCGTGCTGTTCGTGTTGGCGGCTTCCGGCGCGGTGCTGCTGGTCTCCGGCAACCCGCACGGCGGCGAACACTTGCAGGATCTGCTGGCCGGGCAGATCCTGTGGGTTTCGCCGTCTCGCCTGCCTTTCGACGCGCTGATTTACGGCGCGCTGATTGGCGCCTGGTCCGGTCTGGGCGAAAAGCTCGGACGGATGGGTTTTTACGCGCTGTTCGCGGTGGCCGTGACGGTTTCGGTGCAACTGGTGGGGCTGTATCTGGTCTTCGCCACCCTGGTTATTCCGGCCATCGCCACCCGCCGTCTGGTCGGCAAACGCCGGCTGTTCGCCGGGTACGCGCTGGGGGCGGCAAGCTACGCCGTGGGATTGACGGTCTCGGCGTTGTTCGATTTGCCCGCCGGAGCGCTGATCGTCTGGATATTAGCCTTGCTCGGGGTGGGGGTGCTGGCGTATGCTTCGGCCCCATGATCCACCTGTAATAGTTATTTGATTGATTTGGAGGAATTTAATCCATGTTTGGCGCACATCACAAAAACCGGGCGGAACAACTGGCACAGCAAGTGGATCAATTGAGCCGGGAAAATCAGCGCCTTCAGGCCGATCTGGCCCGCGAATCCGACAAGGCCGCGATTGCCGAGGGCCGCACTGCGGATATGCGCCATGAGATCGAGAAATGCGCGCGCATCTACCAGACCATGCAGTCGTTCGGCGATTCCTTCCTGGAAATCCAGAAATCTCAGGTGACGATAGCCGGCAACCTGCAGGCCGGCAAGGAAAACGCCGTGCGAGCGTCCGAGGTGTCGTCCACCAATCGCGGCGCCCTGGAAAAGATCACCGAAAACCTACGGGTCATGACCGAGGAAACCAAATCCACCGCGCAAAACGTCGATTCCCTCGATGAACGCGCCAGCCAGATCGGCGGTATCGTCAACCTCATCAAGGACGTCGCCAACCAGACCAACCTGCTCGCTCTGAATGCCGCCATCGAAGCGGCGCGCGCCGGCGAACAGGGGCGCGGCTTCGCGGTGGTGGCCGACGAAGTGCGCCAGCTTGCCGAGCGCACCGCCCGTGCCACCGCGGAGATTTCCTCGCTGGTCGGCAGCATCCAGACCGAAACCCGTGCCGCGCGGGCGCAAATGGAAGCTTGGGCAGGCAAGTCGGAATCCTTCAGCCGCGACGGCGACGCGGCCACGCGCGGCATGGAAAACCTGTTCGACCTCACCCATCGCATGGAAGGCGTGATCGCCGCCAGCGCCCTGCGCAGCTTTATCGAAGTCACCAAGATCGACCACTTGGTATATAAATTCGAGGTTTACCGGATTTTCATGTGTCTGTCGCAAAAGAACGTCAACGACTTTGCCGACCATACCCATTGCCGCCTCGGCAAATGGTATTACGAAGGCGAAGGGCGGGCGTGCTTTTCCAAATTGCCCGGATTCCGGGAAATGGAAGGAGCCCACAAGCTGTTTCACGACAGCGGCATGGACGCGGTCCGCGGCTTTCGTGGCGGCGAATATGAACAGGGCTACGCCGCAATCGGACAGATGGAAAAGGCCAGCGAAGAAGTGCTCACCTGCCTGGAGCGCATGGCCCGCAGCGGTGAAACCGATCCCGCCATTCTTTGTCAGACGCCTTCCGCCGGAGTCTGATTTCCCCTCGCTTGCCGAAACCGGCCGGGTTCCCCGGCTTGTTCCCCGCCGTGCTTAGCCGGTATAAACTTACGGTTGTTGCCGACTGTCGGGAGGGTTTTTCGTGATGCGCTTGCTCCTGGTGTTATTGCTTGTCTTGTCCTTGCCGACCCAGGCTGGGCTGTTGGCGGGCGGAACCTCCCATGCCCTAGCGGTGTATGCGGGGAACGGCGGCAAGGTGCTGGCCTGGGGCGACAACAGTAGCGGCCAGTTGGGAAACGGCACCACGGATAACGCCGTCTATGCCGTGGAGGTCTTCGGCCTGACCAACGTGATCAGCGTCGCCGCCGGTGACGGGTTCAGCCTGGCGCTGGATTCCAACGGTTACGTGTGGGCGTGGGGAAGAAACGACCTCGGCCAACTCGGCGATACCACTACCGCTACCCGTGATACCCCGGTGCGAGTCGCTCTTCTCAAGGGTGTCGTGGACATTGCCGCGGGTAGGGATTTTTGCCTGGCGGCAAAAAGCGACGGCAGCGTGTGGGGGTGGGGTTCCAATGCCTCCGGCCAACTCGGTCAAGCCGCAGGGAGTGGCAGTCAATACTTCACCACCCTGACTCAGGTGAGCAGCCTGGACAACGTCCAGAAAGTCGCCACCGGAACCAATTTTTCCCTGGCGCTCAAGAAGGACGGCTCGGTCTGGGCGTGGGGCGCCAACGCCAGCGGTCAACTCGGGGTGGGTAACACCACCGACAGCGTTGTGCCGCAGCGGGTTTCCCTGCCGACCGACGTCGTCATTACCGAGTTGGCGGCACGTGACCACGTGCTTGCCCTGCAAAACGACGGCAAGGTCTGGGCGTGGGGCGGCAACGACATGGGCCAGCTCGGCGACGACACCACCACCGCCCGCCAAGTGCCGGCCCAAGTGGTGGATATCGCCAACGTGCGGAGCATCGCCGTCGCGTCGACCTGGTCGATGGCGCGACGTAGCGACCTCAGCGTGTGGGCGTGGGGCGACAACAGTTCGGGCCAGTTGCTCGACAAGACCAAGACCCAACGGCATTACCCGGTGCAAGCCCAGGGATTGGCGGATATTGAATCGCTGGCCTCCGGGCCGATGTTTGCCGTGCTCGGTAAATACGCGGGCGACATCCTTGCCTGGGGGGCGAACGGCGGGGGGCAACTGGGCAGCGGCGACACCACCGACAAATACGCGGAAGTGGCGCCGGTCAAAAAGGATGCCGATAATCCCCTGGTGCTGACGGCTGTCAGCACCGCCAATCCCATCGCCACCGCCAGGACTTCGGGGACGGCGCAAAACCTTACCCTGACGGCGGTTATCAATCCGGCTGCCATCGACTTGGGGAGGTCTGGCTTTCCCCTGGTATGGGCCAGCGTGCCGGGTTTCGGGGATATCTACCTGACTGTTTTCGGCTGGTTCGTCAGCAGCGTGCCGATGCCCTATTCCGGGCAAGGGCCACTGACAAAAATCGAGATTCCCACTTTGCAAAACCTGGATGTCAGTGCCTTTGTCGGCGCCAAGGTATATGCCGGCTATGGGTTTGCCCCCAGTGAAAGCGCGAGCGCGGCACGAACCCTGGAAATCTACGCCGTGCCCTGAGCGCCGAGGTGGAATCAGCCGGCCAGCAACCCCGGCCACTGCAAGGCCCAGTATTCCTTGGGTAGGCGTTTGAAACCGCTCTTGGCGAATTGGTGCCAGCGCCCGACCACGAAACAGATCAGTGCATTTGCCTTGGACGTCGCGTCCAGCATGGGCGGTAACTCCTGCTGGCTGACCGCGTTGCGCAGGCATTGCTTGAGGGTGGCTTCGAGGCGGTCGTGAAGTTGATTGATGCGGGCTTGCAGGCGTTCGTTTTCGTGCACCAGCGCGTCACCGATCAGTACCCGGGTCATGCCGCGGTTGGTTTGTGCGAACCCCAGCAGGAGGGTAAGAATGGACTCGATCTGCCTGACCGCGCTGGGCTCTTCGCTGGCGACCTTGTTGATGAGGCGGAACAGGGTTTCCTCGATGAACTCGATCAGCCCCTCGAACATCTGCGCCTTGCTGGCGAAATGGCGGTACAGCGCGGCTTCGGAGACATCGAGCTTGCCGGCGAGAGCCGCAGTGGTGATTTTCTCGCCATGCGGTGCTTCGAGCATTTGCGCGAGCACTTGAAGGATTTGCAGTTTTCTTTCACCGGGTTTGGCGGGCATTTGTTGGGATCCTGGCGGGTTACGCTAAAGCCGGTATTCTCGTTCATGGGCGCCGAAGTTGACAAGGTGGATCGGCTCTTTCAAGGTTATAATTCCAGATTATTTTCTTATATCAAGCCCCCATGTCTGACTTCAAACAGGATTTTCTCGCTTTCGCTCTTCAGGGCAAGGTGCTGTGTTTCGGCGAATTCAAAACCAAGGCGGGACGGCTTTCCCCTTATTTCTTCAATACGGGCCTGTTCAATGACGGTGCGAGCCTGCGCCGCCTCGGCCAGTTTTACGCGAAGGCGATACTTGCGGCAGATATCCAATTCGACATGCTGTTCGGTCCGGCCTACAAGGGCATTCCACTGGTGGCCGCGGTCGCGATTGCGCTGGCCGAAGACGGTCGCAACGTGCCGTTCGCCTTCAACCGCAAGGAGGCCAAGGATCACGGGGAAGGCGGCGCGATTGTCGGGGCGCCCCTGGCAGGCCGGGTGCTGATCGTCGACGACGTGATTTCGGCAGGCACCTCGGTGCGCGAATCGGTGGCGCTGATCCAGTCCGGCCAGGCCACGCCGAGTGGCGTGTTGATCGCCCTGGATCGCCAGGAGCGCGGGACCGGCGAGCTCTCGGCGGTGCAGGAAGTGACCCGGCATTACGGCGTGCCGGTGACGAGCATCGCTAGTCTGGCGGACATTGTGGAATTCCTCCGCACCCAACCCGAGATGGCCGACAATCTCGATGCTGTGATGCGCTATCGTCAGCAGTATGGCGTTTGATTGTAAGTCGATTTAACTCTGGAGGATGAACATGCGAAAGATTTCCGCGCTGTTTTTGCTGTGTTTGGTCAGCCTGCCGGTTAGCGCCGGCACCATCAAGAAATGGGTGGACGAACAGGGCGTCACCCATTACGGCGATACCATCCCGCCGCAGTACGTGAATCAGAGCAGTACCGAGTTGAGCAGCAAGGGAGTGGTGGTGAAAAAGACCGAGCGCGCCCAGACCGCCGAAGAGCGCCGCGCCATCGAAGAGGAAAAGGTCCGTCAGCAGGAGACGCAGGTGAAGGAGCAGGAGCAGCAAAGGCGCGACAAGGCGCTGCTCAACACCTATACCAGCGAGAAGGAAATCGACCTGTCCCGCGACCGCAACCTGCAACAGGCGGAAGTGCAGACCCAGAGCGCCGAGTTGCGCATCAAGCAGGTCAATGAACGTCTCGCCAAATACCGCAGGCAGGCGGATGGCATGACCAAGGCCGGCAAGCCGGTCGCCGCCGATCTCAAGCAGGACATCGACAACGGCGAAAGGGAAATTCTCCACCTGCAGGAAAGCATCCAGCAGAAAAAGAAGGACATGGAGGCGATCCGTGCGCGCTTTGAGGCCGACAAGCAGCGTTTCCGGGAGTTGACCAGCAGGAAGTGAGGGGGGCAGGCGCCCCGCCGGTTGGCCGGGTGGCTGAATTCGCTGGGACAAGCAGCTTCTATTGGTCCTTAAAAAACTAGAGGGCTACCCGACAAAATGTCGGGTAGCCCTCTAGTCGTTTGTTTCACCAAGAAATTAGCCGGCCAGCTTCTGCTTGAGGATGTCGTTGACCTGGGCGGGATTGGCCTTGCCCTTGCTGGCCTTCATGGCCTGCCCAACCAGGGCGTTGAAGGCTTTTTCCTTGCCGGACTTGAATTCGGCGACCATTTGCGGATTGGCGGCGAGCACCTCGTCGACGATCTTTTCGATGGCGCCGCTGTCGGACACCTGCTTCAAGCCCTTGGCCTCGATGATCGCGTCGGCGTCGCCCTCCCCCGCCCACATCGCGGAGAAGACTTCCTTGGCGATCTTGCCGGAAATCGTGCCGTCCTTGACCCGCTTCAGTAGTCCGGCCAATCGCGCGCTGGCAATCGGGCTGTCGGCGATATCCTTGCCGTCGCGGTTGAGCGCGGCGGACAGGTCGCCCATGATCCAGTTGGCGGTCAGTTTGGCATCGGCTGGACCGACAGCGCCAACCACTTCCTCGAAATAATCGCTGAGTTCACGGGAGGCGGTGAGCACCCCGGCATCGTAATCGGGCAGACTGAGTTGCGCTACGAAGCGTTCGCGCTTGGCTTGCGGCAACTCGGGGAGCGTCTGGCGCGCCGCCTCGATGAATTTTTCGTCCACCACCAGCGGCAGCAGGTCGGGATCGGGGAAATACCGGTAATCGTTGGCTTCTTCCTTGGAGCGCATGGAACGGGTTTCGTCGCGATCCGGGTCGTAAAGGCGGGTTTCCTGGATGATACGACCACCGCTTTCGATTACGTCGATCTGCCGCTGCACCTCGTAATCGATGGCTTTTTCGAGGAACTTGAAGGAATTGAGGTTCTTGATTTCGCAGCGGGTGCCGAGTTTCTCCTCGCCCTTCGGACGCACCGAGACGTTGGCATCGCAGCGGAACGAGCCTTCCTGCATGTTGCCGTCGCAAATGCCGATCCAGCGCACCAGGGAATGCAGGTTCTTGGCATAGGCCACCGCCTCGGTGCTGCTGCGCAGGTCCGGCTCGGTGACGATTTCCAGGAGCGGCGTGCCGGCGCGATTCAGGTCGATGCCGGTCATGCCGTGGAAATCTTCGTGCAGCGACTTACCGGCGTCTTCTTCCAGATGGGCGCGGGTGATGCGGACGGATTTTTCGCTATCCCCGACCTGGATCAGCAGCGTCCCCCCTTCGGCCACGATGGGCAGTTCGAGTTGGCTGATCTGGTAGCCCTTGGGCAGATCGGGATAAAAGTAATTCTTACGTTCGAACACCGACTTGCGGTTGATCCGTGCACCGATGGCAAGACCGAATTTCACCGCCTTCTCGGCAGCGACCTGGTTGAATACCGGCAATACGCCGGGCAGGGCGATGTCCACCGCACATGCCTGGGTGTTGGGTTCGGCGCCGTAGGCAATCGCCGCACCGGAAAAGATTTTGGACTGAGTACTAAGCTGAGCATGGGTTTCCAGCCCGATGACGATTTCCCATTGCATGTTAGATTCCCTTCGGGGTGCGTGTATGCCAGTCGGTCGCCAATTGGTACTGGTGGGCGACATTCAGCATTTTCGCCTCGCTGAAATAGCCGCCGACGATCTGCAGGCCAATGGGCATTCCGTTCGGCGAGAAGCCGCAGGGAATCGACATGCCCGGCAGGCCGGCGAGGTTGACGGCGATGGTGTAGATGTCGGAGAGGTACATGGAAACCGGATCGTCGCTTTTCTCGCCGAGGTTGAAAGCGGTGGTCGGCGCGGTCGGTCCGAGGATCACGTCGCATTGCTGGAAGGCTTCGGCGAAATCCTGGGCGATCAGGCGCCGCAGCTTCTGGGCTTTCAGGTAATAGGCATCGTAATAGCCGGCCGATAGCACATAGGCGCCGATCATGATGCGTCGTTTCACTTCCGCGCCGAAGCCTTGGGCGCGGGTCTTGCAATACATGTCGACCAGGTCGTCGTATTCCGGGGCGCGGTAGCCGTAGCGCACGCCGTCGTAACGCGACAGGTTGCTGGAGGCTTCCGCTGGGGCGAGCACGTAATACACCGGAATTGCCAATTGCGAATTGGGCAGCGACACCTCCACGGTCTGCGCGCCGAGCTTGCGGTATTCGGCGAGGGCGGCTTCCACGGCCTGGGCCACGTCGCTGGACAGGCCTTCCGCGAAATATTCCTTGGGCAGGCCGATTTTCAGCCCCGCCAGCGGCTGGTCGAGGTCGCGAGTGTAATCTTCCTTGTCGCGCTCCAGGCTGGTCGAGTCGCGCGGGTCGAAGCCGCTCATGGTGTTGAGCAGCACGGCGCAATCTTCGGCGCTCCTGGCCATGGGGCCGCCCTGGTCGAGCGAGGAGGCGAAGGCGATCATGCCATAGCGCGACACCGTGCCGTAAGTCGGCTTGATCCCGGAAATGCCGCACAGCGCCGCCGGTTGGCGGATCGAACCGCCGGTATCGGTGCCGGTGGCCGCCGCTGCGAGACGCGCTGCCACCGCCGCCGCCGAGCCGCCGGAACTGCCGCCCGGCACGGTGGCGATATTCCAGGGGTTTTTCACTTGGCCGAAGAAGGAGGTTTCGTTGGACGACCCCATGGCGAATTCGTCCATGTTGGTCTTGCCCAGGTTGATCGCGCCCGCATGATTGAACTGCTCGATGACGTGAGCATCATAGGGTGCAACGAAGTTGGACAGCATTTTCGAGCCGCAGGTGGTGAGCCAGCCTTGCGCGCAGAAAATGTCCTTCTGGGCGATGGGGATACCGGTGAGCGGGCCTTGTTTGCCGGTGGCGATCAGGGCATCGGCGGCTTGCGCCTGAGCCAGAGATCTGTCGCGATCGAGAGTGATGAAGGCATTCAACGACGGATTGAGGCGCTCGATGCGGTCGAGATACATGCCGGTCAGTTCGACGCTGGAAATTTTCTTTGCCGTCAATTGGGCGGCGAGTTCTTTCAGGGAGGCGTTGATCATTTTTTCAAGGGCTAGGGGGGCGGAAGCAATAGAGATGGGACTATCTCAGCCCCATCTCTTTAATTATTCGATCACTTTGGGGACCAGATACAAGCCGTTTTCCACTTGCGGGGCAACGGCTTGGTAAGCTTCGCGGCGATTGGTTTCGCTTACCGCGTCGGGACGTAGACGCAGTACCACGTCCTGGGCGTGGGCCATCGGTTCGATGCCGGTGGTGTCGACTGCCTGCATTTGTTCGACCAATTCGAAAATTCCGGAAAGCTGGCGGAGATAGCCTTCCGCTTCGGTGTCGCTCACTTCTATGCGCGCCAGGTGGGCAATGCGCTTAACGTCAGCCTGTGTCAACGACATAATTTACCTGTATCCCTTTAAACAATTACCTTTAAAATGGTATCATAATTCCTTTAATTGACGCAGCTTGTTGACAGGTTAAGTAAGCATGTTCGGATTTCTTCGCGGTTATTTCTCCACCGATCTCGCCATCGACCTTGGCACCGCAAACACTCTGATTTACGTTCGCGGCAAGGGTATCGTGCTGGACGAGCCCTCAGTGGTCGCCATTCGTCAGGAAGGCGGCCCTTCTTCGAAAAAGACCATCCAGGCGGTCGGCAAGGAAGCCAAGGATATGATCGGGCGCACGCCCGGCACCATCACCGCGATCCGCCCGATGAAGGACGGCGTGATTGCCGACTTCACGATCACCGAGCAGATGCTCAAGTATTTCATCAAGAAGATTCACGATTCCCGCCTTCTGACGCCCAGCCCGCGCATCATCATCTGCGTGCCGTGTGGCTCCACCCAGGTGGAACGCCGTGCCATCCGCGAATCGGCCATCGGCGCCGGGGCGCGTCAGGTGTACTTGATCGAGGAGCCCATGGCGGCGGCGATCGGTGCGGATCTGCCGGTGGCCGAGGCGACCGGTTCGATGGTGGTGGATATCGGCGGCGGCACCACCGAAGTCGGGGTGATTTCGCTGGGTGGCGTGGTGTACGCCTCCTCGGTGCGGGTCGGCGGCGACAAGTTCGACGAAGCCATCATCAACTATATCCGGCGCAATTACGGAATGTTGATCGGTGACGCCACCGCTGAAAACATCAAGAAGGAAATCGGCTCGGCTTTCCCCGGATCCGAAGTACGCGAGATGGAAGTCAAGGGACGCAACCTCGCCGAAGGTATTCCGCGCAGTTTCACCATTTCCAGCAACGAAATTCTCGAAGCACTCACCGAACCCCTCAATTCCATCGTCAGCGCGGTGAAATCCGCGCTGGAGCAGACCCCGCCGGAACTCGGCGCGGACATCGCCGACAAGGGAATGGTGCTGACCGGCGGCGGTGCACTGTTGCGCGACCTGGACCGCTTGTTGATGGAAGAAACCGGCTTGCCGGTGATCGTTGCCGATGATCCGCTCACCTGTGTGGTGCGGGGTTCGGGCCGTGCTCTGGAAGAAATGGACAAGCTGGCGACCGTCTTCACGAATGATTGAAGGCAGGGCTGAGAGACGCGCATCGAGGACTGAGTACCCCGCATTTAGTGTTCAGTCCTTAGTCGTGATTCCTAGTTTTTCGGTCTACACTCTTTACTCCTCAGTCCCATTCCGGCAGCGCTGATGGAACACGATCCGCCACCCTTTTTCAAGACCGGCCCCAGCCCGCAGGCACGCTTCGCCTTCTTCGCCATGCTGTCTATCGTCCTGATGGTGGGCGATGTCTACCAGAGCTACCTCGGCGTATTGCGCCAAGGCGTGGCGGTGGTGGTTACGCCCCTGCAACGGCTGGCCAACCTGCCTTCGACGCTGGCCGGTCGGGTTGGCGACTTCTTCATTTCCCAGTCGCAGTTGCAGCGTGAAAACGCCCGCTTGCAACAAGAGGATTTGCAGCACTCCGCGCAATTGCAGGGATACCAGGCGGCGCAGGCGGAAAACGCCTATTTGCGCAAATTGCTCGATGCCCGCCAGCAATCGGCCCAGACCCTGGTGATGGCGGAAATTCTGTATGCCGGGCGTGATCCGTTTTCCCAGAAGATCATCGTCGATAAAGGCACGACCCAAGGTATCGCCCCCGGCCAGCCGGTGGTTGACAACATCGGGGTGATCGGCCAAGTTACGCGCGCCTATCCATTCAGTAGCGAAATTACCCTGCTTACCGACAAAGACCAGGCGATTCCCATCGAAATCGTGCGTAACGGGATGCGTGCCGTGGCTTTCGGGCAAGGGCAAGACGGCACGCTGGGTCTGGCCTTCATGCCGATGAACGCCGACGTACAGCCCGGCGACGCCATCGTGACCTCCGGCATCGACGGCGTGTATCCGGCCGGCCTGCCGGTGGCGACGGTTTCTAAAATCGAACGCAACGCCGCCGTGGCGTTCGCCCGCATCGTCTGTACGCCGAGCGCCGGGGTCGGTCAGCACAAGCAGGTGTTGATCGTCACCAGCAACCGGATCAAGGAAATTGAAGTCCAGGCCGCGCCGCTGCTGGTGCCGCCGGCCAAGGACAGTGCCCCGAAAGGCAAATTCCGCAGGGGGAACCGTGCATCTCACTAATTCTCAGGAACTCCTGAAGCCGGCGAGCGGCCAGTTCATGGCGCTCAGCGTGCTGGTTGCACTGATGTTCGACCTGTTGCCATGGAACGGGGTGCTGCTCATGCTGCGCCCGGATCTGCTGGCCCTCACCCTGCTCTACTGGAGTATCCGCGAGCCGCGCCGCCTGGGCATCGGGGTGGCGTGGCTGATGGGCTTGATGATGGACGTCGCGGACGGGGTGCTGTTCGGTCAGAACGCCCTGGCCTACGCCCTGGCGGTATTCCTCGCCATCATCCTGCATCGGCGAATTCTCATGTTCACCCCCTGGCAACAGACTTTCTACGCTTTTCTACTGCTGTTTCTCCTGCAAAGCATGACGTTTCTGATCCGCCTCGCCGCCGGCGCGCCGTTCAATGGGCTGGGATATTTCGCCGCCAGCGTCACCGGCGCCCTGATGTGGCCGCTGCTGACCTTGCTGCTCCAGCTTCCGCAAAAGGTCGAGCCGAAGCGGGATTAGGCTGAGTTCATGAATCAGCGCGCCGAACTGAGAAACCACCACCAGGAGTTGTATCGCTTCAAGATACGGCTGGCGGTGGGCGCCGTGTTCGTGCTGGTGCTGTTTTCGTTGCTGGCGACCCGCTTCGTGTTTTTGCAGGTGGTCGAGCACGAGCATTACGAAACCCTGGCGGAGAACAACCGCATCTCAATTATTCCCGTCGCACCCAATCGCGGCCTGATCCTAGACCGCAACGGGGTGATCCTGGCGCACAATTATTCCGCCTATACCCTGGAAATCACTCCCAGCAAGGCCGGCGACCTGGAAACCACCATCAACGGGCTGGCCGAAATCATCGACATCGCTCCGCGCGACCGCAAGCGTTTCAAGAAGCTGCTGGAGGAAAGCCGCAACTTCGAAAGCCTGCCGATCCGCTCGCGTCTCAATGATGTGGAAGTCGCCAAATTTGCCGCTAACCGTTTTCGCTTTCCCGGCGTGGAAATCAAGGCCCGCCTGTTCCGCCACTATCCGCGCGGCGAACTGGCCTCCCACGCCATCGGGCACATCGGGCGGATCAACGATGTCGACCTGGATAATCTTGAAGACTCCGGCGATCTGCCCAATTACAAGGGCAGCGACCACATCGGCAAGCTCGGCATCGAGCAGAAATACGAAAAACACCTGCATGGCGATACCGGCTTCCAGCAGGTGGAAATCGATGCGGGCGGGCGGGCGGTGCGGGTGTTGAGTCAGCGCGCGCCGATTCCCGGAAACAACCTGTATCTCACTCTGGACAGCCGTCTACAGGAGATCGCCGAAAAGGCCTTCGGTCAGTTTCGCGGCGCGCTGGTTGCCATCGAGCCGAAAACCGGCGAGGTGCTGGCTTTTGTCAGCAAGCCGGGGTTCGATCCCAACCTGTTCATAGACGGCATCGACCCGCTCAACTGGGATGCCCTCAACAATTCTCCCGACAAGCCGCTCAACAACCGCGCGTTGCGTGGCCAGTATCCGCCCGGTTCGACCTTTAAGCCGTTCATGGCGCTGGCCGGACTGGAGTTGGGCAAACGCACCCCTTCCTACACCATCTCCGACCCTGGTTTCTTTACCCTGCCCGGCAATGCCCACCGCTACCGCGACTGGAAAGTCGGTGGTCACGGGTCGGTGGATCTGCACAAGTCCATCGTGATTTCCTGCGACACCTATTACTACGGACTGGCCAACGACCTCGGCCCGGACAACATCTTCAATTTTATCGGCCGCTTCGGCTTCGGCAAGAAAACCGGCATCGATATCGAAGGTGAAGTCACCGGCCTGCTGCCGTCGCGTGAATGGAAAATGAAACGCTACAAGCAAAAATGGTACGCCGGCGACACCATCAGCGTCGGTATCGGACAGGGCTACAATCTCGCCACCCCTTTGCAACTCGCCTATGCCACGGCGATTCTCGCCAACCAGGGAATTGCCGTGCAGCCCCATCTAGTGCGCAGCATCCTCGACGGCAAAAGTAACCAGACTACCACCATGCCGTTCAAGATCGAGGGGGGGCAGCCCTTCAAGGAAGAAAACCTGGAGCGGGTGCGCCTGGCGATGATCGACGTAACCCAGCCGGGCGGCACCGCGCAACGCGTCGGAGCCGGCGCGCCCTACAAGGTGGCCGGCAAGACCGGAACCGCCCAGGTGGTCGCCATCAAGCAGAATGAAAAATACGTGGAAAGCCGCGTCGCCGAACGGCACCGCGACCACGCCTTATTCATCGCCTACGCCCCGGCCGACGACCCCAAGCTTGCCCTGGCCATTGTCGTCGAGAACGGCGGCCACGGCGGTTCGACCGCCGGCCCGATTGCCCGCCAGGTGCTGGATTATTACCTGCTTGGCAAGAAGCCCCAGGGCGAGGCGGTTACTGCCGAAGATGCCGCGGCAACCGAGGAAGAACATGATTAGACGGCTCTGGGATCGCTTCATGCTGCATGTCGACGTGCCGCTCCTGCTGGCCCTGGTGCCGCTTCTGCTGTCCGGGCTGACGGTGCTGTACAGCGCCTCCGGGCAGGACCCCGCCATGGTGGTCAAACAGGCCATCAACATGACGGTGGCGCTGGGGGTGATGTGGGCGGTCGCCAACGTTCCACCCCAGCACTTGGCGCGCCTGGCCTTGCCGATTTACGTGTTCGGCCTGTTGCTGCTGGTCGGGGTGGCGCTGTTCGGCGAAGTCAGCCATGGCGCGCGGCGTTGGCTGCATATCGGAGTCACCCGCATCCAGCCTTCCGAACTGATGAAAATCGCGATTCCGCTGATGCTCGCCTGGTTCCTGGAGCGCCGTGAAAAAACCCTCAATTTCAAGGATTTCGCCACCGCTGCCGGGCTGTTGCTGGTGCCGCTGGGCTTAATCATCAAACAGCCTGATTTGGGCACCGCGATTCTCATCCTGGCGTCGGGATTTTATGTGCTGTTCCTCGCCGGCCTGAGTTGGCGGGTCATGCTGGCGATGTTGTTGACCGGTGCTGCCAGCGCCCCCGTGCTGTGGTCGCTGTTGCACGATTACCAGCGCCAGCGCATCCTGACCCTCCTCGATCCCACCACCGATCCCCTGGGGGCCGGCTACCATATCATCCAGTCGACCATCGCCCTGGGGTCCGGCGGAGTGTTCGGCAAGGGCTGGTTCAAGGGCTCGCAGGCACACCTGGACTTTCTACCGGAACGTACCACCGACTTCATCTTCGCGGTGTATGGCGAGGAATTCGGCTTGTTCGGCAACCTGCTCCTGGTGCTGTTCTACCTGCTGGTGATCGCGCGTGGCATGATGATCGCGCTGAACGCCCCGACCCTATTCACTCGGCTGCTGGCGGGGAGCATCACCCTGACCTTCTTTACCTACGCCTTCGTCAACATGGGCATGGTGAGCGGCATCCTGCCGGTGGTTGGGGTGCCGTTGCCGCTGGTCAGCTACGGGGGAACCTCGGTGGTCACCCTGCTGCTGGGTTTTGGAATGCTGATGAGCATCAACACCCACAAGAAACTGGTGCAGAGTTGAAAGCCGTGTTTAGTTTTGAGTGCTTAGTGTTTAGTGGTGGAGTGCCTGCGGCACGCCCCAATGGAAGGGAAGAACATCATGACCAAGCGTAATCGTCTCGTCCTCCTGGCTTCTGCCGTGGCCTTGGCCCTGGGCGGTTGTTCCAGCGTCCCGCCGGCGCCGGTGGCTGGCCCGTCGGAGGGTGTGACTACGCCCAAGGCGCCGGCTCCGCAGCGCCTTCCCATGAAATTCGGCGGCGGTTACAAGGACGACGGGCCGGGCGACAATCCGCCCCCCGACCTGGAGGCGATTCCCGACGCGGTACCGCGCATCGAGCCGCTGCACCGCTTCGCCAATCGTCCTTATTCCGCGCTCGGGCAGAGCTATACGCCGGATACCGAACTCAAGTCCTACAAGGAAAATGGCTTGTCTTCCTGGTATGGGCGGCGCTACCACGGGCAGCGCACTTCCAGCGGGGAATCCTACGACATGTACGGCATGACCGCGGCGCACCGCACCCTGCCGATCCCCAGCTACGCACGCGTCACCAATCCCGCCACCAACCGTTCGGTGGTGGTGCGCATCAACGACCGTGGGCCGTTCCACCCCGACCGCCTGATCGATGTTTCCTACACTGCCGCCTATAAGCTGGGCATCCTCCAAGGAGGCAGCGGACGGGTGACGGTCGAATCGCTCGACCCGCGCGGCCAGATCGCTCCCCCGCCGCTTCAGCCGGTTGCCGCCCGTCCCAAGCCGGAGTTGCCACCGTCTGCGCCGCCCGTCGCATTGGCCCCCGAGGGCGGCGGCATGTTCGTCCAACTCGGGGCGTTCAGCGTGCAAGACAACGCCGAGCAATTTCGCGGCAAGTTGAAAATCGAACTTGCCCACCTAGCCGAGAAGCTTCAGGTCACTGCCGCCGACGGACTGTTCAAGGTGCGTGCCGGTCCCTACGCCAGCCAGGCCGAAGCCAATTTGGCCGCCAGCGATATCCGCAAGGCTCTCAACATCAACGCGGTGGTGATTTCCCGCTAATGGTAGAATTACCGCCATCCCTGAACCCCAAGCGCGCGGTGTTTCGCCTTAGCCGGCTGCATCGCGCCCACTGCCAAAAGCGACTACCCATGCATCATCTGATCCTGCTGTTTACCCTGTTCTGCGCCCAGGCTCTCGCTGCCGTGCCGCAACCTCCGCCGGTACCTGAAATCGCGGCGCGCGGCTATGTGCTGATCGATTTCAACAGTGGCCAGTCTATCGCCGAGCACAATGCCAGCGAGCGCATGGAGCCGGCCTCGCTGACCAAGCTGATGACCGCCTACCTGACTTTTTCGGCCCTGCGCCAGGAGCATCTCAGCCTCAAGCAAACCCTCCCGGTTTCCGAGAAGGCATGGCGCGCCGAAGGATCGAGGATGTTCGTCCAGCCGAATAACCCGGTGCTGGTGGACGACCTCATCAAGGGCATGATCGTCCAGTCCGGAAACGATGCCTGCATCGTCCTTGCCGAAGGCATCGCCGGCAGCGAAGAGGCCTTTGTTCAGCGCATGAACGAACAGGCCAAAAAGCTCGGGATGAACGCCACCCATTTCATGAACGCCACCGGCCTGCCGCATCCGCAGCACTACACCACGGCACGCGACCTGTCGTTGCTGGTGCGCGCCATTATTCGCGACTTTCCCGAGTATTACCCGCTGTATTCCATCAGGGAATACAAATACAACAACATCAGCCAGCCTAATCGCAACCGCTTGCTGTGGCTCGACCCGACCGTCGATGGCGTGAAGACCGGGCATACCGAAAGCGCCGGATTTTGCCTGATCGCCTCGGCGAAGCGCGAGTCCCGGCGGCTCCTCTCGGTGGTGCTGGGCACCGCCTCGGAAGGCGCGCGCGCCGCGGAAAGCCAGAAGCTGCTGAATTACGGCTTCCAGTTCTACGACACCCATCGTCTCTACGAAAAGGGGCAGAGCATCGCCACCCTGCCGGTGTGGAAAGGCAGTGAAAACGTGGTCAAAGCCGGGGTTGCCCAAGACCTCTACGTGACCTTGCCGAAAGGCCAGTACCCCTTCCTGAAGGCCGTGATGGTCAGCCAGCAGCCCTTGCTCGCGCCGCTCGCCACCGGCCAGGCGGTGGGAACCATCAAGCTGACGGTGGAAGGCAAGCCCTATACCGAAGTTCCCCTGGTGGCGCAGGAAAATGTCCCGGTCGCCAACTTCTTCAAGCGCGGCTGGGACAGCATCAAGCTGCTAGTGAAATGATCTACCTGAACGGTCAGTTCCTGCCCCTCGAAGAAGCCCGCGTGCCGGTGCTGGACCGCGGTTTCATCTTTGGCGACGGGGTTTACGAAATGATCCCGGTGTATTCGCGCCGCCCCTTCCGCCTGGGCGAGCACTTGTGCCGCCTGCAAGCCAGCCTGGACGGTATTCGCCTCGCCAACCCCTATTCCCAGGCCGAGTGGGAAAGGCTGATCGGCGAATTGATTGCCCGCAACCCCGGCACCGACGACCTCTCGCTGTATCTGCACGTCACGCGCGGCGTGGCTCCCCGCGACCACGCCTTTCCCGCAGACGTCGTTCCCACCGTGTTCATGATGGCCAACCCCCTGACCACGCCCTCCCCGGCCCAGTTGGAAATGGGCGTCGCAGCGGTCACGACGGTCGATAATCGCTGGCTGCGTTGCGACATCAAGGCGATTTCCCTGTTGCCCAACGTCCTGTTGCGCCAGCTTGCCGTGGATGGCGGCGCAGTCGAAACCGTGCTGCTGCGCGACGGATTTTTGAGTGAAGGCTCAGCCAGCAACATCTTCGTGGTCAGCCAGGGAGTCCTGCTCACCCCGCCGAAGAGCAACCTCATGCTGCCCGGAATTACCTACGACGTGGTGCTGGAACTGGCCGCAGCCGCGGACATCCCCCATCAAGTGCGCCCCATTTCCGAGGCTGAACTGCGTGGCGCAGCGGAAGTATGGCTGACTTCCTCGACCAAGGAAGTGCTGGCCGTCGCCACCCTCGATGGCCAAGCAGTGGGAGACGGACGACCCGGCCCGTTGTTTCAGCGCATGTACCGGCTTTACCAGGAATTCAAGACCAAGGTGATGAGGAAAGGCAGTGTTTAGTGTTAAGTGCTTAGTGTTGAGTTATGGAGTGCGCCTTGCGCACCCCCTTTTCAACTAAACACTAAGCACTCAACACTCAAAACTGAACTATGGAAACTTCCCTGCTCGAATTTCCCTGCGACTTCCCTATCAAGGTCATGGGTGAAACCCAGGACGGCTTTGCCGAAGCGATGCTTGTGCTGGTCAAGCGCCACGCCCCGGATTTCGACCCGGCCACCCTGGAAATGCGCGCTAGCAAAGGGGGGCGCTATATTTCCCTGACCTTTACCGTGCGTGCCGTTTCGCAAGCCCAACTCGATGCCCTGTACAGCGACATCACCGGCCACCCGATGGTGGTCATGGCTCTGTAGGGGTAACGGGTAATGAGTGATGGGGAATGGGTAAGCGCGAAAGCGTCGCATTCTTTTCCCATCACTCATCACCCATCACCCGTCACCAAGCATTTAGGCCTGGTCGAATACCTCCCCACTTGGCAGGCCATGCGCGATTTCACCGCGCAACGCGGCCCGGCCACCCCCGACGAAATTTGGGTGCTCCAGCATTTTCCGGTATACACCCTGGGCTTGGCCGGCAAGCCCGAACACCTGCTATGCGACACCGTCATCCCGCTGGTCGAAACCGACCGGGGTGGGCAAATTACCTATCACGGGCCGGGGCAACTCGTCGTTTATCTGCTGCTCGACCTACATCGCCGAAATCTCGGTGTGAAAGACCTGGTGCGGCGGCTGGAGCAGGCTGTCATAGACCTGCTCGGCGAATTCGGGGTGAGTGGCGAGCGCCGCGAGAATGCCCCGGGAGTGTACGTGGACGAAGCGAAAATCGCCGCGTTGGGCCTCAAGGTCAAGAGCAGCGGCAGCTACCACGGGCTGTCGCTCAACGTCGACATGGACCTCGCCCCGTTTGCGGCAATCAACCCGTGCGGCTATCCTGGTCTCGCGGTTACCCAGACTCGCGACGTGGGGATACTCGCAGGACTCGACGACCTCGCCCCGCGGCTGGTGCGCCAGGTTACCGAAAAACTGGGTTGAGGCTCTCCCCCGCCGTTCCCCATGTTCACCGAAGCGAAGGGTTGCGCGCTGGAAGCCGCTTGTCGGTTAGCATCTGGATCGACTCGAATATGCAGGAAGTAATCCGCCGGATGCCTGCGGAAATGCCGGATATTTTGCACCATCCGGATTAGGCCATACAGAGCCAGCTTATCCCCCTAATGTTTCCCGCGCTTGCCGATCGGCATGATAGCTACTGCGTACCATCGGGCCGCAGGCCGCGTTCTTGAACCCCATTTCCGTGGCTGCGCGGGAGAATTCTTCGAACTGCGCCGGCTCGACGTAGCGCAGCACCGGCAGATGGTGGGGGGTGGGTTGCAGGTATTGCCCGATGGTGAGCAGGTCGACGCCGTTTTCCCGCAGGTCGCGCATGACTTCCAGGATTTCCCCGTCGGTTTCACCGAGGCCCACCATCAGGCCGGATTTGGTGGGGACGGCGGGGTAACGCTCCTTGAACTCCCGCAGCAGGCGCAGCGAATGGGCGTAATCGGCGCCGGGGCGGGCTTGTTTGTAGAGGCGCGGAACGGTTTCGAGGTTGTGGTTGAGCACGTCGGGCAGCGCCGTGCCGAGAAGTGTCAGGGCGTTTTCCAGTCTGCCGCGGAAATCCGGGACAAGAATCTCGATGCGGGTGGCAGGCGAAGAGCCGCGCACGGCGCGCACGCAATCGGCGAAGTGCTGGGCGCCGCCGTCTTTGAGGTCGTCGCGGTCGACGCTGGTGACCACCACGTATTGGAGTTTCATTGCCGCGATGGAGGCGGCGAGGTGGGCGGGTTCCTGCGCGTCGGGCGGCAGCGGGGTGCCGTGGGCCACGTCGCAGAACGGGCAGCGACGGGTGCAAATGCCGCCGAGAATCATGAAGGTGGCGGTGCCGTGGCTGAAACATTCGCCGATGTTGGGGCAGGAGGCTTCCTCGCAAACCGTGTGAAGTTTCTGTTCGCGCAGGAGTTGCTTGATCTCGCGGTATTTCTCGCCGCTCGGCGCCTGGGCGCGAATCCATTGCGGCTTGCGCAAGGTTTCGGCGGGGACGATCTTGATGGGGATGCGCGCGGTTTTGGCCGCGCCTTTTTGCGGGGGGAGTGCCATGGAATGTTTACTGTCTGATTTTTAATGCTCAATGGGGGGCCGCGTATGGCGCGCTTCATTAACCACTAAAAATTCAAAATTGCCTTTCACTTCAGCCACTGGTTGACCTGCTGCAAGTCCTGCTCGCTGAGAACACCGGTGGCGAGCTTGAGCTTGAGTTGGCTGAGAATGGTGTTGTAGCGGGCTTGCGAAAGATCGCGCTTGGCGCTGTAAAGTTGCTGCTGGGCGTTGAGTACGTCGACGCTGGTGCGCACGCCGACTTCCTGGCCGATGCGGGTGGACTCCAAACTGCTCTGACTGGATACCAGGGCTTGTTCGAGCGCCTTCACCTGGGCGATGCCGTTGGTGACTCCGAGGAAAGCCTGATTGCTTTGCAGCATGACCTGGCGCCGCGCGACTTCGAGATCCTGGCGGGCCTTGTCCTGATTGGCCAAGGCTTCGCGGATTTTGGAATCGACCAGTCCGCCCTGATAGAGCGGCAGGTTGAACTGCACGCCGATGCTTCCGCTGGTGGTGGTGCCGCTGAACAGGTAGCTGGGATTGTTGCTGCTGCTGTAGCTGGCAACCAGGTCGAGAGTGGGAAGATGGCCGGCGCGGTTACGCTCGACTTCCAGATTGGAGATTTGCAGGGCTTCGCGCTGGATTAGCAATTGCAGATTCTGTTGTTCCGCGGCATCCACCCATTTCGTCATGTCGTTGGGCTCGGGATACGCGAGGGGCAGCTTGGCGCCGAGGCTGGCGAGTGATTCGGGAATTCGCCCGATGATTTGCAGGAGCGCGCGTTTCTTGATTTCCAGGTCGTTCCGCGCCACGATTTCCTGGGCGCTGGCGAGGTCGAAACGTGCCTGTGCTTCGTGGGTGTCGGTGATGGTGGACGTGCCTACCTCGAAATTGCGCTTGGCCTGTTCGAGTTGTTCGGCGATGGCGGCTTTTTGCGCGCCGGTCAGCGCCAGATTGTCCTGGCCGAGCAGCACGTCGAAATACGCCTGTGCCACACGGATCATCAGATCCTGGCGAGCCACCGCGAACTGGGCTTCGGCAATATTCACCTGGCCTTTGGCCTGGTCATACTGGAGCAGATTCTGTTTGCGGTAGACCGGCTGGGTGAGGTTCAGCGAATAGCCTTGAGAACTGAATTGACGGCGCACCGTGGGGCTGTCCACATCGTTGCCAGTAGCCGTAGCACCCAACGTCACGTTGGGCAACAACTGCGATTTGCCTTGCGGAAGTTTTTCCAGGCCGGCCTGGTAAGCGGCCCGCGCCGAGGCGAACGTCGCATCCTGGCTAAGCGCCTCGCTATGAATGTCGACGAGGTTTGCCGCATGCAATCCGGGAATGGCAAATAGTGCCAGCACTGCCAAAGAGATGCGCTTCATGATTCGGGTATCCTTGAAATCGGGAAAGGGGCGGCGCCTAACTTAGCACTGACCGACCGGTCAGTCAACGACGGGGACCGAAACGGGACGGAGTTAGCCCCCGAACGAAGTCGTCCGGGCGGCCGCTTTAGAATTTGAAATGTTGGGGTATCTGGGCGTTTTTCAACGCCGGAATGCATGTCTCGAACAGGTTTACAAAGCGGAAATTGTCCGGGGTGAGGCGTTGGATCAATTGGGCTTCCATGACTGGGCATTCGCCGACCACCGCGAACAGCAGTGCGCCGACTTTCAGGTTTTTGGTATAGGCTTCCGGCAACATGGGCAGCGAGCCGGTGACGACGATGTAATCGTAGCCGTCCATGCCGGGCCAGCCCCGCGCTGCATCGCCGGTTTCGCAGGTGGCGTTGGCAATGCCGTGGCGCGCCAGCTTTTCGCGGGCGGCGGCGGTGAATTCGGGAACGATATCGACGCTGGTCACGCTGCCGGAGCCTACCGCACGCGCCAACAAGGCGGTCAGGTAGCCACTGCCAGTGCCGATTTCGAGAACGCGGGCGCCGTCGTGGATCTGTATTTCCTGGAGGATGCGCGCTTCCATTTTGGGGCTGAGCATGGCGGCCTCATGGCCGAGGGGGACTTCCATATCGACGAAAGCCAGCATCCGCTGCTCCGCGGGAACGAAATCCTCGCGCCGCACTTCGGATAACAGGTTGAGAACGCGGGGATCCAGAACGTCCCAGGGACGGATCTGCTGTTCCACCATATTGAATCGCGCTTGTTCCATATCCATAAATCTGCTCCCCTGACTTGATATTCGACCTTGACGTTTAGCCTTGCAATTATTCCATAATTCCTTTACTTTCACACCCATTGCTAGGGGTCTCCGCCATGGAGTGAGATAAACCCTTCGAACCTGACGCGGGTCATGCCGCCGTAGGGAAGCACGAGTGCTCCTTACGCTGTTATTCCTTTAGGAGCCTTTGATGAACGCCACCCCCCCCTTCCTCAACACCACTGCCGAAGTCGACCAGGCGGCGGTGCAGCCTTTCGCCAACTCGCGCAAGGTCTACGTGCAAGGCTCACGTCCCGACATCCGCGTGCCGATGCGCGAAATCAGCTTGAGCGATACGCCCGCATCGATGGGCGCGGAAAAAAATCCGCCGATCTGCGTTTACGACACCTCCGGCGCCTATACCGATCCGGCAGTGAAAATCGATATCCGCCAAGGCCTGCCGGCGATACGCGCGCCGTGGATCGATAATCGCAACGACACCGAACAACTTTCCGCGCTAACCTCCCAATACGGCCAGCAGCGCCTCGACGACAGCAGCCTCGGCGAATTGCGTTTCAACCTGCACCGTACCCCGCGCCGCGCCAAGCCGGGCATGAACGTGAGCCAGATGCACTACGCCCGCAAAGGCATCGTCACCCCCGAAATGGAATACGTCGCCATCCGCGAAAATCAGCGCCGCGAGGGATTGTCCGAACTGATCCTCAGCCAGCACCAGGGCGAGAGCTTCGGCGCGGCGATCCCCAAGCTGATCACCCCGGAATTCGTGCGCGACGAAATCGCCCGTGGCCGCGCCATCATCCCCGCCAACATCAACCACCCGGAACTCGAACCCGCCATCATCGGGCGCAACTTTCTGACGAAAATCAACGCCAACATCGGCAATTCCGCCTTGGCGTCGAGCATCAGCGAAGAAGTCGAAAAAATGGTGTGGGGCATCCGCTGGGGCGGCGACACGGTGATGGACTTGTCCACCGGCAAGAACATCCACGAAACCCGCGAATGGATCATCCGCAACAGCCCGGTGCCGATCGGCACCGTGCCGATCTACCAGGCGCTGGAAAAAGTCGAAGGGCGTGCCGAGGAGCTCACCTGGGAAATCTTCCGCGACACCCTGATCGAGCAGGCCGAGCAGGGCGTGGACTATTTCACCATCCACGCCGGGGTGCGCCTCGCCTACGTGCCGATGACCGCCAAGCGCATGACCGGCATCGTCTCGCGCGGCGGCTCCATCCTTGCCAAGTGGTGCCTGGCCCACCACCAGGAGAACTTCCTCTACACCCACTTCGAGGAAACCTGCGAAATCATGAAGGCCTACGACGTGGCCTTCAGCCTCGGCGACGGCCTGCGCCCCGGTTCGCTCTACGACGCCAACGACGAAGCCCAGTTCGCCGAACTGATCACCCTGGGCGAACTCACCAAGACCGCCTGGAAGCACGACGTGCAGGTGATGATCGAAGGCCCCGGCCACGTCCCCATGCACATGATCAAGGAAAACATGGACATGCAGTTGAAGCACTGCGACGAGGCGCCGTTCTACACCCTCGGCCCCTTGGTCACCGATATCGCCCCCGGCTACGACCACATCACCTCCGGCATCGGCGCCGCGATGATCGGCTGGTACGGCTGCGCCATGCTGTGCTACGTCACGCCCAAGGAGCACCTGGGCCTGCCCGACAAGCAGGACGTGCGCGAAGGCATCATCACCTACAAGATCGCCGCCCACGCCGCCGACCTCGCCAAGGGCCACCCCGGCGCGCAGATCCGCGACAACTCGATGTCCAAGGCGCGCTTCGAATTCCGCTGGGAAGACCAGTTCAACTTGGGCCTCGACCCCGACAAGGCCCGTGAATTCCACGACGAAACCATGCCCAAGGATTCCGGCAAGGTCGCCCACTTCTGCTCGATGTGCGGCCCGAAATTCTGCTCCATGAAAATCTCCCAGGACGTGCGCGACTACGCTGCCGCACAAGGCGTCTCGGAAAACGAGGCCCTGGAGAAAGGGATGCACGACAAATCGGTGGAATTCGTCGAAAGCGGCGCGCAGGTTTACCACAAGGCGTAAGCCACGATGCCCCCTCGACTGGTTCAATAAACAACACGCTTGTTACCTGTTGTGCAACGGCATCCTCGGCGACCGTCGCCCCACGACGGGCCGAAGGTGATTTACGGCGAGACGTGCCGTTTGTCGGCAGCGCGTCTGGCGGCGAGCCGGATCAAGTTCAAGCAAATTCCCTGTGGCATTCGCGCCCGTTGAGGCACTTTTCCGAAGGCTACCGCCATGAAGAAGAAAACTCCTGCCAGACCGCAGCCAGCCCAGATCGAGGCTATCCGCCGCCTCATCGAGAGCGGGCGCACGCCCGAGGCGGCCTTGCAAATGCTGGCGCCGCTTCTGGAGCGCGAGGAGTTCCATATCACGGAATGGCGCGCCTGCCTGGGCGCCCAGATGGCCGCCGCCGAGGCCATGGGCGACGAGGCTTCGGTGAGGCGGCTGTCGGCCATGCTGGCCGATAGCGAAAAACTGCTGGAACCGAGCTGACATGGCTCTGTAACTGAAACGCTACCAACGCGAAGCACTCGATACCCTGGCCGACATCGATTGCTGGATATTGGCCAAAACCTCGACCAAACGCAAAGTAGAAAACATCCTGAAAATCGAGATCGACGACGAAGCTTTCGACCGCCACTACGGCTTTCGTTCTCACGCGATTCCTTACAAGTCCGGAAAAAAATCGCGGTGCGCGTGGTCAGTCAGTTCGGCGAGGAATCGACCAAGGTGCTGACGCTGGGCTGAGAGGGCGAGTTTCTCGGCCTGGCCGGCGGAATCCCATGGATATCCGGCCTTGCTGCGAAAGGCTGTTTCCCAATACCCCCGCTTCGGGGATAATGATGGGTTTTCCGCTTTCCGCCCGCCATCATGACCCACCCCGACGCCACCGTCGCTTCTCTCGAAGAAGCGCTCCGCCACGCGGTTTTCATTGCCCTGAAAAGCCCGGCTGCCCAGCCTTTCCTTGATGGAATGCATTTATACGGGGTCGACCTTTTCATCGAGGCGATGGGCGCGCAGGGCGTTTCGGCGCAGGAACGCACCGCCATCGCGATGATGCTGGGGCGCACCATCTGGAACCATCTGCCGCATCCCGCCCACGATTTCCAGCCGCTCCGCCTGCCCGATCCGGGGCGCAACGACCCCTGCCCGTGCGGTTCGGGGAAGAAATTCAAGCAATGCTGCGCGACCTACGGCATCCCTGCCATGCCGCTGGAAACCGATGGGATGCTGCAAATCGTTCTGGAATTCCTGCCGAAGAAGGCGCTGGCCGATTTTCCCCGCAAGCGCTTCGCGCCCGAGTTGCTGGCCGGCATCGGCGAAATGTGGCTGCGTAACGGCAAGGGGGAACTCACATTGGCCCTGCTGGAGCCCTTCTTCGCCGCGCCGGAGACGCTGGACGCGCGCCATTCCGGCGCCTTCGACGTGCTGATGAATGCCTATCTGGAACTCGGCAAGCCGCGTAAACGCAAGCAGTTGCTGGAGTTGTGCCTGTCCGCCGCCGACCGCCATCTGCGTGCGACGGCCTTGCAACGCCAGTGCGCGGTGCGGTTCGACGAAGGCGACCACGCCGGGGCGTGGCAATCCTTTCACGCGGCGCTACGCGAGAACCCCGACGATCCAAGTCACGCGCTGTTGGAGCTGACGCTTCTGAACGCCGAGGGTAACCCGGAAATGATGCGCGAGCGCGCTCGCTTCTGGCTGCTGCGCTTGCAAAAGCGCCCCGATGCGGCGGAGTGGGCGGACATTGCCGAGGTGCTGCGCGCCACCATGGAAAACCCGGCAAACCTGAGCAACGGCTTCGTCGCCGATGTCGCGCCGGATTTCATGGAACTCGCGGCGACATTGCGCGACCTGCCACCGCCGAGCCATTTCCCCAAGCTGAAAGTGCTCGACGACGGGAGCGCGATCTGGCCGGAAGAACGCGCCAAATGGCTGGAGGAGTGGCTGAATCTGGATGGCGACCTCGCCGACGATCTGCGTTGGCTCGCCAAACATCCCAAGGCCTGGGACAGTATGGACGTGCTGGCCGGCTTGGTTGACGACGTGCTGGAATCGGGCCTGCCGCTGGAGTGGCTCGACGAGAACCTGCTGGGGGTGTTGCTGAAGCGCGTTCATGCGGTGTTCACCGGTGTCTGGGCGGCAACGCCGGGCCAACCGCAACGCTTCGAATGGGGCTGGCAGGACAACCGCCATGTTCTGCACCTGCTGATCGAGCGGCTCCAGTGGCTGGCCCGGCAGCGCAACGACGAGGAATGCATCGCCGCCGGCGCGGAACTGTTGCGCCTCAACCCCGGCGACAACCACGCGATCCGCAACAACCTCAGCGGCTTGTTCCTCGCCACCGGACGTTACGCCGAAGCCGCCGAGTTGCATACCCGCTACCCCGACGATTTCGCCACCCTCAGCTTCGACCGTGCGCTGGCGCTTTTTGGTTTGGATCGCAAGGGCGAGGCGTTGAGCGCATTGGCGGATGCCGTCAAGAATCATCCCAAGGTGCTCAAGATGCTGGTCGCGGAGAAACCCCGCCAGCCCAGGGAAGATCAATACGGGGTCAAGGTCGGCGGCGATTACGAAGCGTGGCTGTATCGCGAGGCCCGCCGCTGGCAGTGGGAAAAAACCGGGGCGCTCGACTGGGCGCGCCAATACGCCAAGGTGAAACACTAACCCATGAACCCCACCCAAACCTATACCCGCGCCGACCTGATCGCCTGGCTGGGCCAGCGCGAAGTACTCAAGGGCGAGGCTTATCTGGACAGGGTTCCTACCCCGCTGGTTGGGCCGGAGTGGATCGAGGCGACGGTGCAGGGAACGGCGCGTTTCCCCTATCACGTCGAGATTGCCTTCCACCTCGAATCCACCGGGGAATACTTTATCGACGCTCATTGCACCTGCCCGGTCGGGCGCAACTGCAAGCATGTTGCGGCGTCCCTCTTGAAAGTCCTGGCGGACCGGGAGGCGCCTCTCCAGGTCAATCCCGAGGTGTTGAACTGGCTGGAACTGTTCCGCAAGGTTGCCGTGCCAACCACAGGGAAAAAGACCGCCAAAACCGCAAGTTCGCCGGATTGCCTGTATTACCTGCTGGGCCGCCGCTCGCCGGTCGAACAATACCGGATCTACATGTTGAAGGGCCGTGCCGAAAGCGACAAGCTGCCGGCGTCCTGCAAGGTGTGGACCAACATGGAACAGGCTCTGGTCCAGCCGCCGCGCTTCGTCGACGAGGACGATCTGGTCATCCTGCGCCTGCTGCGCTTGGCGAAGAAAGGCCAAGTGCTGTATCACGATGCGATCCCCCTGCCCATGGAAAATAGCGCGGAAACCCTGGCGAAACTCCAGGCCAGCGGTCGCTTCTTCTATCTTGCGCCGAATGCCGCGTGGCGTGATTTCGTGCGTCTGGCGCAGCCCGTGCGGGAAGGCGAGGCGCGGACTGCCACGCTGGCGTGGCGGGAAAACGAATTGGGAGGCATGACGCCGCATTTGGTCGCCGAACCCGCGGCGGAAATCATGCTGATTCTCGACGAATTGTGGTACGTGGATCGCAGCGGCCTGCTGGGGCGCTTGTCGACCCCTTATCCGGCCGCGCAGGTCGGGCATCTGCTGGCGCTGCCGCCGCTCAAGGCAGTGGATGTGCCGGTGGTGGTGGGTGCCTTGCACGAATTGGCGCCGGACTTGCCGTTGCCCGCCGAACTCGCGGAATTGCGGGTCATCGAGGAAGAGCCGCTTCCAATTCTGGAACTCCTGACCCTGGCCGTGAGCGGGCTGAGCCAATTTCGCGGCTACGATTATTCCACCAAGGCTTACGATTGCGCCCAACCGCGTTTCCGCTACGGCGAACTGACGGTGGCGGCGGACGACAAGGGGGAATTCTTCACCCTCGCCGACGGCGAGACGGTGCGCATCAAACGCCAGGAGGCCGGCGAGCGGCAATGGATCAAGTCGCTGGAAGATTACGGCCTCCTCAAGACCCCCGGACATGTCCTCAATTCGCGGCGCGGGGCGCCCCATCCGCTGTACGGGCTGGAGGACGAAGATGCCTGGATGGAATTCATGGAGGACGGGGTGCCGGCATTGCGCGCCGCAGGCTGGGAGGTGGAGGTTCCCGGCGATTTCCGCCACCAGCACGTCGACGTCGCCGCCTGGGAAGCCGATATCGAGGAGAACGAAAACGGCTGGTTCAGCCTCGACATGGGCATCGTCGTGGAAGGTCGGCGCATGCCCCTGGCGCCGCTGCTCCACGACCTGTTCCGCAGCGATCCGCGCTGGCTGGACGCCGCCCTGCTGAACCGGCTCGACGACCGCGCCGCGGTGATCCTGACGTTGCCCGACGGCACCCGGGTGCGGGTTTACGCGGAACGTCTGAAACCCATCGCCCGCACCCTCATCGACCTGTTCGACGGCCGTCTGGCCGGGCCGCTGCGCCTGTCCCGCCTGGATGCGCCGCGCCTCGCGGAAATCGCCGCCTCCCCCTCGTGGAGCGTGCGTGGCGGCGAGGCGGTGCGCGGCATGGCGGAACGGCTGCGCCACGCCGCCGGAATCCGTCCCGCCGCCCCGCCGGCCGGGCTGGGTATGCAGTTGCGTCCCTACCAACTGGAGGGGTTGGCGTGGCTGCAATTTCTCCGCGAACAGCAATTGGCGGGGATTCTCGCCGACGACATGGGATTGGGCAAAACCGCCCAGACCCTGGCGCACCTGCTCCTCGAAAAGGAAGCCGGCCGCCTCGACCGTCCCGCCCTGGTGGTGCTGCCGACTTCGTTGATCTTCAACTGGAAACGCGAGGCCGAGCGCTTCGCCCCGGCGCTCCGGGTGCTGTCGCTGCACGGCAAGGACCGTGCCGAACGCTTCCCGCTGATCGCCGAGCACGACGTGGTGCTCACCACTTATCCCCTGCTGTGGCGCGACGAGGAAGCACTGGCCGCCCAGCCCTATCATCTGCTGATCCTCGACGAGGCCCAAACCGTCAAGAATGCCGCCAGCCAGGCCGCCCAGGTGGTGCGCAAGCTCACCACCCGGCATCGCCTGTGCCTTACCGGGACGCCGCTGGAAAACCACCTCGGGGAGCTGTGGGCGCAATTCGATTTCCTCTTGCCGAGCTTTCTCGGCGACGCCAAAGGCTTCACCCGGATGTGGCGCACTCCCATCGAGAAAAACGGCGACCGCTTGCGCCGCGACTTGCTGGCCAGTCGCGTCAAGCCCTTCATCCTGCGGCGCCGCAAGGAGGACGTGGCGAAAGAATTGCCGCCCAAGACCATCATCGTGCGCACCGTCGAACTTCAAGGCGCCCAGCGCGACCTCTACGAAACGGTGCGCAGCGCCATGGACAAACGGGTGCGCGACGAAATCGTCAACAAAGGCTTTGCCCGCAGCCAGATCGTGATCCTCGACGCGCTGCTCAAGCTGCGCCAAGTGTGTTGCGATCCGCGCCTGCTGAAAAGCGCCGGAGTACAGAAGGTCAAGGAACGCGCCAAGCTCGACCTGCTCATGGAAATGCTTCCCGAACTGGTGGAAGAGGGGCGGCGGGTGCTGGTGTTTTCCCAGTTCACCTCCATGCTCGCCCTGATCGAGCCGGAACTGGTGCGCGCCAAGCTCGACTACGTGCTGCTGACCGGCGACACCCAGGACCGCGAAAGCGTGGTGCGGCGCTTCCAGGACGGCGAAGTGCCGATTTTTCTGATCAGCCTCAAGGCCGGCGGCGTCGGGCTCAACCTCACCGCCGCCGACACCGTCATCCACTACGACCCGTGGTGGAACCCGGCGGTGGAAAACCAAGCCACCGACCGCGCCCATCGCCTCGGCCAGGCGAAAAACGTGTTCGTCTACAAGCTGGTGGTAGCCGGCAGCATCGAGGAAAAGATCCTCGCCCTCCAGGACAAGAAAGCCGCGCTGGCCGCCGGCATCCTCAGCGAAGACGCCGACGGCTTGGCGAAATTCGGCGAAACCGACATTGCCGCCCTGCTCGCGCCGCTGCCGGTGGAGTCGGAAAAAGGGCGGGGACGTTGAGAGGGGGAATGAGTTCGAGCGGTTTTCGGGTATGTTCAGGGACAATCCCGGTAGGAGGGGGCTTGCCCGCGAGCTAAGCCTCCGAAGCTGACCACCGTAGCACCGCCCCCCTCCTCCAAATCTGCGGCTTTACTGGGATGCCTCCCCCCTGTAGGGGCCGCAGCTCTCACGCCCTCATTACCTGCTCGACGGCGAAGCCAATTACCAAGCGTTCGACTCAGCCGGCGTAAGCCGCCAAATACGCGAAAAAAAAGGCCGGGGTGAACCCGGCCTTTTTGTCCTGCTTGAAATACCGACTTACAGTTCCTTCTTGAAGTTATCGGTAGCGGTGCGCTGGAAGGCGGGGACCGTGACCGGCGGCGCGTTGGTGCCCATCTTGGTCGCGCCGGCAGTGGTGAACACCGCCGTGCCGTCGCCGCTCGCCTTGGCGACGATTTCATAATCGCCCGCCGCCAGGTCGGAGATGCTGGCGGTGTAGCGGCCGTCGCCGGTCTTGACGTCGGGCGCTACGCCGTCATCCTTGAAAATCACCCCCGCCTTCACCAGCTTGCCGTCAGCCGCCGAATAGATGTCGGCGGTAACGCTGGCACCCTTCACCGGCAAGGGGCCGCTGACTTCCACCACGGCGGTCATGGCGCGGGTGTCTTCCTTGGTGCCGCCGAAAATGTCGATCACCGCGGAAAGCGTGGACTTGACGGCGATTTCCTGGGATACCGCTTCCACCGTGGCCTTGCTGGCCACTACGGTGCTCGTCCATTGGCCGGTACGGCCCTTGTAGGTCGTGCTCACCGTATAGCTGGCGGTGCCTTCCCCGGCGTTGGCGGTGTAGGTGATTCCGCTGGGTAGAGAAGACGGGGTGATCGCGGTGCCGGTCGGGGTAGTCAGGCTGTAGCTGATCTTGCCTTCGTCCTCGTCGCTCCAGTAGGCCTGGAAGGTGATTTCGCCGTCGATATCGCTGCCCGAGATCAGCGAGGTCACCGAAGAACTTGCCGCGGCAGCCAGGGTTTCCGCGGTGGAATCGGCAACCGCTTCATAGTTGTCGCCCTCGGCGCTGTTGGAAGCCTTGGTGGCATTGCGGGTCAGATCCGTGAGCTTGCTGGCTTCCTGGAACAGCCCCTTGGTGCTCTTGGCTGCGTCATAGAGCGACAGGGCGCCAGGCGTGCTGGAAGTAAAGCGGTTGCGGCCCGCAGTGGTTCCCTTGGTGGTGGCCAACACTACCGGATTCACCGCCACCTTGGCATCCTGCAACGCCTGCACGACGCTGCCGGCGATGGTCTGGGAATCGGTGGTGAAGACCGTCATCATCGGGGTATCGGAATCGGTGCGTACTTTCTTGATGGCCTCCAGCGCACTTTGCAGGGTATCCGAGAGGGTCTTGCGGGATTGCGGCAGGAATTGGCTGACCGGGCCGATGTCGGCGAGGGTTTTGCCGTCGTAGTAAACCACCCGTCCGTCCTTTACGCCGACCCCCTTGTTGGTGCCGGCATAGAGGCGATAGTAATAGCCTTGGGCGCTCGCCGATTTCGCGCCGGCGGGGAAGTAGCCGGGAAGTGCCGCTTCGGCCCAATCGAAGAGGCGGTCGCCGCTGGTAGTGTCGTCGCTGGTGGCGTCCTGGGCGACCTTGGCGATCGCCGCCTTGACGCTGCTGCGCACGGTGCCGCTCGACAGGGTGGTGAGCGGAACCACCGGGGCGCTGGAGTAAGGATAGGCGAACACTGCGACGCGGTTGTTGTCGCCGGCAGCGTTGACCACCTGCTGGGCGGCGTTGAGCTGGGCGTCGAGCTGGATCTTGCTGGTGGTGGTGTCGACCACGATCACATTGATGGGGCCGGTGCCGACTCCGGCGAAACCACCTCCTGCCGCGCCGCCGCTGCCGCTGCCCATGTAGACCACCTGGAGCGCCGATTCCCAGCCGGTGGTGGGTTTCTTGAGGTCGGCGCCAGTCGGCGCGGTCATGTTCTTGAAGGGGTCGAACTGGGTGCGCCCCATGTTGGTCGTGTCGGTCGAGGGGTTAGAAACCAGCACTTCCCAGGCCGACTTGCCGTAGGTGCGGAATTGCGCGGTCTTTCGCGTGGCGGGATCGGCATAATCAGTGGCAGTGCTGACGTTCACGAATTGCAGGTGGTTGTGCATGATCGTGTCCTTGGGGGTATCACCATCCTGCGGGGAGCCGGGATTGGTGGACGTGCCGCCCACCTCGCGATACTCGTCGGGAAGCGCCAGGATGTAATGGCCGAATTCGTGGGCAACCGTCTTGCCGTGGGCATCGGCAGTCTCGCCGGTACCGGCGAACATCAGGATGCGGCACGCCTTGCAGTTGCTGATGCCGGCCACGTGGGCGTTGGCACGGCCATCCTTCTGCAGGTACTGGATGTCGGTGTTGTCCATGAACTGGCTGTTCTTGTAGACGTACACCTTGCCCAGCATTTGCTTGCCCTCGGTCATGGTGTAGTAGCTTTGCGAGGTCTGCTTGAGGATCGCCTCAAGGAAGTTCTTGTCACGCCCGGCGGGGGGACTGTCGAAATCCCAGTCGATGCTCATCACGATGTCGATGACGTTGACGTTCTTGGTCGCGTCGTAATTGACCTTGGTAAGCGGATGTTCGGCAGCCCCGGCGCCGAACGCGCCTAGCGCCAATGTCACGGCAATGCCGAGTTTTGTCAATTTTGCGCTACCGACGCGCAAGCGATGGAACGGTTGGCTCATTGTGGTTTCTCCCTGTTGGTTTGATGAAGGTGGTACAAAGAAGCTGGAATGCCGTCAAGCGGATACAAAACGACATAATTTTGCGATTTTGATGGAATGCTTTTGCCAAGACAATGGTAAAAGTTCACAAAACATCAAATATTACAAAGGCATATATTTTGCGGGTTGCGACTAGGTTGCGTTATTTATGGCTAGATTGATGAAATTTCGATATTTTTTTGATTACGCAATCAGGCACCCCATTCCGACTCACGGAAACTCACGATTAGCTTACCGATTGCTTACGGCAACGCCAGGTAATTGCTGGGTTATTTTGTGAAGAATAGGGAAATCCCAGGCTTGTTCACCCGGAGTGGCGAATCACTCGCCAGATAGAAAAACCGTAAAAAAAGCCGGGACAAGCCCGGCCTAATTGTTGGCGTTGCGAAAGGTTACGTTACAACTCTTTCTTGAAAGTATCGGTGGCGCTACGCTGGAAGGCAGGTACCGACACGTCGGGCTGGTTGGTGCCTTTCTTGGTGGCGCCGGCGGTGGTGAAAACGGCGCTGCCGTCGCCGCTGACCTTGACCACGATTTCGTAGTCGCCGGCCGGCAAATCGGCGAGGCTCACGGTATAGCGGCCATCGCCTATCTTGACGTCGGGCGCGACGCCGTTGTCCTTGAGGATCAAGCCGGATTTGACCAGCGTGCCGTCGGCCGCCGCATAAATGTCGGCAGTGACGCTCGCGCCCTTCACTGGCAACGGGCCGCTGACTTCCACCACGGCGGTCATGGCGCGCGTATCGTCCTTGGTGCCGCCGAAAACATCTACTACGGCGGCAAGGCTCGATTTGACCGCGACTTCCTGGAATACGCTGTCCAGCGTGGCTTTGCTGGCCGTCACCGTGCTGCTCCACTTGCCGGCCCGGCCGGCATAGCCCGTGGCGACGGTGTAGGTGGCGGTGCCTTCCCCGGCATTGCTGGAATAGCTGATGCCGCTCGGCAGGGTGGTCGGGGTGATTGGGGTGCCGCCCGGTGTGGTCAGGGAGAAGCTGATCTTGCCTTCGTCCGTATCGTTCCAGTAGGCCTGGAAGGTGACTTCGCCGTCGATGCCGTTGCCGGCGATCAGCGCGGTGGCGGTGGCGCTGGCCCCCGCCGCAAGGGTGTCGGAAGTGGCGTCGGCGACCGGCTCGTAGTTGTCGCCTTCGGCGCTGTTGGAGGCCTTGGCGGCGTTGCGGGTGAGGTCCGCCATTTTGTTGGCTTCCTGGAACAGGCCTTTGGTTCCCTTGGCGAGATCGTAAAGCGACTGGCTACCCGGGATGCTCGAAGTGAAACGGTTGCGGCCCGCCGTGGTGCCCTTGCTGACGGCCAGCACCACCGGGTTGACTGCCACCTTGGCATCCTGGAGCGCCTTGGCGACGCTGTTGCTGATGGTCTGGGTGTCGGTGGTGAACAGCGTCACCATCGGGGTGTCGGCGTCGCTACGCACCTTTTGGATCTCCCCCAAAGCCTTTTGCAAGGTATCCGAGAGCGTCTGGCGGGATTGCGGCAGGAATTGGCTGACCGGGCCGATGTCGGCGAGGGTTTTGCCGTCGTAGTAAACCACCCGCCCGTCCTTCACGCCGACCCCCTGGCTGGTGGCATAGAGACGATAGTAATAGCCCTGGGCGCTCGCCGATTTCGGGCCGGCGGGAAATAACGCGGGGAGCAGCGCTTCCGCCCAATCGAAGAGGCGGTCGCCGTTGGTGGTGTCGTCGTCGGCGCTATCCGGGGCGATCCTGGCGATGGCGGCCTTGACGGTGTTGCGCGCGTCGCCCTGCGACAGCAGGGTGGCCGGCACTACCGGGGCGCTGCCGAAGGGGAAGGCATAGACGGCGATGCGGTTGTTGTCGCCGGCGGAATTCACCACTTGCTGGGCGGCGTTCAACTGGGCATCCAGTTGGGTCTTGCCGGTGGTGGTGTCGATGACGATGACGTTGATCGGGCCGTTTTGCGCGGCGCTGCTCGTCTGGCTGGTGCTGGAACCCATATAGACCACCTGGAAAGCCGATTCCCAGCCGGTGGTGGGCTTCTTGAGATCGGCGCCGGTGGGGGCGGTCATGTTCTTGAAGGGGTCGAAATACATCCGCCCCACGGGATTGATGTCGGCTTCCGGCGGGGAAACCAGGGTCTCCCAGATCGATTTGTTGTAGACGCGGTACTGGGCGGTCTTTTGCGTGGCGGGATCGGCGTAATCGGTGGCGGTGCTGAGGGTCACGAATTGCAGGTGGTTGTGCATGATCGTGTCCTTGGGCGTGTCGCCATCCTGCGGCGAGCCGGGTTCGGTCGAGGTGCCGCCTTCTTCCCGGTACTCGTCCATCACGCCGAGAATGTAGTGGCCGAATTCGTGAGCCACCGTCTTGCCGAGGGCATCCGCCGCTTCGCCGGTGCCGGCGAACATCAGGATGCGGCACGCCTTGCAGTTGCCGATACCGGCGACGTTGGCGTTGGCACGGCCATCCTTCTGCAGGTATTGGATGTCGGTGTTGTCCATGAACTGGCTGTTCTTGTAGACGTACACCTTGCCCAGCATTTGCTTGCCCTCGGTCATGGTGTAGTAGCTTTGCGAGGTCTGCCTGAGGATCGCTTCAATGAAGGACTTGTCCCGGCCGGCGGGCGGATTGTCGAAGTCCCAGTCGATACTCATCACGATATCGATGACGTTGACGTTTTTGGTCGCATCGTAATTGATCCGGGTGAGCGGATGTTCGGCGGCTCCAACGCCATACGCGCTCAGCGCCAGGGTAACGGCAGCGCCGAGTTTGCCCAGTTTTGCTGTGCCGGCGCGCAAGCCGGGGAAGAAAGACTTCATGCTGGATGCTCCTAGAGATTTGAAGAGGGGGGTCATGCGGAAGTCAAGGATTCTGCGGGAAGCGGCACGGCTTCACAATAGACTTGCCGCAAGAATGGGGAATGCCTTAAGACGAGGTGAGGGAACCCCCTACGCGGAGGAACTACCCCGCCGTCACCGTCAGGCGCCTGCCGATGGCTTTCCATTCCTTGGCCTCGGCGTCGAGGGCGGTGTGGGTGAGGGAATTGTGGGCCAGCCAGGCTTTATCGAGTTTCAGTTGATAGCCGCCGCTGTCGGCCAGCAAGCGCATTTCCTGGGGCAGTTCGAGTTCGGCGCGGCTGCGGCAGAACTGCACCGCCAGGCGCAGGGCAAGGATCATCGCCAAGCCCTCGATGTCCGGTGCGAAATTGGCTATCACCTTGTTGAGCGAGCCGCGCTGGGCGACCGCCAGCATGGCGAGTTGCGCCTGCTCCTTCTTGGAAAAGCCCGGCATGTCGGCATTGTCGAGAATATAGGCGGAATGTTTGTGATAGCCGGCATGGGAGATAGTCAGGCCGATTTCGTGAAGACGCGCCGACCATGAGAGCATTTGCGGAGCGGTTTCCATGTCCAGGGCCAGGGTTTCGGCGAGTTGGCGCAGCAATTCCACCGCCAGCAATTCGACGCGCCCGGCCTGCACCGGGTCGGCGCGGTAGCGGCGCATGAACTGGCGCACCGTGGTTTCGCGCATGTCGTGGCGATGGAAGCGTCCCAGCATGTCATACAGCACGCCTTCGCGGAGCGCCGTGTCGGCGACGATCATTTCCTCGATACCTAGTTCGGCGAACGCCGCCGCCATGATGGCGAAACCGCCGGGTAGCACGGGAATCCGCTCGGGGCGCAGGCCGGCGAGCGGCAGGCGATTGCAGTCGCCTGCCTTGACCAGCACGGCGCGCAGTTTCTCCAGGCCGGCGCGGGTGATGCCGCCGTCGGAAAAGCCGTTGGCTGCGAGGATTTCCGCAAGCGCCTTGGCGGAGCCGGACGAGCCTACCGCCTGGCTCCAGTGGCCGGCGCAAAATCCGCTGGCGATCAACTGGATTTCGGTGCGCGCCGCGAGTTCGGCGTGCAGCATGGCGCTTTTGGTGACCTTGCCGTTGGGGAAAAAACGCCGACTGTAGCTGACGCAGCCCATGTACAGGCTTTCCATGAGTTGCGGCCGGTAGCCGGTGCCGATGATGAATTCGGTGGAGCCGCCGCCGATGTCGATTACCAGGCGTTTGTCGCGGGATGCCGGGATGCCGTGCGAGACGCCCAGGTAGATGAGGCGCGCTTCTTCGCGTCCGGCGATGATTTCGATGGGGAAGCCCAGTGCCGCTTCGGCCTCGCGGATGAATTCGGCGGAGTTTTTCGCCACCCGGAAGGTGTTGGTCGCCACCACCCGCACCGCATCGCGGGGCAGACCGCGCAGCCGTTCGCCGAAGCGTTTCAGGCTGGCCAGGGCGCGTTCGCGGGTTTCCGCGTTGAGCACCTTGTCGTCGGAGAGGCCCGCCGCCAGGCGGACCGTGTCTTTCAGGGAATCCAGCGGGTAAAGCTGGTCTTCCTCCACCCGTGCCACTTGCAAGCGGAAGCTGTTCGACCCCAGATCGACAGCGGCTACGGTGGAAAAAGCTTTCATTGGCCCCCTTGCACGTGGCGTTCCATTTCCTCGGGCGAAACGTGGCGCACGTCCTTGCCCTTGACCATGTAAATCACGTATTCGGCAATATTCTTGGCGTGGTCGCCGATGCGCTCCACCGCCTTGGCTACGAACATCACGTCGAGCGACTGGGAAATGGTGCGTGGGTCTTCCATCATGAAGGTGATGAGTTGGCGGAACACCGCCTTGAATTCCGCGTCCACCTTGTCGTCGGCGCGGCTTACTTCCAGGGCGGTATTGACGTCGAGGCGGGCGAAGGCGTCGAGCGCCTTGCGCAGCATTTCCAGGACCAATTCGCTCATCACCTCGATTTCGCGGAAACGCGGACGGGACATGCCGGCGCCGTAAATGCGCTTGGAGAGGCGGGCGATCTTGCCGGCCTTGTCGCCGATCCGTTCCAGGTCGGAAATGGTCTTGATGACCGCCATCACCATCCGCAAATCGCTGGCGGTGGGCTGGCGGCGCGCGATGATGTGGGTGCACTGCTCGTCGATGGTCACGTCCAGCGCGTTGACGCGGTGGTCATCGGCAATCACCTGGTTGGCGATTTCCTCGTCGCCGTTTACCAGGGCTTCGACGGAACGGACGATCTGCTCCTCGACCAGCCCGCCCATTTGCAGGACCAGCGAGCGGACCGCTTCCAGCTCGGCATCGAATTGCTTGTAAATGTGTTCACCCGCCATGATCGTTCCTTCCGCGCAGAGTTTTCCGAAACCGCGTATTGTCGTCGCGGATTGTTACGGAAAGATGACTAAAAAGCAGTGTTTAGTGATTAGTGTTTAGTTGATGTCGCCGCGCCAAGCGCGGCCTTTTTTAACCATGCGCAGCGCACATTCCACAACTAAGCACTAAACACTCAAAACTTAACACTTAATACTTTAACCAAACACTAAACACTCAAAACTAAACATTGCTCTTATTTTCCCGTTAGCGTTTTCACCCCGTCCGCCGCGCCGAGCAGCAGCACGTCGGCGGCGCGCGCCGCGAACAGGCCGTTGGTCACCACACCGACGATGGCGTTGATGCGCGCTTCCAGTTCCACCGGATTGACGATCTGCATGCCGTGCACGTCGAGAATCACGTTGCCGTTATCGGTGGTGAAACCCTGGCGCAGCACCGGTTGACCGCCCAGTGCGCTCAACTGACGCGCCACGTAGCTGCGTGCCATGGGAATCACTTCCACCGGCAGGGGGAACTTGCCGAGCATTCCCACCAGCTTGGATGCATCGGCGATGCACACGAATTTCTTGCTGCACGCCGCCACGATCTTCTCGCGCGTCAATGCGCCGCCGCCGCCTTTAATCATGTGCATGTGCTCGGTGATCTCGTCGGCGCCGTCCACGTAGACGGCCAATTCACCGACGCTGTTGAGGTCCAGCACTTCGATGCCGTGTTTTTTCAGGCGTTGCGCGGTTGCTTCCGAGCTTGCCACCGCCCCGTCGATCTTGTGCTTGATCTTTGCCAGTTCGTCGATGAAGAAATTGGCGGTGGAGCCGGTGCCCACCCCGATGATGCCCGCCGGTACGTGCTCAATGGCCGCCCGCGCGGTGGCCTGCTTCAGTTCGTCTTGCGTCATGTCCTTGATCCCCGTGTTTGAGAGAAATTATCGATATTTTTGAAGGGCCGATTATTGCAGGAATTGCCGTTTTGCGGAATGGCGCGCTTCGGATTTGGGGAAAATCCTGCTACCCTTTGACGTTATTCGCAAAAATCCATTCGAGCCACCATGCCCATCGATTACCTGGAAAAAATCCTCACCTCGCGCGTCTACGACATCGCCGTCGAAACTCCGCTGGAAGCCGCGCCCAACCTGTCGCGGCGCATCCACAACACGGTTCTCCTCAAGCGCGAGGACATGCAGCCGGTGTTCTCCTTCAAGCTGCGCGGCGCCTACAACAAAATGGCGCAACTGCCCAAGGCGGTCTTGAAGCGCGGGGTGATCGCCGCCAGCGCCGGCAACCATGCCCAGGGCGTGGCGATGTCCGCGCAAAAGCTCGGCTGCGAAGCGACCATCGTGATGCCCGCCACCACCCCCGCCATCAAGGTCGACGCGGTCGCGGCGCGCGGCGCGAAAGTGGTGCTGCACGGCGATTCCTACAGCGACGCCTACCTGCACTCGGTGGAACTGGTGAAGCAGCAAAAACTCACCTTCGTCCATCCCTACGACGACCCCGACGTGATCGCCGGGCAAGGCACCATCGCCATGGAAATGCTGCGCCAGCACGGCGACCCGATCCACGCCATCTTCGTCCCGGTGGGCGGGGGCGGCCTGATCGCCGGCATCGCCGCCTACATCAAACGCCTCAAGCCGGAAATCAAGATCATCGGCGTCGAACCGGTGGATGCCGACGCCATGTACCAGTCACTGAAAAAGGGCCAGCGGGTGGAACTCGCCCAGGTCGGCATCTTCGCCGACGGTGTAGCGGTCAAGCAGGTCGGCGAGGAAACTTTTCGCCTCTGTCGCGAGCTGGTCGATGAAGTCATCCTGGTCAACACCGACGAAATCTGCGCGGCGATCAAGGACGTCTTCGAAGACACCCGCTCCATCCTCGAACCCGCCGGCGCCTTGGGCGTGGCCGGGGCCAAGGCTTACGCCGCACGCGAAAAGCTCAAGGGCAAGACCCTAGTCGCCATCGCCTCCGGCGCCAACATGAATTTCGACCGCCTGCGCTTCGTCGCGGAACGCTCGGAACTCGGCGAACAACGCGAAGCCGTGCTGGCCGTCACCATCCCGGAAAAACCCGGCAGCTTCAAGGCGTTCTGCGCCCTGCTCGGCAAGCGCAGCATCACCGAATTCAACTACCGTTTTTCCGATGCCAAACAGGCCCACGTCTTCGTCGGCATCCAGGTGCAGAACCGCGCCGAGATAGACAAACTGCTGGTCGCCCTGGAGCGCAAGAACCTGGAACCGGTCAACATGAGCGACAACGAAATGGCCAAGCTACACGTGCGCCACATGGTCGGCGGCCACGCCCCACAAGTCGAAAACGAAGTCTTGTATCGCTTCGAATTCCCCGAACGCCCCGGCGCCCTGATGAACTTCCTCGACAGCATGAGCCAGAACTGGAACATCAGCCTCTTCCACTACCGCAACCACGGCGCCGACTACGGCCGCGTCCTGGTCGGCGTGCAGGTGCCGCCCAAGGATCAGCAAGCCTTCAAGGGGTTCCTGGATAAATTGGGGTACCCGTGCTGGAATGAAACGGAGAACCCGGCGTATCGGTTGTTTTTGGCGTGAGGGATGGCAATTTAGCCTAAATCGTAGGCTACGGAACATATTGGAATTTCGATTTGTCTCTTTTGGAGCGACTGGCTTATGCGCAAATACTATGAACAGCCTTTGTACGAGAGATTTCTGAGGGATATAGAGAGTGAGTGTTTTAACGGGGTATCGCTAATATCAGGATGCAATAGAGGGGCAATGGTTAATAATGGTAGCTCATCAAGAT
>JAGXQV010000137.1 GCA_018336195.1 Sulfuricella sp. | reverse complement strand
GAGCCGGTATCGGCTGGTTTTCTGGAGGCGCAATGGCGGCGGGGCGCCGCACCAGATAAGCGGCGACGCCGCCGATTAGCGCCACGGCAAGAAGAACTGCCGCCAGCCAGCGCTTTTGAGATGAGGTAGGGGGTTCCACTAGGCAAAAAAAAGGAAAATCCTAAAATACGGATTATACGCTGGAATTATTGCCAATTACCGGACGCTGCCATCCCGAATTGCGGCAATTTCGTTTATGGATGGATGTTCCATTCGATCCGTCAGTCGACTTTCCCCATGCCCTTGAAGCCCGGAATGGCGATAAAGCAGTAGCACGAGGTAGAATTTCGGTCCCAGATCGCCTTGCCAACCGGGACGAATGTCATGAACTCAGTAATCCAGGAAAAAATCGAGCAAATCCACACCTTGTGGGACGAACTGGCGGATTTCGAGGCCGCCGCAACCGATGCGGCTTTGGAACACCTGATGAGCGCCCTGTGCGGCCTGGTCGACGCGCAAAATGTCGGCTGGCTCGGCGCCGTGCGCCTGGACAATCCCCTTGCCGAGGATCCGGTGCAGGGTTGGCGGGTTCGCCATGTCCGCTTTCTCCACGACTGCTTCGCGCTACCGTCCGACGAAGCCATCCGGGAACAGATAAGAAACCTGGAGCAGGGTAGTAACGTGGACATAAGCTCGATACGCAACGTCATGCTGGCCGGCACGTTCCGGGTCAACCGGCTGTGCGACATCGTATCGCCGACGTGGTTCGATTCTCCCTACTATCACCGCTATTATCTCGGCTCAGGCCGCAGCGACGCCATCTGGGCCATCTTGCCGGTGAACCGCGACGCCGAGTCCTACTTGGGTATTTATCGCGGTGGCTTATGCCCTGCGCGGGTTAAAGTGGTTTCACCGCCGGGTCATGCTCAGCCACGGCCTGCAGATCGCCTCCTCCCCGCTTTCCCCCCCCGAACGTAAAGTGATGCATCTCCTCCTCACCGGTATGACGGAAAAGGAAATCGCCCAGCAGCTCGGACTGGCCGCCTCCACCACCCACCAATACGTCACCGGCCTGTACCGCAAAATCAATGTGAAAAGCCGCGCCGCCCTGACGAGTTTGTGGCTCAACCGCGCCGCCTGATACTGCGCCTCCCTCCCGCCGTCATCGCAACTCGCGTGGCAATGTTTGTGACATCCGTCTCATGAAATCCCTCTTTACCCTCTAATTAGAGGATATGACGTACGGGTAACACCTCCTAAAATCGCGGTATGTCACAAACGAGTTGCCGCCATGATTTCCCGGAATGTGCAGACGCCCCCCACAACCCGCACAAAGGAGCGAAAAATGAACGATTTTCCCAACGATTGGGTATTCGCTTTCCTGCGCCGCGCAACGTTGATCCGCCACTCGCTTGCCGGCGGCGCGGCGCAGGAATTCGCGGTGAAGTAGGAGGGGACTCGCCCCCGAAGCGGTGTCGGCCGAAGCAGCGCGGGTTGGCGCGGTCAAGGCAGCTCCTACGGGGAGGCGAGGCAAGGTTGGTGGTGAGCGATAGCGAACCCCAACGAAGCATTGCCGGAGGCATGGGAGAGTTGGGCATCGCGAAAAAGCCGCTCAGCCCAACCTACAAAAGTTACCGAGTTTCGCGACAACTCAACCCACAATCGGCCACCACCCCGGCGCACAAGGAGCACAACGATGAACGGCATGACGGTGCTCTATGTGGACGGCGCGGACGATAGCCGAAACCGTCTGGCCCGCTTTATCGCCGGATACACGGAATCGCTGTTTACCGCGCGGGACGGCAGGGAAGGCGTACTGGCTTTTATTGCCTGCCGCCCCGAGCTGGTTGTTGCCGACGTTGCCCTGCTCGGTCAGGATGGGCGGCACTTGGCGGCCTGCATCCGCAACCTCCAGCCTGCGGTTCCCATCGTGTTCCTTGCCGGCGCGCCGGGAAACCTGGCGGATTTCGAGGAATTCGATCCCGACATCGACCGGGTGCTTGCCAGGCCGGTCGATTTGGCGGCGTTTTCCCGTTTGCTGGCCGGCTACCGTGGCGTTTTGCGCGATTCAGTAGCTTGAATTGCCCCGCCGAAAACCGTTTCCTGACATTTGTCATTATTCGCCAAATTTGCGGATATGATAGATGGATATTCCGCCCTGAAATTCTTAGCCTAATTTGTGAGGAGCCACCATGCCCCATTTCCCCTTGTCATTCCGTAGCGGATTGCGTTCCGCGCTGTTCGTGTCGGCGTTGCTGTCGTCGGCTATCGCCCAGGCCGACTGGAACGTCAGCGTCGGCAGCGCGAGCAGCAACGGTGCTTGGTCGAACACCAACCCCGACGTGTGGACGCCGAGCGCCACCGGCGCCACGGTGGCGGCCGCAGAAATCAACACCCGCCTCAATGCCGGCACTGCGGTGGAAATCAAGGCGGTGGCGGGCAGCGGCGCGGAGGCCGGTAACATTGTGATTTCCCAGCCGATCACTTCATCCCACGCCAGCGCGAATCTCACGCTCACGCCGGGGGCCGGGGGAGACTATATGGTGAAATCGCCGGTGACACTGTCCGGGGCGAGCCCCGCCCTGACCATCGCGGGGGCCGCCTATACCGTGGTGAACAGCGCCGCCGCCCTGCAGAACATGAATAGCGGGCTTTCCACCAACTATGCCCTGGGCAGCGACATCGACGCATCGAGCATCGCGAATTTCAGTCCGGTGGGTGATAACGCCACCAAGTTCACCGGTAAATTCGCCGGCCTTGGCCATACCATCACAGGGCTGACCATCACCCGCCTGGCAACCGATTATGTGGGCCTGTTCGGCTACGCCACCGGCACCCTGCGCGACGTCGGGCTGCTCAACTGCAACGTCAGCGGGCAATTTGTGACGGGCATGCTGGCTGGACGCAGCAACGGCCCGGTCAGCTACAGTTATGCCGACGGCGGCAGCGTGACAGGCGACAAGAGTATCGCGGGCGGCCTGATTGGGCAGGTCGGCGGCTCGCTTGATTACAGCTACGCCAACGTCAGCGTGACCGGCAATAGTAACGGCATCAGTTCCACCGCCATCGGCGGCTTGGCTGGCTCGGTTCCTGGCGGCGGCGCCGTCAGCAACAGTTATGCCACGGGCAGCGTCAGCGGGGGGACCGATGTGGGCGGGCTGGTGGGGCAAATCGGCATCGGCGGCGCCACCGTCACGAATGGTTATTCCACCGGCGCCGTGACCTGGACCATTAGCGGCGGAGGGCTGATCGGCTCAAACTCCGGCACGGTCAGCAACAGCTACTGGAACAAGGCGACGAGCGGCAAGAACACCAGCGCCGCCGGAACCGGGGTCGATACCACGGCCTCGATGCAGACGCAATCGACCTTCACCGGATTCGACTTCACCAACACCTGGCGTATTTATGCGGGGCATACTTATCCATTGCTCAAGCACTTCCTGACTTCCCTGACGGTGACCGCAGACGATTTCCGCCTGACCTATACCGGCACGGCCTACACTGGCGCCTTGAGAAATCCTACCTATTCGGTGAGCGGGGCGGCTTCCTCGGGCCATCTGTTCAATCTTGCCAATCCCTACAACAGCGTATCGGCAGCCGGAAGCTACACGCCCGACCTTTATTCCGACCAGCGCGGCGGCTACGACATCGCTTATAGTGGCGGCACGTTGTCGATTGTCACGCCGGATCCTGAGCCGCCGCATGTCTATACCAGTGCTGGCGTGGAAGCCATCCTGACCGATACCACCCCGGTCACCGCCGTTTCCGGCAGCATCCTGGTGATTCCTGCCGGGACCAACGTCGCCGGGGTCGCCATCACCCTCGCCGCGCCCAGCGGCGGCGGGGAAGCCGGGCCGATCACCTTCAAGATCGGCGGACTGACCCTGGCTTTGAGCGGTTACAGCTCCGGCACCGTGGTGACCTTCAAGAAGGTGATGGTCAACGGCGCCGAGACCTTGGTGCTGGCCGTCAGCAGCGGCAGTCTCTCGCTCTCCGGCACCGCCGGCCAGCCGTTGCTGACGCTCAACGGCAGTGCCACCCTGACGGCGGGAACCGACGGGACGGCAATGAGCTTTAGCGCGGGCAACGATGGCAGCGGCAGCATCGCGGTGGGCAAGGGCTATATCGTCCTGTCGGCCAACGCCTTCGCCCAGGTGGGAACCGGGAATGATTTTGCCGCACTCAAGGATGGCAAGCTTTACGCCGGCGAAGTGGCGTCCTTCAATAGCGCCGGCAAGATCAGCGGCGCTCGCCTGGGCAGCCTGGACGGCCAGGCCGGCCAGGCCGGCCAACTGGGCGATTCGCTCGGGCCGTTGAGTTCGTCCGACCTGACCGCCAAGGTCAAGCTCCAGGGCAAGCCGGCGCGCCTGGGCGGTACGCTGGAGTTCGCCGACGCCCTCGCCGCCGCGCTGGGTCAAGGTTTCAGCAGCGCCGGGCAGAACGGCGACGGCGTGCTGCGGGTGAATTATCCCGGCGGCAGCGTCAATGCTCTGCCGCTCGGGCAACTCGCCATCGATACCGACCGTAGCGACGGCGTAACGCTACGCAGCGACGGCCTGGCCGAAGTCGCGGTGAGCGGTATCGTCGCCACCTTCGCCCCGGCGCTGCCTAGCCTACGCGACTTCATCGCCGACTTGCCGCAAGGTGCGACCGTCGTGCCGAGCAAAGAAGGGGTGCTGGCAGTGAGTTATCCGGGCACCCGCTACTGGGTGCGTCCCGCCTGGCTTGCCACGTCGGGCGGCGCGGCGGGACTCAGCCGCGCGCAAGCAATCATGCGGTTTGGCGACGGCAAGGACAGCTACCCGCTCAATCCGGCCTTCGCCGGCTATGCCGTGCTATGCGCCAAGACGACCCTGGAAATTCCCGGCGCCACCTGCCGCGCCAACCTCGACGGCAGCGTCGCCCTGACCACCACAAGCGGGCAGGGCTATACCCTGACGGCGCGCCTGGAGCAAGGTGCGCCGGGCGCGGACGCCTTGACTCGCCTCATGAGCGGTCAACGCTGGTGGCAGGAAGCCGACGGACGGTTGTTCCTCAATGCCGGTGCGGTGCAGGAATTCGACGTGAAGTAGGAGGGGGCTTGCCCCCGAAGCGGCGCGGGTTGTCGCGGCCAAGGCCGCTCCCATGGGGGCGGTGTTTCGACGCCGATCAAGCGCCTTCCTGCCCGTCATCCTTCTTCCACGCCAGTGCCAACTCGTAAAGAGCGTTTTTCTTCTCGCCGCTGATTTCGGCGGCGAGCTTCACCGCTTGCTTGAGCGGCAATTCGGCGAGCAGAGCCTTCAGGGTGCGCTGTGCCTCTTCGCCGATGCCTGCGCCCTCGAGCGGCGCCGCTCCCCCCACCAGCAGGACGAATTCGCCCCTTTGCCGGTTGGGGTCGGCCTCCAGCCAAGCCAGCGCCTCGCAAAGGGGCAGGGTATGGATGGTCTCGAACAGCTTGGTGAGTTCGCGGGCGAAGGTGATCTGCCGTTCGCCGCCCAGTACGCTCGTCAGGTCGGCGATGCTGGCGAGGATGCGGTGCGGCGATTCGTAGAATACCAGCAGCCACGGCTGGTCCTTGAGGGCTGCCAGGTCGCGGCGCCGCTCGCCGGCGGAGTGGGGGAGGAAGCCGTAAAAGAGAAAATGGGTTTCCGCCCGGCCGGCGGCGGACAGCGCGGCAATCGCCGCATTCGGGCCGGGCAGCGGGATTACCTTGTAACCGGCGCTTCGCGCGGTGGCCACCAGGTGCGCGCCGGGGTCGCTGACCGCCGGGGTGCCGGCGTCGGAAATCAGCGCCACGCTTTGTTTGGCGGCGAGCAGGTCGAGGATTTTCGCCCCCGCCGAACGCTCGTTGTGTTCGTGCAGCGCGACCAGCTTGGCGGCGATGCCGTAATGGTTGAGCAGGCGGCCACTGTCGCGGGTGTCTTCGGCGGCCACCACGTCCACGCCGCGCAATACCTCAAGGGCGCGCAGGGTGATGTCGCCCAGGTTTCCAATCGGGGTGGCGACCACATATAATGCCCCTTCCTCTACCTGCCGCTTATCCCCATGCATCGCTATCTCTTCCTTATCCTGCTGTTGTCGTGGAACGGGCTGCCGTATGCCCAGGAAGTGGAAAAGCCGGCCGCGCCGGCCCGCCATATCGTCCTCCTGCTGCCGCTCAAATCCGCCAGTTTCGGGGCCGCCGCCGAGGCGTTCCGCCAGGGATTCGCGACTGCCGCCGAATTCCAGCCCGGCCTGCCGATTGAAGTCCAGCCGACCGACGACCAGACCGCCGACATTCTGAAGGCATACCGGCAATCCGCGCAAGCCGGGGCCGCGCTGATCGTCGGTCCGCTAACCCGCGACGCGGTGACGGCGCTCCTCGACGAGCCGTTGAGTACGCCCACCCTGGCGCTGAACGCCCCGGAGATCCATGCCCCTTTACCGGATAAGCTGTACCTGTTCGGGCTGAACCTGGAAAGCGAAGCCCGCCAAGTGGCGCGCTTGGCGTTTGCCCGCAAGCATCGCAACGCCGTTACCGTGACCGCCCAGACACCCTTTTCCAAGCGCCTCCAGGCGGCGTTTACCGACGAATGGCTGAAACTCGGCGGCACTCTACTCGATCGCCTGTCGTTTGCGCCCAACCAGAGCGGCTATCCGAAACTGCGCGCCGCGCTCGCCAAGCTGGAGCCCGACATGCTGTTCATCGCCGCCGATGCCGAACGCGCCCGCGCGGTACGCCCCTACCTGACCAGCGGGGTTCCCACTTACGCCACTTCGCTGGTTTATAGCGGGCGCGGCGAGGCGGGTCGCAACGTCGATCTCAACCAGGTGCGCTTCGTCGAAATGCCCTGGTTCCTCCAGGCCGACCACCCGGCGGTGCTGGTGTATCCGCGTCCCGCCCATCCCCTGGACGTCGAGGTGGAGCGCTTCTACGCGCTGGGTATCGACGCCTGGCGGGTGGCTGCCGGCCTACTGGATCGCGAGACTCTCCTGAGTTCCCCGATCATCGACGGCGTGACCGGGCAAATCGTCCTCACCAGCCACCAATTCAACCGCGAACTGACCGCTGCCGAATTCCGCCAGGGCGAGGCGGTGGCGTTGCCTTGACGAGGATGAGGAATGAAGGTGGAGGGATGAAAGCCGGCGTCGCGTCGCGACGTATTTTCCCTTTACCCATTACCCATTCCTCATTCCTCCAATGAATCACCTCGCCGACGGTGCGCAGGCCGAACAACTGGCCGCCGCCTACCTGGAACGCCACGGCCTGCGTGCTGTCGAACGCAACTACCGGTGCCGCCAGGGCGAAATCGATTTGATCCTTCACGATGGCGGCACCCTGGTATTCGTCGAGGTGCGGCTGCGCAAGAGCGCGGCGTTCGGCGGGGCTGCCGCCAGCATCACCGCAAAAAAACAGCGGCGTATCGTGCTGGCCGCCGAGCATTACCTGCAAGGGTTGAAACGTATTCCGCCGTGCCGTTTCGACGTGGTGCTGCTCGACGGGCTGGCGGCGCAATCAGTGGAATGGATCAAGGACGCTTTTAGCGCGTAAAATGGCGGCCTTATTAGAAAGCTCGAAAAATGGATTTACATACTCGCATCAGTCAGCATTTCACCGAAAGCGCCCATCTCAAGTTTCAGGCGGTGGATTTCCTTACTCCCGGCATCGTGGCGGGAGCCGAGCGCATCGTCCAATGCCTGCTCGCTGACGGCAAGGTGCTGGCGTGCGGTAACGGCGGTTCGGCGGCGGACGCCCAGCATTTCTCCGCCGAAATGCTCAACCGTTTCGAAATGGAGCGCCCCGGCCTGGCGGCCATTACGCTCACCACCGATGCCTCGACGCTCACCTCGATCGCCAACGATTACGATTTCGTCGAAGTGTTTTCCAAGCAGGTGCGCGCTCTGGGCCATGCCCCCGACGTCCTACTGGCGATTTCCACCAGCGGCAATTCGCCCAATATCGTGGCCGCCGTGGAAGCCGCCCACGAACGCGGAATGACCGTGATCGCCCTGACCGGCAAGGACGGCGGGCGCATCGGCGAAATTCTCGCCCCCGAAGATATCCACCTGTGTGCGCCGGGTTCGCGCACCGCCCATATCCAGGAAATTCACATTACCGCCATACACTGCCTGTGCGATGCGGTGGATTGCCTGTTACTCGGAGTCGAATAATGAAAAAAATTCTTTTGTTGGCCGTCCTGGCCCTCTCTCCCGTCTTGCAGGGCTGCGTCACCGCGGTGGCTACCGGCGTCGGCGCGGGCGCGTTGATCGCTGAAGACCGCCGTACCACCGGCACTTATCTCGAAGACGAAGGGATCGAATTGAAAGCCTTTCATCGTCTCGATGAGAAATTCGGCAACCGGGTTCATATCAACACCACCAGCTTCAATCGCCACGCCCTGCTGACCGGCGAAGTGCCGGATCAGGCGGCGCGGGATGAAGCCGAGGCCATCGTGCGCGGGATACCCAACGTCAAGCAAGTCGCCAATGAATTGCAAATCGCCGGCTTGAGTTCCCTGGCCGAACGCAGTAACGACAGCTATCTCACCTCCAAGGTGAAAATCCGTTTCATCGATGGCCGCAAGTTCTCCGCCAATCATGTCAAGGTGGTCAGCGAAGGCGGTACGGTATTCCTGATGGGCCTGGTTAAGCAGCGCGAAGCCAACGACGCGGTGGAAATCACCCGCACCACCGGCGGGGTGCGCAAGGTGGTGAAGGTATTCGAATATCTCGACTGAGCGCCGGTTTTTGGCGTTCAATTTTGCGTTACTTGATCCGCATCATTTAACGCGCCACGTCGGAAAGCCATAATTGCGCATGCCTCCGTCTTTCGAAGCGAAAATCTGTCCTGCCGCCGAAGTGGCCACGCGCGTCGTGTCGCTGCCCCGTCCGCTGGTGTTCACCAACGGCTGTTTCGACATCCTCCATCGCGGCCACGTCACCTATCTCGCCCAGGCCCGGGCGCTGGGCGCCAGCCTGATCGTCGGGGTCAACAGCGATGCCTCGGTGAAACGCCTCGGCAAAGGGGACGACCGCCCGGTGAATAGCCTGGAAGACCGCATGGCAGTGCTGGCGGCCCTGGAATGCGTGGCGCTGGTGACGTTTTTCGAGGAAGACACCCCCCTCAACCTGATTCTCGCCTGCCGCCCCGACATCCTGGTCAAGGGCGGCGATTGGACGCCCGACAAGATCGTCGGCGCCATCGAAGTACAAAACTGGGGTGGCAAGGTATTTTCCATCCCCTTTCTCCATGAGCGCTCCACTACCGCCACCCTCAACAAGATTCGCAGGCTTTGATCCCATGAATAAGTCGTTGCTCCTCCTTGCCGCCGCGCTTTGCGCGCCGTTGGTTCAGGCTGTCACCTTGGCTCCGGCGGTGGAAAATCGCAACACCGCCGCCGCCGAATATTCCGCCGCGCCTTTCGAGCGCGGCGCAGCCAGTCTGCCGCCTCGCTACGAGGGACACGACGGGGTGAGCATGTATTCGCTGATTTCCCAGCTCGACAGCGCGGCGATTCCCGCCACCCCGGTGGTCGGCGCGCTCAAGCCGCAGGATGGGGTGTTCGCCTTCGGCGTCGATCTCGGAGCACTTCCCGGCAACCCGGAGCTAGGCTACGACGGGCAGAGCCAGCAATTTTCGATGCGCTACGTGATGACCGGCAACCACGTCACCGAGGGGTGGAACTGGACGCCGCTGGCCGACCTGCAAACCACTGATTATTACCGCTACAAGTTCCTGCCGCTGAAAGACGTCACCGTCGAAAAAACCCCTTCCGACGTGTGGAAGTACGAGTACATGGTGACCTTCGCCAACCTTTACGACTTCTACCCGCGCAGCAGCGATGACGCCGCCGGTTTCGCCGCCACCCTGGCGTTGCCCCAGGCCGAGGCGCTGCGCCTGATGCAGGGCAATCTGCGGATGCTGGCGGTGTGCCGCCTCGCGCCGCCCTGGCACACCCAGAGCAGCACCTTCTGGAAAGCCACCGATACGGCGCCTTACGACTACATGCTGAAAAAGCGTTATCTCTATGCCGAACTTTTGGAAGTGTGGTTTTACGACTATTCCAGCGGCAAAGTCCTGGCCAAACTCAAACCACTGAAGTGACGCTCCCTGCCGCCTTTCTCAAACGGCTCGCCGGTGCCGTCGGCAAGGATAATCTGCGCACCGAGGCGGGTGATTGCTACGTCTACGGCTACGATAACAGCCGCAAGGTGTGCCCGCCGCAGGCGGTGGTGTTTGCCGCCGATGCCCGCCAAGTGCAGGAAACCGTGCGGCTGTGCAACGAATTCAAGATTCCCGTCACCGCCCGCGGCCGCGGTACCGGCACCGCCGGCGGGAGCATCCCGGAACGCGGCGGGGTGGCGCTGTCGCTGGAAAGAATGCGGCGCATCGTCACGGTCGATCCGGCCAATCGGGTGATTGTCGCCGAGCCTGGCGTGCTCAACCAGGAAATCCAGGACGCCGCCAAGCCGCACGGCTTTTTCTGGCCGCCCGACCCTTCCAGCGCGCCTTTCTGCAGCATCGGCGGCAACCTCGCTACCTGCGCCGGCGGCCCCCATGCCGTCAAATACGGGGTGACCCGCGACCACGTGCTGGGCCTGAAAGCCGTCACCGGCACGGGCGAACTGATTACCACCGGCTGCTATACCACCAAGGGCGTGGTCGGTTACGACCTCACCCGCCTGATTATCGGCTCGGAAGGCACCTTGGGGGTGATTGTCGAAGCCACTCTCAAGCTTACTCCGTTGCCCCAGGCGGTCGGCGGACTGACCGCCCACTACCGCGACATCGACAGTTGCGCTGCTGCGATTGCCGCCATCATGGCGCAATCGCTTACCCCCAGCGCCCTGGAATTCCTCGACGCCGCCTCACTCGACCTGATCCGCGCCAAGCATCCCGGCATGATCCCCGACGATGCGCACGCCATGCTGATGATCGAGGTCGACGGCGCAGCTTCGGAAATCGGCGCCGCTGCCGCGCTGATCCTCGCCGCTTGTGGCACCCCCGGCCTGATCCAGGCCCAGGCGGTCGCCGATACCCAGGCCCTGTGGAAGGCGCGCAAGGCCCTCTCGCCACTGCTGCGCGACATCGCCCCGCGCAAGATCAACGAAGACGTGGTGGTGCCGGTGTCGCGCCTGCCCGAACTGCTGCGCGGCCTGGGGGAACTGAGCCGGAAACATCGTATCGCCAACGCCAATTTCGGCCACGCCGGCAACGGCAATATCCACGTCAACCTGCTCGCCCATCCCGACGATGCCGACGAAATGCAACGCGCCGCCGCCTGCCTCGACGAAGTCTTCGGCCTGGTGCTGAGCCTCGGCGGCACCCTCTCCGGCGAACACGGGGTGGGCCGCGAAAAGCGCCCCTTCGTGCCCCGCGAGATCGACCCGCCCACCCTTGCCGTGATGCGTGCCGTCAAGCGGGCGTTCGATCCCAACAACATCCTCAATCCCGGCAAGCTGTTTCCCGACGCCACCAACTGATGGGCACTTCTATAAATTCCCGCCTTTCTGGATAATCTGAGTTATCGGTACACCCACCCGTGACCACGCCATGCAAAACAGCCTGTTTGAC
>JAGXQV010000136.1 GCA_018336195.1 Sulfuricella sp. | reverse complement strand
CCCTGCCGCAAACGATAGGGCGAGTTGATTTGCGCTGGGCGAAACAGGAGCCACAACTGGGTACCGGGCATGCCGTCCAGCAGGCCGTGCCCCATCTTGATCCAGACGCGCTCTGCCTGATTCTGTATGGCGATGTGCCCCTGATTCGATCGGAAACGCTACAGGAAATGATGTTGATTGCCCGCGAGGGTGCCATTGCCTTGCTGACGGTCAGGCTTGAAGCCCCGGCGGGCTACGGACGAATTGTTCGCAACAGCCATGGTCAGGTGGAGCGTATCGTCGAACACAAGGATGCCAGCGCAGAAGAGTTGGCAATCAATGAAGTCAACACCGGGATTCTCGCTTTGCCAGTCAATAAGCTCACGCAGTGGTTGGCACGCTTGTCCAATAACAATGCACAGGGCGAGTATTACCTGACCGACATCATCGCGATGGCGTCCGCAGAAGGCGAGAGGGTGATGCCGTGTCATCCTGCTGCCGAATGGGAAGTATTGGGTGTCAATAGTCGCCAGCAACTGGCCGAATTGGAGCGCCTTCACCAGCGCAACATTGCGCAGGCCCTGATGACCCAAGGTGCCACCTTGATGGATCCCGCTAGGCTGGATGTGCGCGGGCAAGTGACTTGCGGGCAAGACGTCGTGATTGATGTCAACTGCGTGTTCGAAGGGCGTGTGACCTTGGGCAATGGGGTGAAGGTGGGCGCACATTGTGTGCTCAAGAACGTCGTGCTAGGCGAGGGCGTCGAAATCAAACCGTTCTGTCATATTGAGTCTGCAACCCTGGGGGCACGGGCCGTCATCGGCCCCTATGCGCGCATTCGTCCAGGCACCGAGCTGGCAGAAAATGTGCATATCGGCAATTTCGTCGAACTGAAAAATGCGCAGGTCAGCCAAGGTAGCAAGATCAACCATCTTTCTTATGTGGGGGATGCGACTGTCGGATGTAACGTCAACATCGGCGCGGGTACCATCACCTGCAACTACGATGGTGCCAACAAATTCCGTACGGTCATCGAAGATGATGTCTTCATTGGTTCGGATACACAATTGATTGCACCCGTGGTGGTGGGTAAAGGCGCAACACTGGGAGCAGGCACAACCCTTACGCGTGATGCCCCCGAGGGGCAATTGACCTTGTCGCGCGTCAAGCAGGTCACCATTTCCGGCTGGACACGACCAGTCAAAAAGAAATAAAGGAGCGTTTTTCATGTGCGGAATCGTCGGCGCGATTGCCCAGCGCAATGTGGTGCCTATCCTGCTGGAAGGCCTGAAACGACTCGAATATCGAGGCTATGATTCAGCGGGAGTCGCTGTACGCAATGCCAATGGTGCCATGTCGCGTTTACGCGCCGTTGGCAAAGTGGCGTGCCTGCGGGATATGGTTGAAACCTCGCCCGTTCCCGGCGACATGGGTATTGCGCATACCCGCTGGGCGACGCACGGGGTGCCGGCAGAACGCAATGCCCATCCACACATGAGTGGCGATGGTTTGGCGGTGGTGCACAACGGCATCATTGAAAATCATGCTGAGCTGCATGCTGAACTTGAGTCACTGGGCTATCGTTTTACTTCGGAAACCGATACCGAGGTGATCGCCCACTTGTTGGCGCACATACGTCAATCGACACCGGACCTGCTGGAAGCGGTCAAGCTGGCCATCAAACAGCTCGTTGGTGCATATGGATTGGCGGTGATCTGTGCCGATGACCCTGATCGCCTGATCGTGGCGCGTGCGGGCAGTCCTCTGGTGATCGGGTTGGGCTTTGGCGAGAACTTTATCGCCTCTGACGTGTTTGCCCTATTGCCGGTGACACAGCGTTTCATGTTCCTTGAAGAGGGCGATATTGCGGAAATTCGCCGAGACAGCGTGCATGTCTTCGACGTGCACGGCACCCCCGTGGAACGTCCAGAGCGCCTGTCTCAGTTGGCGGCGTCCACCACCGAAAAAGGGCCCTATGCGCATTACATGCTCAAGGAGATCTACGAGCAGCCCACTGTGATTGCCGAAACCCTGGAGGGGCGCATTCATAAAGGCCGTCTGCTTGAAGAAAGTTTTGGGCACAAGGCACAGATGTTGTTCGATGCCACAAAAGGTGTGCACATCATCGCTTGTGGCACGAGTTATCATGCCGGGCTGGTGGCCAAGTATTGGCTGGAAGAGGTGGGTGTACCTTGTCATGTCGAAGTGGCGAGCGAATACCGTTACCGCCGTGTGGTTGTGCCTGAAGGCACCCTGTTTCTTTCCATTTCGCAGTCTGGTGAAACGGCTGATACCCTAGCCGCCCTGCGAGGCGCGAAGCAAGCTGGTTATATCGGTTCGATGACCATCTGCAACGTTCCTGAATCCTCTCTGACGCGTGAGTCCGATGTGGCTTTGATGACCCGTGCCGGCCCAGAAATCGGTGTTGCGTCGACCAAGGCCTTTACCACGCAACTGACGGCGTTGCGTTTGCTGACACTGGCGCTGGCTCGTCGGCAAGGCATGACGGCAGAACAGGAAGAAACCTGGGTCAACGAGCTGCAATCTCTGCCTCGTCAGGTTGAAGTGGCATTGAGCCTGTCAGACTCGATCAAAGTTATGGCCGAGTCGTTTTCAGACAAGCTGCATGCCTTGTTCCTCGGGCGCGGCCCATTTTTCCCGATCGCGCTGGAAGGTGCGCTGAAGCTTAAGGAAATTTCTTACATTCATGCCGAGGCCTATCCTGCGGGTGAGCTGAAACATGGCCCGCTCGCATTGGTGGATGCCAGCATGCCGGTGATTTGTGCCCTGCCCAATGATCCCCTGCTCGACAAAGTGCTGTCGAACCTTCAGGAGGTGCGTGCCCGAGGTGGCGAGCTATTCCTGTTCAGTGACAAGAACGTCAAGATCGAACTGGATCGTTTCCAGAATCTGACGCTGTCAGACATTTGCCCAAGTACGGCACCCATTGTCTACAGCGTGCCATTGCAGCTACTGGCCTACCATGCGGCAGTGCTGAAAGGAACGGACGTGGATCAGCCTCGCAATCTTGCCAAGTCTGTCACCGTTGAATAGGAGAATGTTTTCATGGCAGTGATCGCGGTCTTCAACCAGAAAGGCGGGGTGGGTAAAACCACAACCTGCCTGAATGTGGCAGCGTCGTTAGCCTTGCTGGAGCGCAAGCCCCTGGTCGTCGATCTTGATCCCCAGGCGCATGTCAGCCTGGCTTTGGGGGTGCGTCATGCACCGGGAAATGCCACCGTAGCGGCCTTTTTTCGCGAACAGGTTCCTCTCGACAGACTGATTCGGAAACTGCCCAGCGGCCTGCGCCTTTTGGCCGGACACCCTGACCTTTCCAAAGTCGATGCCTTGTTGGGTTCTGCGCCCGGTGTGGCTG
>JAGXQV010000135.1 GCA_018336195.1 Sulfuricella sp. | reverse complement strand
CCAGGGCGTCGGTCTTTTGGGTGATGCGGTTGTTACTGTCCCAGGCGTATTGGGTGAGGTTGCCTAGCGGGTCGCTCACTTGGGTGAGGCGGCTTTGGCTGTCGTAGCTGAAGTTGAGCGTTCTGCCGCTGGTGTCGGTGAGGCGGCTGATGAGGGCGCCGTTGTATTCGATGCGGGTGACCCGGCCGGCGCTGTCGGTGACGCTTTGGGCGATGCCGACGGCGCCGATAGTGCCGCTGTTGCGCTGGACGGTGAGGCGGTTGCCCCACGGGTCGATCTGGGCGGTGAGGACTTGGTTGCCGCGCCCGAAGACGGTGAATTCGTAGCGGCTGCCGTCGCGGAAGCGGATGACGCTGGTACTGCCGGTGCCAGTGCCGTTGCTCGTGCCTTCGGCGCCTTCGATGCCGGGTAGGCCGGGGTTGGGGCGGTAGTTATCGTTCGCTTGGGGAAGGATGGCGGTTGGGAGGGGGGCGCACATTGGCGTAAATCTGGATTAATTATCCGGCGTCGTTATGTGATCTACGTTTGCTACACGATCTTTTCCGCGTGGGCACAAAGGGCGTGCCCACCCTACCCGGCTACGCCGGATTTTGAAAGCATGCCAAAAACTTGCTACTCCACACGCAACCAACCAATGTACGCACAACCAGAAGATGACGCATAGGAGATACCCAAGAGAGGTGGGAACAAAACGGGGAAGAAAAATCACGATCTTCACGGACTCAAGCGTTGGAATACCAACCCAGGCAAACAAAAATGCGGGCAACACGGTAATGGGATATATGTATGAAAGAGGCTTCACCGATGGCATGGAGTAAGCGATAGTAAAAAGAATTCCATGTCCGGCACTTAGGCAGAAAAACATGAAAATTCTTAATTTCACAATACTGGAAATTTCTAATCCCCTTTTCAAAACCGCTCAAATAAAAGACTAACTCTACTTTGGCGCATATTTTTCACATATATCGAGTAGCGGTTGCTGATCTTTCTTTGGAAGCCGTTTAATGAAATCGATCATGCTGTCGTATTCTTCCTGTGCCAGTGTTTTACCGCTTTTCAACGTTGCCTCAAGAGTTCTTACAGTGCCGATGTCCCAAACATTCAACTCATTGGTGACATCTGCTGCGATTCTGTCGGCGTCGGTTTTACTTAAACCATTTTTCTGTAGCCCCTGGCTGGCCTGAGCCGTTGCCTGATCTTTTGAGATTTTTACGTCAAATACACTTGACCAAAGGCCAAGAGGATCCCTCCCCCCAACCGGATTCCCATTGACATAGGCGTAGACATTGATGCCCCCACCAAGTCCAATCGGATCCTCCGAAATAAACCGCTTCAGCAACGGGTCGTAGTACCTCGCCCGGTAGTAGTACAACCCCGTTCCGTCGTTCTCCCGTCCGGTGTATTGCAGCGGGCTGCCTTCGTCCGGGCCGATGGCCTGTACTTCTCCGTAGGGGCTGTAAGCATAGCGCGTGGCGGTGCTGCCGTCTTCCGCGCTCTGCGCGATCACGCTGCCCAGGGCGTCTTGCAGTAGGGTCTTCTGGCCCGCTGCGGTGTACCTTGCCAGGATTTCGTCGATCTGCGTGCCGGGGTGATAGGCGGCGGCGACGCTACTGCCCACCAGTTCGGCGATGGCTTGGCTGCCGTCGTAGAGGTAGCCGACACTCTGGCCGTTGACGGTCTTTTCGATCCGTCTGCCCATTGCGTCGTAGCGGTAGCTGGCCTGGAGGTTTTGGCTGGTGAGGCTTTTGAGCCGGCCTCGGGCGTCCCAGGTGTAGATGGTGACGTCGGCTGGGTCGGTGCTGTGGCTCTTTTTGATGAGGTTGCCGGATGCGTCGTAGCTCAGGGTGTAAGTCGCTTCCTGGGCGGTGCCGGGTCTGAAGGTGATTCGGGTGAGCCGGTTGCCGGTGTCGTATTGGGCGCTGAACGGGGTTTCCGCTAGTGCGGCTATGCCTTGTTCCTTGACGGTGACGTTGCCGTTGGCGTCATGGGTGTAGTTGATCTCTTCCAGCGGGCTGCCGTCGGCTTTCTGGTAACCGATTCGGGTTAGCCGGTTGGCGCTGTCATAGGTGTAGCTTTGCTGGGTGCCGTTGGGCAGGGTCTTTTGGGTGAGGCGGCCTGCTGCGTCATAGCTGTAGCTGGCGTCCTTGCCGCGGAAGGTGGTTTTGACGAGGCGGTTGAGGATGTCGTAGCTGTAATCGACGCTGTCGGTGCCGTTGACGGTCATTTGGGTGCGCCGTCCAAACAGGTCGTATTGGTAGTCGAGGGTGCCTTGGTCGCTGATGATCCTTGTCGGGGAATTCAGGATGCCGTATTGCAGGAGGATGTCGCCGCTTTGGCTGTCGGCGATGCGGGTGAGCCGTCCGACCGGGTCGTAGCTGTAATCGGTGGTACGGCCGTCGCCGTCTTCGAGGCGGCTTAAGCGGTCGTTGGCGTCATAGGTGGTGCGGGTAACCTGCCCGCGCCGGTCGGTGGCCTGTATCAGGTTGCCGTTGGCGTCGTATTGGGCGCTGCTGCTGGCGCCCAGGGCGTCTTGCCGGTTGATGAGGCGCCCTCGGCTGTCGTAGGTGTTGCGTTGCAGCAGGTGGCCGAGGGGGTCGGTGACGCTGATAAGGTGCGATTTGGCGTCATAGGTGTATTGGGTGGTGCCGCCTTGGGGGTCGGTGAGCTGGCTGAGCCGATCCAGGGCATCATAGGCGAATTTGCTGGTTTCGCCGCGTGGGGTGGTGAGGCTGTCGATGCGCCCGAGGTTGTCGTAGGTGTTTTCGCTTCGTCGGCCGAGGGGGTCGATGGCGGCGATGATTTTACCTTCGCTGTCGTGTTCGAAGATGGTGGTGTTGCCGAGCGCGTTGGTGGTAGTCGCGAGGACGCCTTTGTCGGTGTAGGTGTGGCGGGTGACGGCGCCGTTGGCGTTGGTGGTGCTGATAAGACTGCCTTTGCCGTCGTAGGCGTAGCGGGTGCGGTTGCCTTGGGCGTCGATGACTTCGGTCAGTTTGTTGAACAGCGGGTCGTAGCGGTACTGGGTGAGGTTGCCTTGCGGGTCGCGGATGCTGGTGACGTTGGCGGCGCCGTCGTAGGTGAAGTACCAGGTGCGCCCGAGGGCGTCGGTTTCGATCAGGGGGTGCTGGGTGGCGACGTCGAGTTTGCGGGTGCGGACGTTGCCGTTATTGTCGACGTCGCGGGTCCAGTACC
>JAGXQV010000134.1 GCA_018336195.1 Sulfuricella sp. | reverse complement strand
CCAGGCCGACGGCTCGATCACCCGCCACTATGGCGGCACCGGGCTGGGATTGGCGATCTGCAAGCGCCTGGTGGACTTGATGGGCGGCGAGATCGCCCTCTCCAGCGCCCCCGGTCAAGGCACCAGCGTGTCGTTCACCATGCGCGTCGGCCTAGCGCAGCCCTCCCGGCAAGCCACCGACTTGCAACAGCTTCGCGGACTTCGCGCGCTGGTGGTGGACGACCAGGCAACCTCCCGGCTGATCCTGCAAAATCTCCTACAGGCCTGGGAAATCGGCGTGGAAAGCGCCGCCTCCGGCACGGAAGCCCTGGCGCGGATCAAGGCCGCGCCGCACCCCTTCGACATCCTGCTCCTGGATTGGCGGATGCCGGAGATGGATGGCCTCGAAGTGGCGCGGCAAGTCGAGCAACATCTCGCCCGGAGCCGCCTCGCTCACCCCCTGCTGATGCTGATGGTCGCCGCCCACGACAAGGAGCAACTGCTGAGCCACGCCGGCCCGCTCCACCTCGATGGGGTGCTGACCAAGCCGGTAATCCCGTCGCGCCTGCTCGCCCCCCTGGTCAATTGGCGCCGCCAGCAACCCCAGCCAATCGAGGAACCGACCGGAGATTCCGATCCGCGCTGGATGAAAGGGGCGCGGCTCCTGCTGGTCGAAGACAACCCCCTCAACCAGCAGGTCGCTTTTGAATTCCTCAAGCGGCGCGGGGCGGTCGTCACCCTCGCCGGTCATGGCGGCGAGGCCGTGGAGCGTGCCGCCGGCGGCGCATTCGACGCGGTATTGATGGATATCCACATGCCGGTGATGGATGGCTTCGAGGCCACCCGGCGCATCCACGCCCTGCCGGGTTACGGGGAACTGCCGATCATCGCCATGACGGCGGCGGTGCTGCAAGCCGACCGGGAGCAGTGCCGCGCCGCCGGCATGGTGGATTTCGTCGCCAAGCCCATCGATCCCGACGAACTCAACCGTGTTCTCGAAAAGTGGCTGAGGCCCGCGCAAACGGCCATTCCGGCAGCAGCGACGGAGGTCTCTCCCATAGCGGAATGTCCGCTGCCCGCGTTGCCCGGTTTCGATCTGGAGCAGGCCTTGCGCCGCCTGGATGGCAATATCCCCCTGCTGACCCGTCTGCTTCGCAGCCTAGCCGACGAGCAGGCCCACGCCGGCACCCGCCTGGATGCCCTGCTGCAAGCCGGAGACCGAAAACAGGCCGCCCTGCTGCTGCACAGCATCAAAGGCTGCGCCGCCAATCTGGGCGCCACGGCCCTGGCAGGCGCGGCGGCGCGACTCGAACAAGAAGTAAAGGAAGACGCCGCACCGGTTTCCCAAGCGACATTCGACGCTGCCCTGAACGACACCTTGCGCCTCATCGCGCAGCATTTCGCCGCCCCCGCGCAAGCCCCGCAAGCGAAGGGCGACGAGCGCGCCGGACTGCTCCACCTGGTGACGGGCCTGCTTCCTTATCTGCGCGAACAGGAGTTGCTCCCCGACCAACTGCTGGGTGAACTCCACCAACTGGCCGCCGCGCTCCCGTCCAATGCCTTGCTGACCAGCCTGGTCAGGCAGATCGACCACTTCGACCACGGCGGCGCGGTAGCGACGCTTACCCGGATCATCGCCGCCCACGGCCTGGAAATTCCCCAATGAAAATGCGCCAGCCGGCTTTCACGCAATGGTTGATCCTGGCTAGCGCCCTGCTGACCCTGGGCGGCGCCACCCTTTTCGACCTCGTCCAGGAACGCAACCGCACCCAGAGCCGCGAGGAAGAGCGCTTGCTGGCGCAGGTGCGGGTGATCCAGAAAAACGTCGGCGTCAATCTCCGGTCGATTCAGCAGGTGTTGCGCAAACTGCGTGAAGATCTGCGCCGCCCCCAGGCCGGCAGCCCGCTCGACGAGCACCTCAAAACCTTGGTCGACGCCATGCCGGGGGTGCGCACCCTGACGCTTCTCGACGCCGAGGGGACGATATACGCGGCCAGCCGCCCGGAGCTGCTGGGCCAGAACTTCAAGCACCGCGACTATTTCAAGACCGCCCAACAGCACCCGGATACCGACACGCTCTACATTTCGCCGCCGTTTCGCACCGTCCTCGGAGTGTTCGCCATCAACGTGGTGCAGGTGGTTCCCGGCTCCCAGGGCGAATTCGCGGGTATCGTCGCCGCCACCCTGAATCCGCAATACTTCATTCCGCTGCTCGATTCGGTCCGCTACGCCCCGGATATGTGGACCTCCATAGTCCATGAGGATGGCTCCCTGTTTTTGATGGAGCCGACCCGCGCAGGCGTGGCCGGCATGAACCTCGCTCGGCCCGACACTTTTTTCACCCGCCACCGCGACAGCGGCCGCGACGAAAACGTGTTCAGCGGCACGGTGTACGCCACCGGCGAGCGGAAAATGATCGCCCAAGGCACCATCCGCCTGGCCAACGTCAAGACCAACGCGACGCTGATCGCAGCCGCAGCCCGCGACCTGGACGAGATCTACGCACCGTGGCAGCGCGACCTGCTGGTGAAGGGCGGCTTGTTCGCCCTGATCGCCCTGCTTTCCATTCTGGGACTGTACGTTTCCCAGCGCCGCCAGCGCGAATACCAGCGGCACGCCGCCGAATCCGCGGAAGCCCTGCGTCTCAGCACCGAGACCCTGCGCGCCTCTGTCGAGGCGGCCGCCATCGGCATGGCGCTGGTCGACCTGGAAGGCCGTTTCATGCGGGCCAACGGCGCGCTGTGCCGCATCCTCGGCTACCGCGAAGACGAACTGCTACAAAAAACCTTCCGGGAGATTACCCATCCCGACGATCACCAGGCCAGCCTGGCCCTGGTCACCGAACTGCTGACCGGCAGCCGCGACAACTATCGGATGGAGAAACGCTATTTCCACCGCGACGGTCATACCGTCTGGACGCAGGTCAGCGCATCCACCGTCCGCGACCAGAGCGGGCAGGTGCTGTATTTCATCGCGCAAATCCAGGACATCAGCGAGTCCAAGCAAACCCGGCAAGCCCTGGCGGACAGCGAGCGTTTCATGAAAACGCTGATCGACATCCTCCCCGGCATGGTGAGCTACTGGACCGACGAGTTGCGTTGCGGCTTCGCCAACATCGCCTACCTGGAATGGTTCGGCAAGACGCCCGCGCAAATGCGCGGCATCCGCATTGAGGAATTGCTCGGCGACGAGTTGTTCCATAACAACGAACCCTACATCCGCGCCGCCCTGAACGGCGAAACCCAGCGCTACCAGCGCGCCCTGACCAAGGCCGACGGCAGCATCGGCTATACCTGGGCGCACTACATTCCCGACCGGGACGGCGAGCGGGTACGCGGCTTCTTCGTGCTGGTGGCGGACATTACCGAACTCAAGGAGGCGCAAGTTCAGCTTGAGCACCTCAACGAACAACTTCAGCAACGCACCGCCGAGGCCGAAGCCGCCAGCCACGCCAAATCGGCATTTCTCGCCAACATGAGCCACGAGATTCGCACCCCGATGAACGCCATCCTCGGCCTCACCCAACTGGTGCTGGAAACCGACCTGCAGCCCCAGCAACAGGATTTCCTGGGCAAGGTACACCGCTCCGCACAAGCGCTGCTGCGCATCCTCAACGACATCCTGGATTTCTCCAAGATCGAGGCGGGCCGCCTGGAAATCGAGTACATGCCGATGCGGGTCGAGGAAATCCTGGCCAATGTGGCCGACCTGTTCGGCGCCCGCCTTGCGGAAAAAGCCCTGCAATTCTCCATCGCCATCGACGCCGCGGTGCCGGCGGTGGTTATGGGCGACGCCCTGCGGTTCACCCAGGTGCTCGACAATCTGGTAGGCAACGCCGTGAAATTTACCGCCCGGGGAGAAATTCACGTCGCCGCCGAGGTGGCGCAGCACGGCGAAAACGCGCTGACCTTGCGCTTTGCGGTACGCGACAACGGCATCGGACTTTCCCCCCGACAAATCGAAGGCCTGTTCCAGCCGTTCGCCCAGGCGGACAGTTCCACCACCCGCCAATACGGGGGCACCGGTCTGGGGCTGGTGATTTCCCGGACGTTGGTGGAAATGATGGGGGGCAAGATCGGGGTCTCCAGCACGGACGGCCAGGGTGCGACTTTTTTCTTTACCCTCCAGGTGGGTGTGGCAACCGCGGCGGACGCCCTGGAAAGCCACGCACCGCCCCCTTCGACGGCACTGCATTCGCTGGCCGGGCTACACATTCTGCTGGTGGAGGACAACGCCCTCAACCAGGAAATGGCGGCGGTGCTCCTGCAACGGCGCGGCGTGCGGGTGACCCTCGCCAATCACGGCAGCGAAGCCGTGGAGCGGGTCGGCAATGAAAGTTTCGATGCGATCCTGATGGACTTGCACATGCCGGTGATGGACGGCATCGCAGCCACCCGCCTCATCAAAACCCTGCCGAACGGAAAAGGTGTGCCGATTATCGCCCTCACCGCCGCGGTTTTGGCGGATGACCGCGAGCGCTGTAGCGCCGCCGGCATGAGCGATTTCCTCGCCAAGCCCATCGACCCGGACTCCCTCGCCGAGGTTGTGGCAAAATGGACGAAACCCGGCCAGCCCGCGCCTACCGCCCCCGCCACGGCGCCGGCTGAAGCGGCCCCCAAGCCGGACAACGGCCAACTGACCCGCCTTTTCGCAGCCCTGATTCCTTACCTGGAGGAACAGGAACTGGCCCCGGAAGAACTCACCCACGAATTGCGCCGGTTTGGCCTGTCCGCCCCGCCGAGCGAACCGCTTGCGCGTCTGGTCAAACAAGTGGACCATTTCGACCATCAAGGGGCGCTGCTCACCATTGCGCAAATCGCCGCCGAACTGGGACTGGAACTACCAAATTGAATACGCCGCAAAACACTCCGGAAAAACCGCTGATCCTGCTGGTCGACGACATGCCCGCCAACCTGCATGTGCTGGCGGCCGCACTGAAGGCCGAGCATCGCATCAAGACCGCCACCAGCGGCCTTGCCGCGCTGGATCTGGCGGATCGCGAAGATCGCCCCGAACTGATCCTGCTCGACGTGATGATGCCGGGCATGAACGGCATCGAAGTCTTGCGGCATTTGCGCGAGAAGCCCGCGACCCGCGATATCCCGGTGATCTTCGTGAGTGCCGACACTTCCGAGCAAAGCCAACTGGAGGGTCTGGAACTGGGGGCCGACGACTACCTCACCAAACCGGTAGTCACCACGGTACTGGTCGCCAGGGTGCGCAACCTGCTCCAGCGCAAGCGCGCCGAAGCCCAGTTGCGCCTGGCCGCCCACGTCTTCGAGCACAGCGGCGAGGCGATCCTCATCACCGACGGCAAAAATCGCATCACCGAGGCCAACCCGGCCTTCACCCGCATGACCGGCTACACCCTCGACGAAGTGCGCGGCCAGGATCCGCGCATCCTCTCGTCGGGCCGCACCAGCCGTGAAGAATATGCGGAGATGTGGCAAGCCATACACCAAAACGGTTTCTGGCAGGGCGAAATGTGGGACCGCTGCAAGAACGGGGCCGTCTATCCCAAGCTGATGACTATCTCGGTGGTGCGCAACCCGCAGGGCGACATCGACTTTTTCATCTCCAGCTTCGCCGATCTCAGCGAGCAGAAAGCCAACGAGGAAAAAATCCGCCACCTCGCCCACCATGATGCCCTCACCGGCCTGCCCAACCGCATGCATCTGCAAATCAGCCTGGAGCAGTCCCTGGCGACGGCACGCCGGGACCATGCCGAAGTGGCGCTGATGTTCATCGACCTCGACCGTTTCAAGATCATCAACGATACGCTGGGGCACAACATCGGCGACGGTCTGCTGGTGGAAGTGGCGCGCCGCCTGCGCGATAGCGTGCGCGATAGCGACCTGGTGGCGCGCCTGGGCGGCGACGAATTCGTGGTGGCGCTGAATGATTGCGATACCGCCAATGCCGCCGCCCACATCGCGGAAAAAATCCTCGCCAACCTCGCCCAGCCTTACCAGATCGAAGGCAACCCGCTGCACACCACGCCCAGCATCGGCATCAGCATTTATCCGCATGACGGCGGCGACCTCGATACGCTGATGAAAAACGCCGATACCGCGATGTACCACGCCAAGGCGGTGGGACGGAATAATTTCCAGTTCTTCAGCGAGGGCATGAACAAAAGCACCAATGACCGCCTGATGCTGGAAAACAGCCTGCACCAGGCATTGCAGCGCGACGAATTCACCGTTCATTACCAGCCCCAAGCCGACATGCGCTCGGGCCGACTGGTCGGCGCGGAAGCGCTGATCCGCTGGCAGCACCCCGAGCGCGGCATGGTTTCGCCGCTCCAGTTCATCCCGCTCGCCGAGGAAAACGGTATGATCCTGGCCATCGGCACCTGGGTATTGCGCGAAGTCTGTCGCCAGATCAAGGCTTGGCGGGAACAGGGGCTGAACGGCCTGCGCTTCGCGGTCAACCTCTCGCCCCGCCAGTTCCGCCACGAAAAACTGGTCGACGACATTCTGGCAATTCTGGCGGAGTTCGAAGTACCGGCCGCGGCGCTGGAACTGGAAATCACCGAAAGCTCGGTGATGGACAACCCCGACGCCGCCGTGCTCCAGCTCAAAAAACTCAACCAGCATGGCCTGAGCATCGCCATCGACGATTTCGGCACCGGCTACTCGTCGCTCAACTATCTGAAGCGCTTCCCGGTCAGCAAGCTCAAGATCGACCGTTCCTTCGTGATGGACATCCCCGGCGACGCCAACGACACCGCCATCGCCATCGCCGTCATCCAGCTCGCCAAGAGCCTGGGGCTGAACGTCGTCGCGGAAGGCGTGGAAACCGCCGAACAGCAGCAATTCCTCGAAGAACAGGGCTGCGACTTCCTGCAGGGGTACCGCTATAGCAAGCCGCTGGACGCGGCGGCCTTTGCGGAATTCGCGCTGGCACGGGCCTAATGGGTAGGATTAAAGGCAGTAATAACGGGGACGGGTAAGGGGCGTTCCTGTCGATGAGTCGGCAACGCTGTCCGCGACTTGCAGGGAGTGTTCAGGGTAACCGGATATAGGCGCCAGCCTTCCCCAGTGACAATGTCGGGGCAAAATTGGCGCGGGCAATCATGCTTTCCCTACGCCGGAGAAGCCGGCTGATGATTGGCCGGAAAGTGTCACCGCTGGTTTAACTTGGGCACACTGATTCCGGCATTGGCGGTCAATGCTTGGAGGCAGACATTTCGAGACGTTCGGCAAGCCATACCTTAATAATGGACTGCCGGGTCACGCCGATCTTTCCGGCTTCCCTGTCCAGTGACTCAATCATCCACATAGGGAAATCCACATTAACGCGCTTTTGCTCTTGCAACACCCTCTTTGCCTTGGTCAAATCGAGCGAAGCGGTCATGTCGACGTCTTCATCAAACTGTTGTTCAAAATCTTTAGCTTTCATATAGCGCCACCTCCTCGGTTCGTGAGCGGCGAACAGAAATAAGTCGAATATTCGCCCCTCGGTAAGTGATGACCGCTGACCAGTGTTTTTCGTGAATCAACCCGATCATCAGATATCTCGGTTCATCCTCTGTTTTTGCGGGAATCTCCAATAGTCTTGGGTCGTTCCATAACGCCTGAGCATCCTTGAAGTCGATGCCATGCTTCAGAAGGTTAGCCTGACTTTTCGTATCGTCAAATTCGAACGCAATCATGATATAAAAAATATACCATATCTATACAAAGTGCAAGGAAGCCAGGGTAGGCGTACTATCTGGTTTCCCGCATTTTCAACGGGGGAGGCAAGCGGCTGAAATCGGTCATCCTCCCACATAGTGCGATTGCCCCGACGAGATGCCGAGTCGTTTCGCAGGAACGGAATCAGCCGTCGCTATTTCCGCAGCAAAACGTTGATCCCCGGTTTGACTTCCGCCTCGTCGATGTAGCCGACGGCGCCGGGCGTCGCCTGGACGAACTTGATGACGTCGGCGGCGTTTTGCAACTCGGTGGGCGGTGCCCCCTTGCCGATGTAGCGGCGCACCGTCCAGTAGGCGGTGTATTTTTCCTCGTCCTGGTTCAGATAGGCTTGCAGGAATTGGTTGCGGACCGGCGTCCCCGATTTGGCATTGATTACCGTGACGGCGACCCCGCCGACTTCGACGGCCTTGCCGGTGTAGATTTTTTGCACCATGGCGGCGTCGAGCCGGGACAGGTTGGAATGACCGATCACCACCACTCCGTCAATGGCCTGGGCTTCGCCGAAGGTCAACAGGAGCGCCAAGGTCAGCCGCTTGACGCGCGATTGGATTATTTGCTTTTTCATCGTCGTCTCCCCCTTAGAACACGAAGTTGTAGGACAGGGAAAGAATATTGATGTCCTGCCGGCGTACGCCGCCATTGGCCGGTGTATCGACCATGCTGGATACGTCGCCGATATGGACGCGCGTCCAGTCCGCCTTGAGCTTGCTGGTGGGCGACATCGCATAGGACACCCCCAGCGAAGTGGAATACTGGTCGTAGGCGATGATGCCGTCGGCACCGGCACGCTGGCTGGCATTGACCAGCGCCGCGCCGGGGATGAAGGCGGGTACGCTGCTGGAGTTCAGCGCGCGCTGCATTTCCAGGGGCTTGGATTGCGAACGCAGCACGGCATAGGTGACATACGGCGTCCATTTGTCGATGCGTTTGCGCAGCGACAGATAGGCGGACTGGGTATCGGGACCGATATCGGTGTTTTTCACCACGCGGCGCACGTATTCGCCCGCCAGGCGAAAATCATTGCCAAGCCCCACGTCGGCGCCCAGGTTGACGATGCCGATGTCGATGTTTTGCGTGGTCGGGACGCCGGGACCGGGCAGACTGTCGGCAACTTGGTAATAGCCGACACCGGGCATGATCGCGACGTAGGGGAAAGTCACCGGAAACGGCTTGTCTACCGTGGCAACGGCCTTGTGCACTCCAACCCGGTAGGTGTTTTCGTCGCGAAGCAAGGTGAGCAGCAGACCTTTGCTCTCGATGTCGATCGGCCAATAGAAGGGGCCGGCATTTTGCACGCCGGGTAAGGTGTCGCGGAAATAGAAGCGCCAGTCGGACTTGGCCTTGCCCCAATACCCGTCGAGGTTCAACTCGTTGTCGTCGAGGTTCCAGGACTTATTGAACGAGGCGCCGATAAAATCGGCGGTAGGGGTGGTGGAATAGACTTCGGGAGGCATACGCGCCATGTCGAAGGTTGTCCCCACGTCCATATTTTCGGCATTGAGGTAAGACGGCACCCGCAGTTTGCCGAGCCGCACCAGCCAGTCGTTGGTCGGGCGCCAGGAGACGAACGCCCAGGCCAGCGTGGGATCCCAGCCGTTATCGCTACTCATCGACGGGGCGACCTTGCCTTGGACGGTAACCGCGATCTGCGGGGTCAACTGGGCGTCCAATTGCACGCCGAAGGCGCTGTCGCGCTTGAATGTGCCGCCGTTATCGACGAAACGCTGGTAGGCGAAGGATTGGTCCGAACGCGCGTAGCCTATCGTACCGAAGCCGGAAATCGAAACTTCGGCAAGGGCAGGTAGTGCGTTCACGCCCAGAATCGCGGCCAGCATCAGGGCAAGGCGGTTTTTCATGGAAGATGCTCCTGTCGGGATTAAGGAGAGAGTTGGGAAATTCATGCGTCGTTCCAAAAGTCCAGGGAACGCACCCTGGACCATCACACGGGGTCCATCCGGGGTTAAGCAAATCAAGCCGGCAAGCATAAACCCGTTTGTCATATTTTTGTATCGGGGAAACGCTCATTGGCATGAGGATACACCCCGCCAACCGCGCCTGGGCGGTCGGCGGGGACTCCTGTGAGGATAGCAGATCGTCCCGCGCGCCGCTGAAAGTGCAATGCGCCGCTCATTCCGCCCAACTCAAACATACCTCAAATACACAACTTTAGAATCAATCAAAGTCCTTATTTGTGTATAAGAAAATATGAATTTATTGGTGCAGCGACATGTGTAAAATCGCGTCATCGTTTTAGAGTGAAAAGCTGCCATGCCGGAAACCGCCGACCGCATCGAGGTCAAGAACACCACCTGCTACATGTGCGCCTGCCGCTGCGGGGTGCGCGTGACCCTGAAAAACGGCGAGGTACGCTACATCCAGGGCAATCCCGACCATCCGCTCAACAAGGGCGTGATTTGCGCCAAAGGCTCGTCGGGGATCATGAAGCAGTATTCGCCGGGACGCCTCACCCAGCCCTTGCGCCGCAAGCCCGGTAGCGAACGCGGCGCGGGCGAGTTCGAGGCGATCAGTTGGGACGAGACCTTCGCCATTCTGGAAGAACGCCTTGCCCACATCCGCGCCACCGACCCCAAGCAATTCGCCCTGTTCACCGGGCGCGACCAGATGCAGGCGCTGACCGGCCTCTTCGCCAAGCAGTTCGGCACGCCCAACTACGCGGCCCACGGCGGCTTCTGCTCGGTCAACATGGCCGCCGGGATGATCTACACCATCGGCGGCTCGTTCTGGGAATTCGGCGGGCCGGATCTCGATCGTGCCAAGCTCTTCGTGATGATCGGCACCGCCGAGGACCATCATTCCAACCCGATGAAAATCGCGTTGTCCAAGTTCAAGCGCAACGGCGGGCGCTTCGTCTCGATCAACCCGGTGCGCACCGGTTATTCGGCGATTGCCGACGAATGGATACCCATCAAACCCGGCACCGACGGCGCGCTGCTGTTGGCGCTCAACCACGAAGTCATCCGCCAGGGTTTGTACGACCGCGACTTCCTGGTGCAATACTCCAACGCCGCCGAACTGGTGAATCTGAATGAAGCCAGCAGCGAGTTCGGCATGTTCGTGCGTACCGAAGTGCCCGAGGAAGAAGGCTGTTTCGACCCGCAAAACAAGCTGTGGTGGGATCGCATCGGCGACAAGCCGGTGGTGACGCATACCAAAGGCGCCGACCCGTTCCTGTTGGGCGAATTCCAGCTCAAGGACGGCACGCCGCTGAAACCGGCATTCCAGTTGTTGCAGGAGCGCGTCAAGGATTACACCCCGGAATGGGCGGAAGGGATCACCGGGATTCCCGCCGCGACGATCAAGCGCTTGGCGCAGGAGATGGGCGTCACCGCCCGCGACCAGCGTATCGAACTGCCCATCGCCTGGACCGATACCTGGGGCAACGAGCACGCCAGCGTCACCGGCAACCCGGTGGCGTTTCACGCGATGCGCGGCCTGGCGGCGCACTCCAACGGCTTCCACACCATCCGCGCGCTGGCGATTCTGATGTCGTTGCTCGGCACCATCGACCGCCCCGGCGGCTTCCGCCACAAAGTGCCTTTTCCCCGCCCGATTCCGCCTTGTGCCAAGACCCCCAAGGGGCCGCAGGGGGTGCGCCCCAACGCCCCGCTCGACGGCATGGCGCTGGGCTGGCCGGCGGAACCCGATGATCTGTTCGTGGACGACGACGGCACCCCGGTGCGCATCGACAAGGCGTTTTCCTGGGAGCACCCGTTGGCGGTGCATGGCCTGATGCACAACGTCATCACCAATGCCTGGCGCGGCGACCCGTACCCCATCGACACGCTGCTGATTTTCATGTCCAACATGGCGTGGAACTCCACCATGAACACCGTCTCGGTGCGCGACATGTTGAAAGACAAACGCGACGACGGCGAATACAAAATACCCTTCCTGGTGGTGTGCGACGCCTTCCACTCGGAAATGGTGGCTTACGCCGACCTGGTGCTGCCCGATACCACCTACCTGGAACGCCACGACGTGATGTCCATCCTCGACCGCCCGATTTCCGAATTCGACGGCCCGGTGGACGCGGTGCGCATCCCCATTTTGCCGCCCAAGGGCGAGTGCAAGCCGTTCCAGGAAGTGCTGATCGAACTGGGTTCGCGCCTGAAACTGCCGGCTTTCACCGACAAACAAGGGCAACGCAAATACCGCGACTACCCGGATTTCATCGTCAACCACGAAACCGAACCCGGTTCCGGCATCGGCTTCCTCGCCGGTTGGCGTGGCAAGGGCGGCGAAAAGTCGATGCGCGGCGAACCCAATCCGCGCCAATGGGAGATGTACGAACAAAACGGCTGCTTCTTCCACCACGAGCTGCCGCGTTCCTACCAGTACATGCGCAACTGGAACCAGGGCTATCTCGAATGGGCGCAGCGCAACCGCATCACCCGCTACGCCGAGCCGATTTCGATCCATATTTATTCCGAAGTCCTGCAAAAATTCCGCCTCGCCGCGCAAGGCAAGAGCGACGGCAAGCAACCGCCGGAGGCCTTGCGCAAACGCATTGAAACCTACTTCGACCCGCTGCCGTTTTATTACGAACCGATTGAGGGCCAGCTTTCCGACACCCGCAAATACCCGCTCAACGCCATCACCCAGCGCCCGATGGCGATGTACCACTCATGGGATTCGCAGAATGCTTGGCTGCGCCAGATCCACGCCCACAACTATTTGTTCGTCAATCCCAAGACCGCCGCCGCCCAAGGCATCGCCGACGGCGGCTGGATGTGGGCCGAATCCATGCACGGCAAGGTACGCTGCATGGCGCGCTATTCCGAAGCGGTGGAACCCGGCACGGTATGGACCTGGAACGCCATCGGCAAGGCCGCCGGCGCCTGGGGTCTCAGCCCGGACGCCAACGAATCGCAAAAAGGCTTTTTACTCAACCACCTGATCGGCGAAGAGTTGCCGCCCCACGCCGACGGCGACCACCTCTCCAACTCCGACCCGGTCACCGGCCAGGCCGGCTGGTTCGACGTGCGGGTGCGGATTTATCCCGCCGCAGAGGGAGAGCCGCAACAGACCTCGCCGCAGTTCGAGGCGCTGCCGACCGCGCCGGGGATGCAAAAACTCAAGCCGCGCTGGTTCGCTTTCTTCGCCGGCAACGGGGATTGGAAGGGCTGAGTTGAACGGTCGCCCCACCCCACCGCTGAACGACTCATCCAAGGAAGTGGAGAGCAGCGTCGAGCGCGCCGATCTGGAACAGCATCTGACCAGCGTACCGGGGTTCCTGTTCACCACCCGCCGCAGTCCCGAGGGGGTCATCTCCATGCCCTTCGCCAGCCGGGCGATCTGCGATTTTTTCGGCTTGCAGCCGGGGGACGTGGCGGCAAGCCTGGCCCCCCTCCTGGCGGCGATCCACCCCGACGATCAGGCCAGGGTCGCTGCGACCATTGAAAAATCGGGGCGTCACCTGTCTTTGTGCAACGTCGAATTCCGCGTTTCTCATCCCGATACGGGCGACTTTTGGCTGGAAGCCCGCTCCATGCCGGTCTGCGCGCCGGACGGCAGCATCCTGTGGCACGGGCTGATGATCGACGTCACTTCACGCAAGGAGACGGAGCAACGCTTGCAGCAGGCGCTCGAATTCACCGAGGGCATTATCAACGCGATTCCCGACCTGCTGTTCGAGTTGGATCTGGACGGACGCTACCTCAACGTCTGGGCGCAGAATCCCGAGCTATTGGCCGCGCAAAAAGAACTGTTGCTCGGCAACACCATAGCCAACATGCTGGCCCCCGCTGCAGCGGAAGTCGCGATGTCCGCGCTCCGCGAAGCCGACGAAAAGGGCTTTTCCTTCGGCAAGATCATGCCGCTGAGGCTTCCCGCCGGGGAACACTGGTTCGAACTTTCCGTTTCAAGAAAACCGGGAAGCGACGCCCCGGAAAACCAGCCGTCGGACAAGCGCTTTATCGCCTTGTCCCGCGACGTCACCGTGCGCGAGCAGGCGATGCACGCCCTGCAACGCAGCCAGGCCAGCCTGGCGGAAGCGCAACGCATCGGCCAGATGGGCAATTGGGAACTCGACCTGGTGAGCGGCGTGCTGAACTGGTCCGCCGAAATTTTCCGCATTTTCGAAATCGACCCTGCCCAATTCGGCGCTTCCTACGCCGCATTCCTCGCCACGGTTCATCCCGAAGATCGGGAAGCGCTGAACCGAGCCTACTCCGAGTCGCTGGCGAACCGTCTCCCCTACGATTTCGAGCATCGCCTGTTGTTGCCGGACGGGCGTATCAAATATGTCCATGAGTGTTGCGAAACCTTTTACACCGCCGCCGGCACTCCTCTACGTTCCCACGGCACGGTACAGGACATCACCAAGCACCGCCAGGCCGCGCAACTGCTGCACCAGCGCGGGCAGGAATTCCGCGCCCTGGTGGAAAACTCGCCGGACATCATCATTCGCTACGGCGAGGATCTGCGTCGACTTTACGTCAATCCGGCCTTCGAGAAGTTGTGCGGACTCCCGGCCAGCGCACTGCTCGGCAAACGACCGGTCGATAATTTGATTTTGCCCCGGGAAGTGGTAGTACGCCTGCAAGACTTGTTGACCAAAGTGTGGAAAACCGGTCGCGAAGCGGATATTGAACTATCCCGGACGGACGAAACAGGGCAGAGGGTATGCCATATGGTCCGCGCGGTACCGGAATTCAACCCGCTGGGCGAGGTGGTCAGCGTGTTGACGGTGGCGCGGGACATCACGGCGCTCAAAGCGGCCGAGAATCTATTGGCGGAATCGCGCGAACGTCTGCGCGACGTGGCGATGCAGCGCAACGCCGAGCAGGAGGCGGAACGCAAGCGCCTTGCCGGGGAGGTACACGAAGGCGTGGGGCAGCAACTGATGGCCTTGCGTCTCAACCTTTCCATGCTGGAAAACCGTTTCGACGCGGACATCCCGGCGTTCCAGGAGCGCGTCAGGAAGATGCTGGGATTCGTGGACAAGAGCGTGGAACTGGTACGCCAGGTGACCACCGACCTGCGTCCGAGCGTGCTCGACTTGGGCATCGTCTCTGCCCTGGAATGGCTGGTGGAAGAGTTTGCCGGCAAGAGCGACACGGCCTGCGAGTTGCGGGTTTCTGAGCAGGAATTGGCCATGGACGAACAAACCGCGACCACCGTATTCCGGATCGTCGAGGAAACGCTCGCCAATGTCGCCAGCCATGCCCAAGCGGAACGGGTAAAAATCGCGCTGGAACGGCGCGGCACCCGTTATTTCCTTGAAGTGCAGGATAACGGCAAAGGTTTCGACTTGGAACGCCTGCACGAAAGCAAGGCGGTCGGCCTGGCCTGGATGCGGGAGCAGGTCGCCGCGCTGAAAGGTGAATTCATGATAGTCAGCCAGCCCAATCGAGGGACAGTACTCACGGCGCTGCTGCCTGTGCAAGAAATGGAGCAAACACAATGAAACCGATTCAAATATCGATCAAGGACACGCGGCAATGACCCAACTCGCCCTGGTCATCGACCTCAACGTCTGCGTGGGCTGCCACGCCTGCGTCACCAACTGCAAGGAATGGAACACCTCCGGCCAGGCCGGGCCGCTGACGGATTTCAATCCCTACGGCGCCGACCCGACCGGCACTTTCTTCAACCGCGTGCAGACCTTCGAAGTGGGCTGCTTCCCCAACACCGAGACGGTGCATTTCCCCAAGTCCTGCCTGCATTGCGAGGAACCGCCGTGCGTGCCGGTGTGCCCGACCGGCGCGAGTTTCAAGCGCAAGGAAGACGGCATCGTACTGGTCGATTACGACAAGTGCATCGGCTGCAAGTATTGCTCATGGGCCTGCCCCTACGGCGCACGCGAGATCGACGAGAAACAGCAGGTGATGAAGAAGTGCACGCTGTGCGTGGATCGCATCTACGACCAGAGCCTGCCGGAAGCGGAACGCAAACCCGCCTGCGTGCTGGCCTGCCCGACCAGCGCACGCCTGTTTGGCGACGTGCACGACCCGGAATCGGAAGTCTCGGTGACCATCCGCGAGAACGGCGGCTACCCGCTGATGCCGGAATGGGGCACCAAGCCCTCCAACCACTACCTGCCGCGCCGCAAGACCCGGCTGCGCATCCACGACGACGAGTTGCTGCGCGCCGACAACCCGCTCAAGAAGGAACGCTTGCTACCCAAGCCGGGCAAGGACGAGCCTTCGCTGGACGATGTGACAAGCTGGTAAGGCAAACGTGTAGGGTGGACACGGTTTTTTGTGTCCACCATTCCGCGATGGCTACCGCGTGGACACAAAAGACTGTGTCCACCCTACGAAATGAATGGAGTAAACGATGCATCCTGCATTCTCAGTGATATTTTTAACGACGTTGATCGGCGTCGGCCAAGGGCTGTTCCTCGCCCTCTACACCGGCCAGGTGTACGCGGTATTCCACGTCCTCTCGGCGCAAGGCGACAGCCACTTCTACGTCCTCGGCAGCGCGATTTCCCTGCTGTTCCTGATCGGCGGACTGGTTGCCTCGTTCTTCCATCTCGGTCATCCCGAACGGGCCTGGCGCTCCGCCGCCAAGTGGCGTACTTCCTGGCTGTCGCGCGAGGTGATCGTGCTGCCGGCCTTCATGGGCTGCGTGTTCCTTTACGGTGCCGCGCATTTCATGGGCTGGGACGCCACCCTGTTCACGCTGGGCGAAGCGTTGCCGGTGAACTTCATCATGATAATCGGCGCGCTCGCCACCCTGCTGTGCTTCGCGCTGTTCATCTCCACCGGGATGATCTACGCCTGCCTGCGCTTCCTCCAGGAGTGGCATACCCCGCTGACCGTGGTGAATTTCATCCTGCTGGGTGGGGCTTCCGGCTTCACCCTGGCGACCGGCTATGCCGCGCTGGCCGCGCCGTCCCTGGTGGGTTTCTACGGCAAGTGGGCGATCATCATCACCCTGCTGGCCTTCGTCTCGCGCCTGGCCTCACTGCTGCGCAATTGCCGCCTCAAGCCCAAATCCACCCTGCAAACCGCCATCGGCGTGCGCCACAGCCAGATCGCGCAAAAAGCCCAGGGATCGATGGGCGGCTCGTTCAATACCCGCGAGTATTTCCACGGCAAGACCCGCGCCGTGCTGCGCTCGGTGAAATGGCTGATGGTGGTTTTCGTCTTCGCCCTGCCCCTGCCGCTGCTGGCTTTCGGGCTGCCGACCGCGTCCGGCGGGGTGCTGCTGTTCGCCTTCCTGGTCCAGTATTCCGGGCTGCTCGCCGAGCGCTGGTTCTTCTTCGCCCAGGCCAATCATCCGCAGAATCTGTATTACCAAGTGATTTCCTAATCCCCTGGCAGCCCGGCTCCGTCCTGCCGGGGAATCTTTGCTATCCTGAAGAGTGGCGACAGCATTGGCATGTCGCCCTGTTCACCGGGGGAAATCATGAAAATACGGAATGTTGTTGCCAGTCTCGCCCTGGCGGTCGCCACCAGCGCGTCGCCGGCATTGGCGTATGGCGACGAAGCACCCGCCCTCACCGCCCACGTCGATCTGGTATCGGCCTATTTCCTGCGCGGTGCTACCACCACCTACGGCAACTTCTATCCCGGTCTGGGCAATAGCGGCGCCGACGCGCCCGAGTCCAGCCGCCCCGTCCTGCAGTGGGGTGCGGACTACGCCCACCCGAGCGGCTGGTACGCCGGTTATTGGGGATCGCAGATCAACTATTCCTATAAGCGCCTCGGCCAGTCCTACGACGATCGCGCCATCGTCTCCGGCTTCCAGGACAACAAGTCGATCGAGAACGATCTTTATGGCGGCTACACCGGGAAAGTCGGCGACCTGAGCTACACCGTGGGGCTGACCGGTTATCTGTACATCAACGGCAAACATGCCGATGCCGTGGAGACCAAGCTGGGCCTCGGCTACCAGGAGTTTGCCCTCACCGCCCAGACCCTGCTCAACGATACCGTGTGGGGCAACCAGCGGGACACCTACTGGTCGCTCGGCTACACCAAGGCTTTGCCCCACGAACTCACGTTCACGGCGACCCTGGGGTGGTTTACCTATGGCCGCGAGGGGAAATTCCTCGGCACCCAGGACACCCTGGCGGGCACGGCGTGCGCGGCCGGCACCGCGTTTGTGGTTAACGGTTGCTACGCCGGCAACCAGCCGGTCGGTTCGGCATTCCGCCATGTCACCCTGGGCATCTCCCAGCCGCTCGGCAAGACCGGCTTGACCTGGAGCGTGCAGGGCATCCTCGGCGGGGAGAACCGCTTCGGCGTTCACCAGACCAATAAGGGAGTGGCGTCGCTCAGCTATTCCTTTTAGGAATCGGTCAGCATTACGATAGCGGGCCGCGCCCGCGAAGATGCCTCGATGGGCAATATCGCTCGCCTGCACGGCAGGCTCCTTCAATAACTACGATTCATTGCATGCCCGGAGCACAGGTTCACTTAACCCCGGGATAAGGGAGAAAATCATGAAACGGCTCATCACCCTGGTTATGTTCTTTTCCGCCGTGCTGGTCGGCTGTTCCCAACCGCCCGTCGAGCCGTTGCGCATCGCCAGCAGTCCGTGGCCCGGCTACGAACCGCTCTATCTCGCCCGCGACCTCGGCTACCTGGACAAATTGCCGGTGCGCCTGAACGAGTTGCCGTCTTCCAACGTCACTCTGGAAGCTTTCAAGAACGGCTCCGCCGACATCGCCACCCTGACCCTGGACGAAACCCTCACCCTGCTCGCCGATGGGAAAAAAGCCCGCATCCTGGCGGTGATGGACATTTCCAACGGCGCCGACGCAGTGATGGCGCGGCCGGAGGTCAAATCGCTCGCCGACATGAAGGGCAAGCGCGTCGCCATCGTGAACATCCCGCTCGGCGTGTACATGCTCAACCGCACCCTCGATGCCGCCGGATTGACGCCCTCCGACGTTACGGTAGTGACGCTGCCCGAGGACAGGCACGAAAAAGCCTACGTGCAAGGCAAGGTCGATGTCGCCATCACTTTCGAGCCGTTCAAGACCCGCCTGGCGCAGGCCGGCGCCCACGTCATCTTCGACAGTAGCCATATCCCCAACGAAATCTTCGACCTGCTGGTGGTGCGCGAGGAGGTTTACGCCAATCGGCGCAAGGAATTGTGCGAGTTCGTGCGGCAATGGTTCGTCACCCTCGATTACATCCGCGACCATCCGCGGGATGCCGCGACCCGGATGGGCAAGCGCCTCGGCATGGACGAACCGACCTACCGCGCCACCATGGGTGGCCTGATCCTGCCCTCGCGCACGGAAAACCAGCGCCTCCTCGGCGGCGCCACGCCCGCGCTACTCGGTCCGGCCCAGCGCCTGGTCGGCATCATGGCCAAGGAACGCCTGATCTCCGTCCCAGTCAACCCCGCCGACGCCATCGACCCCAGCTTCCAGGGCTGCCTGCAGTGATAAAGCCGCGCCTCAGCTATCTCATCCCGCTGCTCCTGCTGCTGTCGTCGCTGCTCAGCGCCTCGCTGTTGTTTTTTTGGGAAATTCGCGACAGCAGCCAGGTCATCGAGCGGGAGAGCTCCGACACCGTCAAGACGCTGCTGACCCAACTGCAAAACATGCTGGATACCCAACTGGCCGACGACAACTACGAAGGCGCCCGCCTGAGCCTGTCGGTTTCCGCGATGCACCCGCAAATCCGCACCCTGTTGCTGACCGACGAGAACGATGCGGTGGTGCTGGCCAACCGTTATATCTGGGAAAGGAATCCCGCCACCGCCGTATCCGGCTATGTGGCCGCCAGCGCCGGCCAAGTGCGGCAAACCCAGGTTCATGCCAGCGCAATCGACCGGGCGCGTTTGCTGCTGACCGGCTATTACCCGGTCACCCTCAAGATCGGCACGGGCGGCCAAGCCACCAACCGCATCGGCGTGCTCTACGTTGAATTCGACCTGTCCGGCCGGCTCGCCCAGGCTCGCCATAAAGCGGTCACCTACTCCATCTATTTTGGCGCCCTGATGCTTGCCATCGCGGCGATCAGCGCGGTTCTGATGCATGTACTGGTTTCCCGCCGCGTCAAGAAACTCACCGCAGCCGCCCGCAAACTGGCTGCGGGCGACCTCGACACGCGCACCGCCATGCGTGGTCAGGACGAACTGGCCGAATTGGGGCAAGCCTTCGACCACATGGCAGCACAGCGCCAGCAAGCCGAAGCCACCATCCACCAGCTCAACCTGTCGCTGGAAGCCCGAGTGCGCGAGGAAGTGGCCAAGAACCGGGAAAAGGACCACATCGTCATCCAGCATTCGCGCCTGGCGGCGATGGGAGAAATGATCGGCAACATCGCCCACCAGTGGCGCCAGCCCATCAATACGCTGGGATTGATCCTCGACAACATCCGCGACGCCTGGGCCTACAGCGAGTTGACCCAGGACTACCTGGACGAGGAAATTGCCATCGGACGACAACTGATCGACAAGATGTCCACCACCATCGACGACTTCCGCAATTTTTTCCGGCCCAACAAGGAAAAGCGCGCTTTCAGCCTGAAGCAGGTCGTAGAAAACACCCTCAGCATCCTCTTCGCCAGCCTCCATAACAACAATATCGATGTCGAGGTGGAAGTCGTCGAGGACGCCCAGGCTTATGGCTTTCCCAACGAATTTTCCCAAGCGCTGCTAAACATCGTGAACAACGCCAAGGATGCCATCGTCGCCAAACATATCGAGAATGGCTTCATCCGCCTAAGCGTCTCCCGCCACAACGGTCAAGCGGCCATCCGGATAAACGACAATGGCGGCGGCATTCCCGCCGCTGTCCTACCGAAAATCTTCGACCCGTACTTCACCACCAAGGCGAGCGGCACCGGCATCGGACTCTACATGTCGAAAATGATCGTCGAGAACAACATGAATGGTCGCATCGAGGTGGTCAACCGCCAGGACGGCGCCGAATTCACCCTCACCTGCCCGCTGGCGGGCGAACCGGCGACCACCGATGCGGGTTAGAACCCTGCCGCTTTGGCTTGCAGCAGATAATCGGCAAGCGCGCCCACGTCGCTGATCCGATCCTGGGTCAACGAACCCAGGTAATAGACGCGCCCGTCCTTGGTGGCGAGATAGCAGTTTTCCCGAGGGTAATAACGATAGGTATAGCCCATGGCGGTCTGGGTCGTTTCCCCGGCCGGGGAAAACAATTCGGGGTAGGCACTTTCCGCCCAGTTGAAGACCCGCTCGGCAGCGCTCGGCAATGCCGCGACGGTTATTCCCGCTTGCGCACTGGCCGCCGTATTGCTCAGGCAGGTTAGCGTCACTTGGGCACCGGCCGTGGCGCTAGCCGCCACAGTGGCGGTAGCGGTAGAACCGCTTGAGTCTACGAGGGGGTCGGGAATGACCGCCGGGTTGCTCGAAACGCACGACTGGATGGTTCCGCCTGCCGCGCTCAAGGTAATGTCCGTGCCCGGCGCGGCCTGGAGAGTAGCCGGATCAATCGCGAAGGCCAGCGGGGGCGCCTTGACCGTGACTATCCAGCTTGCCGTTTGGGTCACGCTTCCCTCGCTGTAGGACGCGGTAACGGTGAGGGGGGTATCGGTCGTCACGGGATTGACGCTAAGCACCCCGGCGCTACTGATGGTGGCGATGCCACTATCGCTGACGCGCCAGGTCGGCGACACCGGACTCGAATTGCCGTTGCCGTAGGTGGCGGTACCTTGCAAGGTCAGGCTGCCCCCGGATGCGACGCTGCCCTCTCCGACGATCAACAGCCCCGCCAGCGTTTTGGGGACGGGTTTGACGGTGATGGCGGCAACCGCGGTCTTGGTCACGTCCGCGTCGCGGTAAGTCGCGGTGATCGTCACCGGCGTAACGGCCCCGACATTTTCGGGGACCAGCGAACCGTCTTCATTCACGGCGAGCGCCGCGGCATCGGAGACCGTCCACAGCGGCGTGACGCTGCTTGTGGTGAAATCGCTGAAGGCGGCGGTGGCGACGCAATTGCCGGGAGTGCCGGCGCTCAACGACGAGGGGCAGGTCAGCGCCAGCGACAGAGCCTTTACCGGCGGGGCCGGCGAAATGGCCCAGGCCTGCTGCCCACGCACCAGCAAGGCGCCGTTGTAGGTCGCGCTCTTGGCCATGCCGCCAACCACCCCGTAGGCGGCATTCAGGTAATAGGCGTCGTTGGTGCCATACAAAACCTGGGTTGGTTTCCCCAAAATCAGGTAGTCGGTGGCGGAGACGATTTGCTCGGAACTCCACAAATTGGGAGGCGCGGGAAAAATCGTGGAATTCATGGCCGGGCTGCGCGCCGTGTATTCGACGACGGATTTCAGTTCGTCGACACTGGGAAGCCGCCAATCGCCGTATCCGGCAAAGTTCGAGGCAAGCGCGACCGCGCTGTTCCAGCTCATATATTGGCTGGAACCCGAGCATGTCGAACCGGTCCAGATCTTGCCGACGGCGCAGCGCATCCAACTCAGCCCGGTTTTCAGATGGGTGACCGTGCCGTCCTTGTTGTCCAGGAAATCGCCCGCCGGCGCGGAGGGGGCGGTCGCCTCGACCGATTGGCCGCCACGCACCAAGCGCAGGTAATAACTGCCCCGCCCCGAACCGTCTCCGCCACTGGCGAAATTGACCACCCAGGAGTAGCCGGGCATCTGATACATCGGGGTGGCGGAGAGAAAATTCCCGGCCGGGGTGTTGGGAAATACCTTGCCATTGATCGTCGGGCTATCCGCCTCACGCTCGACAATCGAGTTCAGTTCGGCAATGGTGGGCAAGCGCCAGTCGCCGTAGCCGGCGAAGGTCAGGCTGGAAACCAGCGGGTCGGCCGTGGCATCGGAGTAGGTCGCGGCATTCCCCGAGCAGGTGTTGCCGGTCCAGGCCAGCCCGACCGCGCAACGCATCCAGGTCAAGCCGGTCTTGAGGTGGGTGGTCGTCGCGTCGCCGTTATCGATGAAATCGGCGGTGGGGGTGGAAGGGGAAGCGCTTGCCGCGCCCGGCAAGCCCAGCAATCCAGTGGCAAAAATCGCCAGAAAAATCCGCGCCGGATGCCTAGTCATGATTCGCTCCTTCTCTCTCTAACACCTTACTGACAAAACCCACGAATATATTAATAAAACAATGCGATGCCGCCAAATTGAAAACCCGAATGGGATAACGACGGGCCGCAACGGCCTGTTCAAATCCCCCGGGGTGGGCGGTTCAAATGCTTTCGTTTTAAGCAAAGCAATTCTTGAACCACAGGCGCGCCAAGACGCCAGGAGTGTAGGAGGGGGGCCGCGCCCGGGATGCGGTGTCGCAATTTGTCGCAGTGTTCCAGCCGGCGCCACTGCTCGCCTGCATGGCAGGCTCCTACCCATAACCGCCGTTTAGGCTCCTAGCCTGCCTCTTCCTGCGGCAAGCCGGTGGCTGCCAGCATGGAGTTGGTCCGTGACAGGCGTTCCACCAGGGTTTTCAGGAACACCTTGTTGAAACGCAACTGGCAGCCGTCGGAAAGCTGTTCAAGCAGGTCGGCCTTGATGCGCACCAGGGTCAACGGACTGGCGGCGGAGATGGTGGCGCTACGTCGCGTCGGCGCTTGGTTGATATAGGACATTTCGCCGAAGCAGTCGCCCGCCTTGAGGGTGTTGAGCAGCCGCCCGGCCTTGGTGACCAGCGCGCTGCCCTGGACGATGATGTAGAACGCCTGGCCGATATCGCCTTCCAGGATCACCTGCTGCTTGAGTTGGAACACTTCCCACACGCTGACCCGCACCACTTCCCAGATCTGTTCGTCGCGGAATTCCTGGAAGAACACCAGGCCACGCAGCGCGCCGAATTTTTCCTTGTCGCCGATATCCTCGCGCAAGCGTTCGAGTTGGATGAATTCGTCGGCCAAATCGCGGGCGAAGTCGAACCAGGTCGGGTAGCGCGTCGCCAGATTCTTGCTCATGGCACGGGCGACGATCTCTTCCAGGCGCGGCGAAACGTCGCTGCGGAAGCTGCTCACCGCCTTGGGTTGTTCGGTGAGGATTTTCATGACCATCGAATAGCTGCTGGTCGCCTCGTAAGGCAGGCGTCCCGCCAGTAATTCATAGGTCACCACTCCCAGCGAATAGATGTCGGTCTGGGTGCTGAGGGGCTGTTCGCGGATTTGCTCGGGCGACATGTAGGCCGGCGAACCGAGCATACCCGCCATCTGGGTCTGCTGCGAGTTGGACAACTGGGCCAGGCCGAAGTCGGTGATCTTGATGTCGCCGCCTTCGGCGAGAAGAATATTGGCGGGCTTGATGTCGCGGTGAATGACCCCGTGCTTGTGGGCGAAATCCAGCGCCATACAGCACTTGTAGACGATGGCGACGATTTTCTCGATGGGCAGCAGGCTGTCGGGATGGCAGAATTTCTTGAGGGTGTCGCCCGCCACGTACTCCATCACGATGTAGCTGCACGCCTCGTCCACCACCGCGTCGTAAAGCGCCACGATGTTGGGATGGGAGAGCTTGCCGGCGAGGGTCGCCTCGTTGAGGAACAACTTGCGGTAACGCTTGAGTTCCCCCGGATCGGTGACATTTTCCGGGCTGGCCAGCTTGAGCGCCACTTCGCGCTGGTTGAAAGGATCCTGGGCGAGATAGACGATGCCCGAAGACCCCCGTCCCAGTTCGCGGACGATGGGGTACTTGCCGATCTGGGCGGGAACCTTGTTGCTCATTTCTCCACTTTCCGCACGTCTTCCTCGCGGGTCCTGGTCAGGTCGCTGCCGGCGAACGCCCCGCGTTCCGGCAATTCCACGTTCCAGCGCGGCAGCACGGTGATTTCCAGGCGCGCCGCGGCAAAGGTGCAATCAAGCAGGTGGCCGCCGCGGGTGCGTTCCTTGTCGAGGAAATGCAGGTGATAGCCGGGCACCGTCAGACCGCCGCTGAACCCCGGCGAACGGAACCCCACCAGGGTGCCGGCAATGTCGCGAAACGGGAACACCGCCTGGGTTTTCACCACCTCGGTGAGCTTGGGAAAGGGCTTCTTCTGGGCCGGCACGCTGCGCGTCTTGAGCGCGGCGAAACGGCCATGCACCTGCACCGCGTAAAACAGGTTGGTGGTGGGGAGCAGCGCGTCGATAGCCTTCTCCAGTTCGGCCAGGCTGGCGACCGGGCCGAGGTCCTTGACGATAGTGGGCTGGGCGAAGGCCACCGTGGCAAACGGGGTGGTCAATTCATCGGGAACCACCCGCACCGAGCCATCCGATTTGACCTGGAACACCTTGCCGTCGAGCACCACCATCTCGCCATCCAGCGCGTCGAACGTCCCCAAGCCCATGTCGCCGCGCGCCTTCAGCCCGCCGACCGGCGCCGCGCCGTCGTACACGCCTTCCATCAGCGCCTGGATGGTGGAAAACTGGTAGAGCGCACCGGCATCTCCGGCGAATGTGGGAAACGCCCAAAAAAACAGGGCAAAGGCAATAACGACGGGCTTCTTCATGGCTTGTCCCCTAAAAAGTTCGAGTATAACCGGAAATTTGCCGCCACCCCGCCTCACCCCCACAACCACGCCGCGCCGCGCACTCCGCTGGAATCCCCGAAACGATTGGGCACCAAGCGGGTATCCACGCGGTCGGAAAACACGTAACGCCCCCATAAACGCGGGACGTTCCGATAGAGCCGCTCAATGTTGGACATGCCCCCGCCGAGAACGATCACCTCGGGGTCGAGAATATTGACGACGCTCGCCAGGGCGCGCGCCAGCCGGTCTTCATAACGATCCAGGGTGGCGCGGCAGGCGATGTCGCCGGCTTGCGCCCCTGCGACAATGGCGGCAGTTTCCAACGCCGCGCCGCCGGCATGGTGATGATCGCGCGCCATCCCCGGCCCGGACAACCAGGTTTCCACGCAGCCGTGCTTGCCGCAATAACAGGGCGGCCCCGGCAACTCATGGGCTTGCGGCCAGGGCAGCGGGTTATGCCCCCACTCCCCGGCGATGCTGTTGGGGCCGCTCAGCACTTGGCCGTTCACCACGATGCCACCACCCACTCCGGTGCCGAGGATCACTCCGAACACCACGCCCGCCCCGGTCGCGCCACCGTCCACCGCTTCGGAAAGCGCGAAGCAGTTGGCGTCGTTGGCGATTTTCACCTCGCGCTGGAGCAGGGTTTGCAGATCATGGAGAATCGGCTGGCCGTTGAGATGCACCGAGTTGGAGTTCTTGAGCAGGCCGCTCGCCGGCGAAATCGCCCCCGGCGTGCCGATGCCGACGCTGCCTCGCTCGCCCAACTGGGCTTCGGCGTCTTGCACCAGCACGGCAATGGCCTCCAGGGTGCCGGGATAGTCGCCGCGCGGCGTGGCAACGCGGTGGCGCAACAGTTCGCGGCCCTGCTCGTCGAGGGCGATGATTTCGATTTTGCTGCCGCCGAGGTCGATACCGATTCGCAACATGCTGAATAAACCAAAACAAATAATCGAGGGGCTACCCAAGCAACTCAAACGGACTGATTGCTCCCGTATTTCAACGCGCCGAACCCAGCACTTGCTCGAACTGCTCGCTCAGCCCCTTCACGGCAGCCGGCTCGCCGCGGACGCGGAAGAACGCTCCCTCGCCATCGGCGCGCTCCTCCAGCACCTGACAGTTCGCATAGATTTCGCCGCGCAATTGCTGCGCCGACCAGGGAAGAAAAAGTTCGGCCTCGACCAGATCCTGCTGGAAAAACGCGACGATCGCCGCGTGCAGTTTGGCAACCTCGTCGGGACGGCGCGCGCTCATCACGATGCACGACGGGTGCCGCGCCCGCAGCGCGGCTTCGCATTCGGCTTGGGCATCGGCGTCGCCGACGTGGTCGATCTTGTTGAAGACGCGAATGCGCGGCACGTCCTGCGCGCCGATCTGGGCCAGCACGTCGTCGGTGACTTCCAGTTGGCGTTCGAAGCCGGGATCGCTGGCATCGATGACGTGGAGCAGCAGCGAGGCATCCAGCGCCTCGTCGAGCGTCGATTTGAACGACGCGACCAGCCCGTGCGGCAGGTTCTTGATGAATCCCACCGTGTCGCTGACCAGCACTCGCGGCACGCTCTCGGGGTGAAGGGTGCGCACGGTGGTATCGAGCGTCGCGAAGAGTTTGTTGGCGACCAGCACCTCGCTGCCGGTAAGGGCGCGCATCAGGGTGGACTTGCCGGCGTTGGTATAACCGACCAGCGTCACGCCGGCGAGTCCCTGGCGCTCTTGGCGCCGCGCGCGCTGAGTCTTGCGCTCGACCTCCATGGCGGCAATCTCCAGTTGCAGTTCGGCGATGCGGTCGCGGATCTTGCGCCGGTCCAATTCGGTATGCGACTCGCCGGCCCCCCGCCCGCCGACGCCGCTGCGCTGCCGACCCTGCGGCCCGGCGAGCTTGGCCATCTCGCGTAGGCGCGGTGCCATGTAGCCGAGACGGGCGATTTCCACCTGGGCGCGGGCGGCGCGGGTGCGCGCATTGCGATGAAAAATTTCAAGGATGACCATGGTACGGTCCATCACTTGGCAACCGACCTCCGTTTCGAGATGGCGCGCCTGCGACGGCGAGATCTCGTGGTCGACGAACATGGCTTCGATGTTGCCGAGGTCAGGGGCGGTTTCCTGCCAATCGGCAAACTCGGCGTTCACGAAATCGCGGATCTCCTGGCGCTTGCCGGCGCCCAGGTAGGCCGCGGTGTCGAAGCCGGAACGCTTCTGCATGAACGAGTGCACTACCTCGAATCCCAGGGTTTTTGCGAGTTCGCGCAGTTCGGTCAGCGACGCTTCGAATTCAATATCCGTCACGTTGGGGAGTTGTACGGCCGCCACGACCGCGTATCTGGGTTTCTCTTGGACTTCTCTTTGCATGCGGGGATGGTTTCTCTTGGGTAGGCAAACCCGGATAGTACACGACGAATGCACTAAATCGATGGTGCCGAGATGCCGCCCAACCTGGGCGAAATGGATCGAACGCCGGCACGAGCGCCTGGAACCCGGCGGCGGTCGGCCGGAGAGCCGCCGGGTAAGACCGGCTTCATTGTGCTGGCCGGGGATCGGCGCCCATAAGCCGAGGAATACGCTCGGGCGGAAACCGGGCAAATACGGCTGAAATGGCAAGGATTGCCGCTAATTTGAATAAACGCCGCTTTTCCAGCGTGGCTCACTCGGAACCGGGCTTGTCCAACAACCGGTTCAGATCGCGGCTCGTTTCGCGATCACGATCCGACCTTATTCGTTGGGCCTCTGCTGCTCAACAACCGCACGGCCAATCATCAACTGTAATGAGATGAGTGATTGACTTGCGCCGGTTCGATGTCGAGCAGTACGCGAATGGCATCTTTAAGCAACCCATAGGCCCAGGCAGCGACTAGCACTGCGCCAGCGATTCCCATCGCGGGATCGAGCCAGTTCCAGCCGAACAGCTTTCCTCCGACGAGCGCGACCAGGGCGAAGACGGAGGTCGCTGCGTCGGCGAGCACGTGTAGGTAGGCCGAACGCAAGTTTAGGTCGCGGTGCGCGTGGCCGTGCGCGGAGGGGTGGTGCGCTGCGCCGAGAATGAACGCGCAGCCAATGTTGACGGCGAGTCCAATCGAGGCGATGCCTATCGCTTCCGCGAAGGCGATGGGCTTAGGCGCAATGAAGGCTGTGACGGAAGCGCCGACCATCGCCATCGCGATGCCGAGCAGAACCAGCGCGCTGGTATACGCGGCGAGCGCCTCGATCTTGCGCGTACCCGACGCAAAGCGCGGGTCGTCGGCATAGTGGCGCATGACCGCGTAGGCGACCGCCGACAGGCCGATGGCGAGCGCATGCGTACTCATATGCCAGCCATCGGCGAGCAAAGCCATGGAGTTGAAGCGCCAGCCAGCCCATATCTCGACGACCATCATCGCCGCCGTGATCCACGCGACGGCAGCGGTGCTGCGTTCGGCGGTATGACGAGCGCTAGTCATGGCGGGTCTTCGCGCCGACCGGCTTGCCGAGCAGCAGGAAACAATGGCCGTTGAAGCTGCCGTCGTCGAGCACCTCGAAGCCGTTGCGGCGTGCCATGGCGTGCCAGGCACGGCGCGTCGTCAGTGCAAACGACAGGACGTTGGCAACCGCGAACATGGTCCAGCCCGGCACCCAGACCACCAGCAGGAAGCGGCCACCGGGCTTCAGCACTCGCCGCATCTCGCGCAGGGCGGCTTCCGTGGCTCCGCCGAGATGATCGATCGCGTGCGCGCTGACGGCGGCGTCGAAACAGGCGTCATCGAATGGCAGGCCGGTGAGATCGCCGGCCTGGACGCGCACCCGTTCCGCCACGCCGGCGAGTCGCAGGTTGCGGTCAAGCAAAGCACGACCGCCGCCCTCGATGTAGTCGGAGTCGAAGCGGTCGAGCGCGACCACGTTCGCGCCTGTCAAGCCGCGCGCTACGGCGATGCTGGTCCGGCCTGCGCCGCAGCCGCCATCGAGTACCAGGCCGTGATGGTTGGGCAGCAGGTCGATAAGCGGAAGCGGCGCGTGGTCGGGCCTCGCCGTCGACGCTGCGACCAAGTGGCCCGCGAAGGCATTGGCGGCAAGCAGTGTCAGGACGACCGCGCTGGGCCACCAACTGGGCGCGGCAATCTGCACCGCCAAGGCCATGGCCAGGAAGACCGCGGCGGCCAGCAGCGGCCCCAGCGTCCAGGCAGGCGCCCAGCCGAAGTCGAGGGCGTCCGCTCGTTGACGGAAGCGCCGCCCGACGGTTGCGTAAAGTGAGCCTAGCAGGACAATGCCGCCGATCAGGTGGAAACCGGCAAACCAGAACAGCGACTGTGAGACAGCCTTGAGGGACGGCACATAGACCATTAACGCAAGACCCGCGACGAGTCCGGTGACGCCAACCAGCCACATATGGCTGTGCGCTTTGCCGCTTGCAGATTTCGATTTCATGAAGACGCTCCAAGATAACCAGAATGGTGTCCTACAATGGACGGGTGTCCATAATTGCATCCGCCGTTGCGCGGATGAAGAACGGTAGACGGTCTGGTGTACATTTCCAGACGGAAACGGCCATGTTGTCCGGGAGGGATGAGTAATGACGATTCAGAAAACTGGCGTTGACCGGCGTACCCAACGTACACGGCTTGCGCTACGGGACGCGCTGCTCTCGCTGCTCGTGGAAAAGAGCTGGGACGAACTCAGCGTGCAAGACATCTGCACGCGCGCCAACATTGGGCGCTCGACGTTCTACCTGCACTTTCCCAGCAAGGAGGAACTGTTGAGCGGCAGCTTGGACGATCTACGGGGAGCGCTGAGCGCAGCCGCGGACGGGGGCACAAAAGCGAAAGCGCCACTCGCTTTCGTCCACGGACTCCTCGAACACCTTCATGAGCAGCGGCGGCTGTGCCGCTCGATCTTCGGACGGCGAAGCGCACATACAGTCCAGATGCGCTTCCGCGAAATGGTTGGGAAGCTGGTCGCCGACAATCTCGGGGGGCTGACGCCCGCAAGCTGGAAACGAGAGGCCGCTGTGCGCTACCTAGCGGGTGCGCTCGTCGAGATGCTTGCTTGGTGGATCGACAGCCAGCCGGTGCGCCCGATCGACGAGATCGAGCAGTTCTACCTAAGGCTTGCCGAGCCAGTGGTCGACGAACTCAGGCACGGCTGATTGGTGCCGCCTTCTGCCTTGTTCCGGCTTTAGCCGGATTACAAGGGCGGTGATACCCTTCACGGGTAAGCGAAATTTGCATATGGAACAAAAGACCAGCGAGGGCGTGTGCGATTTGCGAAATATAGGTTAAGGCGTGATTTCGCTTGATCCCAAGAATAGCCGGCATCCGGGTTTGCTTCGAACTCCGCCAAGCGTGCTTCGAGTTCGGCCTTTAGTGCGGGGGAAATTTCCACGGCCTCAGGAACCGCGGCAACACTGTCCCAGACAAGCTCAACGAGACGGATACGTTCCTGCACGGGAAGCCGTCGGTGCGCTTCGCGATCACGATCCAACCTTATTCGTCTGGCGTCGTCCGAACACGATTAGCTCTCTGCACGGTTACCCGTCAAGCGGGCAAAGAATTCCCGGCGCGAAACTTCCTTCTGCCAGCCGCATTCGCGTTTTTGTTCTTCCATCACCCGGTCGCGGGTTTTGATCACTTCGTTCCAGGCGGCGAATACCGCATCGGCGCAATCGAACTGCGCCATCGACTGCACCAGGGGTTGCAACAGGAAATGGCCGAGTTCGGGCAGATAGTTGAGGTGGGCCTTCTGCGCCCCGCCCAGGATGGTAAAGTCCAGCAGCGGGCCGATCACCACGAAAGGGGCGGCCTCGCGCTCAGCAGCGCGCCAACCGGGGGGCACGGGCAGGCCGGGCGCGCGTTCGGGCAGGAACACCCGCGCCATCATCCACGGCGTCAACAGCAGGAACACCAGCCAGCCGTCGCTACGCCGGAAGGCGCGGATTTCCACCGGCAAATCGTGGTTGACCAACCATTCGCCGCTGAAATGCGTGCGATAAATTTCGTTGAAGCAGGCGCTCACCGCCGCAATCGCCGCCTGATCGTCCTGCCGCGCCGGCGTTCCCAATACCCAGCCGGGATCATTCACCGCGCAGCTCCTCCAACTGTGCGCCGAGTTCGCGGTAAAGCTGCAAGCGGCTTTCTCCCTGCAATGCCGTGCCGAAGCGCGGCGCCCAGCCGGCGAGATGGTCGCGCCATAATTCCTGCAACAATTCGTTGCTGTGATCGCAGGGTTGCTCCAGCAGATAGGCGGCGCATTCCAGTTGGGTGCCGAGATAATCCGGCGGCACGTCCTCGGCCTGTAGCCCGGCGCGGCGGTACAAATCGCCGAGCCGGTCGCAGGCGATGCCGAACATCCCGCCACCCAGGAATGCCGACTCGAACGGCGGGCAGGCGGTTTTCGGATGGCCGCAAATGAACAGCC
>JAGXQV010000133.1 GCA_018336195.1 Sulfuricella sp. | reverse complement strand
CTCCGGCGCACTCAACGAAACCGCGCACGCCCTCGCCATGCTGAAAAACAAAACGGAACCCACCCCGCCGATACCGATTGGCAGCGCAACCGCACAAGAAAAAGCCGACCTGACAGCATCCGTCGGCCTGATTCAAGAAACCATCCAAACCATTGGAGCATCAACATGAGCATCCGCAACAGCATTCAAATCCTCAAAGACAACGCAGTAGCGCTCAACGCCATCCTGAACGGCCCGGAAACCGGCGACGGCTCAACCGTCAACGTCAATGGCGTGCTCTACCCCAGCGTGCGCAAAAAAATTGCAGAAGTCGCCAATGGACGTTTTGACCAACTTGCCGCCAGCGTCTACAGCGCAATCAACGACACCGTGCCCGTACTGCGCGCCTCGGTCTGGGTTGACGCACTCAACGGCAACGACACCAACCCCGGCACGCAAGGCATGCCCGTCAAAACGGTGGGAGCAGCCAGCGAACTGGTACCCGTAGGCGGCTACGGCCACATCTATCTGGCCCGCAACCAAGACCACATCATGGATGCCCGTGCCTACGACAATAAAACCATCCTGATCTGGGCCGCTGCAGAAGAACCGGATAACGCGTACTGGGCACTGCCCTCGAACACCGCCCCCCGGCTGCTTGTCACCGGCAACCAAAACCTGCGCAACGCACAGATTTTCATTGGAGCCTACGCACGATGCGTAGCCGTCAAAGCGCAAGGCGGCGCATTTACCGCAGACATCGAAAGCACCGGCCTCTCCGCGCACGGCAGCACCGTATGCATGGCGCACAGTGCCATCTCGGTGGAAAGCCAAGTGCCCATCATCGGCGGAAACTCGCCTTTTATGCCCGGAAGCCTGCGGCTGCGATTCACCAAAATCACCAAACCCACGGCAGACGGGCCCATCCCTGCCCCGCTGATCAACCTGCCGGGCAACACCTGTGTGGGCATCGTCGAGTTTGACGCGGTGATCCTGCCCGAAAACATCACCTTGGCCGATGTGGTCACCGGCATCATCCGCGACACCAACGGCGTACCGCGCAACCTGCTCATCAACGCCGTCATCTAAGCAAAAGGGGCAAAAAAATGAACATCACCCACAACGGCAGCAACTACATCAACGTCACCGAAGAACACGCGCAAGCGCTGGGCATTCCGCCTGAAGCCATCGAAGCCGCCAAAGCGGATGAGCGGAAAGCCGAAATCCGCCGTCAGTGTGCCGACAAAATCAACAGCGCCTACCCCGTCTGGAAACAAATCAACGTCATGCGCATTGGCACGGTCGAAGAGCGCGACACCATGAACGCCTACATCGACGCCTGCCGCGCCTGGTCGAACGGCCCTACCCCGCTGGTTGCTGAACTACAGGCAATCCAGCCGTAAAAAAACGAAACCCCGCACGGCTGGAACCGTAGCGGGGCTTCTGGTTAACCCACATCCTGAACATGAGGGGAACGTGCGTGAAGCATAGCAAGGTAATTACGTCGATGAAAGATTTGCAAAGCTGGCGATTCGTATTGTTGTGGGTCTGGCTGATGGTGATTGCATCAGCCCCGGACACGGCAGCGCTCTCCATGCTGATGCAATCTTTGCACTGAGAATGGACAAAAACATGCTGGAACTATTCCTGTTGGGAATGCTGGGTGGCATGGCAGCAAACAAGGTGAAGAAAACGATGATGACGAGTAAAAGCCAGCAATACAGAAAAGCCATTGCAGACCCAAAGAATGCCGAATACGTGCGCTACATCACCGAAGTAGAAAAGGCGCGCGGCATGCCGTCTGGCCTGCTGCTGCGGGTAGCGTTTCAGGAAAGCGCGTTTAGGCCGGATGTGATTTCGGGAAAAACAAAAAGCATCAAGGGTGCCGTGGGGATGTTCCAGATTGTTCCGTCAAAAAACGCCATAGATATTTCGGTGGCTTTGGATTGGCGACGGGCTTGCGATTTGGCTGCGGGGGAGTTTTTGAAGTTGAAAAAAAGATTTGGAAAATGGGAATACGCCTTGAAAGCGTACAACTGTGGGCAGGGAAATTTGGCAAAGCTTCTTGCCGGAAACGATAAACCGGGTATGGCTGGTGGAGGCGAATGCAAAAGCCGTGAAACATTGTCCTATTGGTCTGAAATTTCAGCGGATGTAATCGGTTTGGGCGGGTAAGTCATTTTTTCTTTTGGGTTGAAATCTTCGCATTCAATTGATTTAACGCGCCTGGAAGTGGTGGACACTTCAACATGGACGTATGCGGGTTCGATGTATTCTTTTTCTGTTCTTCTGAAAACATAACAAGCATAAAAAGTGTGAAATTCGGAGTTGGGGTGGGTGTGCAGGTGCCATATATCTTGTTTTGCGTAGTTGAGGCCCATTTTTTTAACGGCGTTGATGGCTGATGCCGACGATCTACCGATATATGGGGAAAGTTCTTTTTCGATAACGCTGCAGCATGGCGACGATTCACCGGCAGCGGTCAGGGAAGAGCCCAGCAAAGCCAGGCAAAGGAAGAGAAAGCGGAACATGGAAGCCTCCAAGCGAAATGAACCGACGTACCCAGTGAAGCAATGAACATCGAAAGGGTGAAGTGATGGGAGTCACACGATGAACGAAAAAGCAAAAAAAGTATTGATCATTATCGTAGGCGCAACGGCGGGCTGGATGCTCTACAACTGGATGAAAACCCCCAAGGTCAAGGTGAGCGAAGAAGTCGCCCCCCCGAAACCGATAAACGGAGTGGGCAAGACATGGACAAGAATCTGATTGGGGCCATCTCTAAAATCCCCGCATGGGTCTGGGTCATCGGCGCGGTCGGCATCGTACTCGTGGTGGTCAACTCGAAAAAGGTCGGGGAAACCGCCGCGAAAACAGCGGTTGGCGGCGTAGACGGCATGATCTCTGGCACGGTCAAGGGGCTAGGCGCAATGATCGGCATACCCGAAACGGACAAAGAACGATGCCGCGCAGCAAAAGCAGCGGGGAAATTCTGGAAATCAACGGCGTACTGCTCGGCAGGTGACTTAATTCTTGGAGTGGACTGAAATGAAAAAGATCAAAGCGCGACTCAAAGAACCCTCGACCTGGGCGGGCCTTGGCATGCTGGCCGGACTATTCGGCCTAGCCCCCATGAACGAAGCCATGCAAACGGCCCAAGCCATCGGCCTGATTCTAGGCGGAGGCGCAGCGGGAGCCGCAATCATGCTGCCCGAAGGCTCGCGCGGTGGGTGACTTGCTCCACCTGGGCGGCCTGCTGCTGGCCTGTGGCGCGGTCTACGGCGGAATCCGCGTAGACCTGAAAACCATGCACGAGCGATTACGAGATAATGCCGCCGCAACAGCAAGAGCGCATGACCGGCTAGACCGTCATATCGAGACGTTCCACGCAGCAAAGCAGGATTAAGCGCAAAAAAATAACCCCGTGGGGTTATATCAAAATAACCCCATCGGGTTACTAGCATAGCTCTGATGGCTTGTTCTTTTGATTTAACAGTTTATGCATTCAGTGTTTTT
>JAGXQV010000132.1 GCA_018336195.1 Sulfuricella sp. | reverse complement strand
GTTTGTCCTCGTGTCTGCCAGGACCCCGGATCCGGTCCGGGCAGACACCCCCTTTCGACCCCTCCACACAAAGAAGTCCCCCCTCGCTGTTAGCGGCGGCGCGAAAATGTATGCAAAAGGGCGGTTTGAAAATGTGGGTAGTGTCAAGGTGAGAGCCGCCGGCCCTCGATAGTGTTCTTTGGATTTTCTTCCGGGCCGGCGGCGCTGAAGGAGACCGATCTACGGTTCGATTTGATCTTTCATGCGGAAGCTTCTTCCCTCTATGATGATCGTTTCGGCATGATGCAGAAGGCGGTCAAGTAGGGCACTGGTCAAGGTGGAATCGTTGTTGAAGATCTGTGGCCATTGCTTGTACGCTCTGTTCGAGGTGATAATCGTGGAGCCATGTTCATAGCGTAGGCTTATGATTTGGAACAGGAGGTCCGCGCCACGTTTGTCTATGGGCAAATATCCGAGCTCGTCAAGAATTAGGGTTGAGGGTCCGAGGTACTTTCTTAACTCGGATTTCAAGCGATTGGCGGCTTGAGCGACGGACAGGGTATTGATTACATCGATTGCTGGAGCAAAGAGGACGGATTTGCCTTGGAGACAAGCAGCATAGCCAAGGGCTGTGGCCAAGTGTGTTTTTCCAACTCCGACGGGTCCGAGGAAGACGACGTTGGATTTGTCCTCGATGAATTTTAGGCGGAAGAGGTGTTGGACAGCCGCTCGGTTGACCGTGGTAGGCCAACTCCATTGGAACTGGTCAAGGGTTTTCTTGACGGGAAACCGTGCAAGTCGGATTCGCCGTTCGATGGAGCGGTCGCGTCGCAGTGACGCCTCTCCATCGACAAGAGCCGAGAGGTAATCGACATGTGACCAGCCTCGCTTGGCAGCCTGATGGGCCAGCGGGTCGAAGTTGTTGTTCATGAAAGGAAGGTTCAAGAGAGTGAGGTTGGGGCCAAGGTCCGCTTGGATTTTGGTGGGGTCTGAAACAGAATTGTGCTCATCCATGGTTTTTGCTCCTTTTGGAGGAAGTTGTCAGATGTTCTTATCGTTTTCGTAAATGGAAAGGTCTGGCTGGGCAATGTCGATTTCGAGGAGATCCGATCTTCGGGTAAGGTGGAGTGCTCCCGGCTCCGGCAGTTGTCTTGATCGTTGTTCGCATAGATTGGCGATATACTCGCAGGAGAAGGCCTGGAAGAAGAAGGCATCCTCCATGGCCCTGGCGATGGCTTCCGTGCCGTAGATTTCGCTCAGGGCAACGATTTTGTGTACGTGATGGGTCGGGTTGAGACGTTTGTTTTCAAGCTCTCGGTAGTAGTCTCGAGCCCTGGGAGAAAGGGAGAGGAAGCGCATGAACACCTTCTGGTCACGGGCCTTTTTTCGGTGGGCAAGCAAATCCTTGGGATGATCGGGGTCCTCGACGTCCTTGTTCCTTTCATAGGACCTCGAATGGCGGGCGATGAGCTTGTCTTCACGATAGATACAGATCCTGTCGGGATAGGATTTAACAGTGAGCTTTGCTCCGGCATGTTCGGCGGGCACGGAGTAGTGGTTGGCGTCAACAGGGACGCGAAACTGAGACGAAGCCCTCGCCTGGGTTATGACGCCGATGTCGTAGGGGTTGGTAGGAAGGGGCAAGAGGAAGGCCTTTTCTTCCTCGAACATGTCGATGGGCTTCCTTTTGGTTTCCCCGTGAACACGAACGTTGGCAATGGTATCGAGCCAAACCCTTGCGGCGGGATTAATGGCATCGAATGTGGGCAGATCAAGTCCGGCGAGGAAGTTCTTCTTTACATAGCCAACTCCGGCCTCGACGCGTCCTTTTTCATTTCCCTTCCCAACGGCACAAGGGGTTACGGTGAAGCCATAATGGCTCGCAAAGTCGAGATAAACGGGATTAAAAACGGGCGCCTGGCCAATGATGCGTTTGAGCACCGCGGACTTGAGATTATCAACCATGGCTCTCCTGGGCACGAAGCCAAAGGCGGAAAAGGCGTTCTGATGGCATGCAAGCCAGTGCTCCATGGTCTGTGAAAGGGTGAATTCGAGGTACATCAGCCGGCTGTAGCAAAGCACCATGACAAAGAAGTAGAGTCTGCGAAGGGTTTCCCCCACCCGAATGAGGCCATGGAAGCCCCAGTCGACCTGTGCACACTCGCCGGGTGCAAAGGCAAGTTTGAGAAAGGCCTGGGATCGTCGTGGGCGGACCTTGCGAACATAGTCCTTGACGATTGTGTAGGCGCCATCGAAGCCTTCTTCCCGGATCCTGTTGAGAATTTGGACGGCGGTATAGGGGTGAGCCTCCAGCATTCTGACGATGGAATCCTTGAAGGTGTCGAGCTTGCTCGATTTGGGAGTGGACTTTCTTGGGTGAAAGCGAGCAGTTTCGAGCCATCTGGCAACCGTGCGCGGGTCCAGGTTGAGCTCCCTTGCGATCTGAGCGGCGCCGAGGCCCTTTTGCTCATGGTAGTTTTTGATTCTGGTAAAAAGCTCGTAGTCGATCATGAGGCTTCTCCTATCATTTTCTTGAAAATGTGCCCGATGGAAAGAGGCTGTCCCATTTTTTCGCGAGCCTCGGGGGCGCCTTGATGCGCGATGTGGGGATCGAGCGGCAACACCTGGTAGAGGGGCGCTCTCCATGCAATGAGCTCAATGCTGATCAGGTTTTGTCGGGCCTGATCGAAAGTCTGTGCGTCCATGGAAAGGCGGGTCATAAGCGATGCGTCCGAATAGTAGCTGAGGCCCTGTGAATCGGCCACGGTTACCAAAAAGAGATACAAGGCGGCCGCCGGATGACTGATAGATTCAATAAAGCGGTCACGGACCAGACGGTGATCCACCCAACTGAACTGACTGGGGATCTTTCGGATACGCTGTGGACAGATGGGATACTTTTGGATCATCACTTCCTCCTTTGTTTTGAGTTGGACCATTGAGAATATCGGCTCCCAATTGTTGCAGACGACGTGCGGCGAAAGCGATGTCATCTTGCAACGTAGAGCCTGTTAGTTGGCCGATTAGTCCAATCAAAACCAGAGGTTGCGCGATCAAGAGATCTTGTAACGCACTATTGGGTGAAGAAGTCTTAGGTGGTTCAACGGGTGGATTTTGTTCTGCTTTCTGGTCTAAGAGATCTTGTAACGGTACTTCCACTTTGGGAGATTTGGGACGCCAGTAGCCGGGATGAGTACGGCGCCACTCCTGAACCCGTTGCACATTCTCAGAGCCACGGAAGTGATCCCGGTTTTCCTCCTTCATAAGCCATTTCTTTTGGCTCGCAGCCTTGCTGGCCTTTCGGCATTCGGGCTCGCGACAATACTCCTGGTGCCAGGCATTGCGCGGGTCCGGAGGGAAGAAAACGTGACAGTTCTTGCATTTGCGCTTTCTGATCTTTTTTGCCATTGCCCCTGTCCTCCAGGGGCAATCATCACGTCAATGGCGGGGGGATGGAAGAAAACGGTGCTGCGAAGAAGATCTCAAGAATTAACGAAGAAGAAAGAATTTATGTGCGGGTTTCTTGGAAGAAGATGCAGGCGGGGAAACCGGCATGTTCATGCCGCCGGTTTGGACGCATTATCATGTCGCCGGTGACA
>JAGXQV010000131.1 GCA_018336195.1 Sulfuricella sp. | reverse complement strand
GGCGCGGTGGTCGGTGAAGTAGTCGGCACCATGGCCTCGATCAACGAATCGTCGCGCAAGATCGTCGACATCATTTCGGTGATCGACGGCATCGCCTTCCAGACCAACATTCTTGCCCTGAATGCCGCCGTCGAAGCCGCCCGTGCCGGCGAACAGGGGCGCGGTTTCGCGGTGGTGGCTGCCGAAGTGCGCAACCTCGCCCAACGTTCCGCCGCTGCCGCCAAGGAGATCAAGACTCTGATCGGCGACTCGGTGGACAAGGTGGAGAACGGCACCAAACTGGTCGGCGAAGCCGGTCAGACCATGGAAGAAATCGTCACCAGCATCAAGCGCGTCACCGACATCATGGCGGAAATTTCTTCCGCCTCGCTGGAGCAAAGCTCGGGCATTGAGCAGGTCAAACATGCCATCGACCAGATGGACGACGTCACCCAGCAGAACGCCGCGCTGGTGGAAGAAGCGGCCGCCGCCGCCGAATCGCTGGAAGAACAGGCGCACAACCTGTCCTCCTCGGTCAGCGTGTTCAAACTCGATAACAGCGTAGCCCGCCCAGCAACCAGGGGCACGGCGAAGCACTACGCTACGCCAGCTACCCGTCACCCGGTACTGGCCAAATCCAAGGCGGCAAAACCGACCAGAGGTACAGCAACGGCCCCCGATGACTGGCAGGAGTTTTAACCAAGATGCGCTTTCAGAGCCACAATCCGAAGCGCTCCGGAACCGGAATGTGCCCCGGAATATCACGAATTAGTGTATAAATAGCGTTAATAATAGCCATCGCAGAAAACCCGAAAGGAGGCATAATGACTCACGCCACATCTCAAGAAGCCGTCGCCGGAACGTCAAGCAATCAAGGCAACGAATTCCTCACCTTCACGCTGGGCAAGGAGGAATATGGCATCGAAATCCTCAAGGTACAGGAAATTCGCGGCTACGACGCCGTCACCACTCTTGCCAACACTCCCGAATTCATCAAAGGTGTCATCAATCTGCGCGGCATCATCGTCCCCATCGTCGACATGCGCATCAAATTCCATCTCGGCAACGTCGAATATAACCAATTCACCGTGGTGATCATTCTCAACATCGTCAACCGCGTGGTTGGCATGGTGGTGGACGGTGTTTCCGACGTGATTACCCTTAACCCCGAGCAAGTCAAACCGGCTCCCGAGTTCGGCTCCGCCATCGACACCAAATACGTGATGGGCCTGGGCACCGTCGATGAGCGGATGTTGATCCTCGTCGATATCGAAAAGCTCATGACCAGCAGCGACATGGAACTCGTCGATGTGGCGATAGCGTAAATTATCTGTTCAAGAATTTTCAGGAGATACAAAAAATGGCAACCGGAAACATGAAAGTAGGCACCCGACTAGGTCTGGGTTTTGGTGCGGTGATCGCCTTGCTGGTGATCATCGCTGCGATCAGCATCAAGGATATGAGCAGCCTGAACCATGAGATCGATGACATGGTGAACGACAAGTTCCCCAAGACGGTATGGGCCAACGACATGGTCGATGCCATCAACATCATTGCCCGTTCCATGCGTAATGCGCTGCTGATAAAAGACAAGGATGCTGCACAGAAAGAACTGGATCGCATCCCTGAACAACGCAAAATTATTGGTGATCGCCTGAAAACTTTCGAAGAAAAAATCACGAGCACGGAAGGCAAGGCCCATTTAAAAGAGATTTTGGATGCACGCTCAGTCTATGTGGCTTCCCAGGACAAATTCATCAAGCTAGCCTCTGAAGGAAAGCGCGATGAGGCCACAGAATTCATGCTGACCGATGTACGTAAGCAACAAAACACGTACATTGACTCAATTAGCAAATTGATTGAGTTCCAGACAAAGCTAATGAAGGACTCAGGCAAACAAGCAGCCGATCAGGTCAGCAGTGCCATGACGCAGATCATCATCCTCGGCTTGATCGCGCTAATCATCGGCATCGTGGTCGGCTTCCTGATTGCCCGCAGCCTCTTGAAGCAACTGGGCGGCGAACCCGACTACGCGGCCGAAGCCGTGCACAAGATCGCCGGTGGCGACCTGTCGATGGATATCGCCATCAAGGCAGGCGACACCACCAGCCTGGTATACTCGGTAAAAGTAATGCAGGACAGCCTGCGTAAAATCGTCGCGGAAATTCAGAACATCGTCGGTGGCGCCAACAAGGGCGACTTCAGCATCAAGATGGATATGAATGGCAAAGCCGGCTACACCAAGACGCTATCGGAACTGCTCAACCAGCTTTCCGACACGGTCGATGGCGCTTTCAACGACACCATCCGCGTTGCCAAGGCTTTGGCCGACGGTGACCTCTCTCAGAAAATCACGCGCGACTACCAAGGCGCTTACAATCAAGTGAAAGTCAGCGTCAACACCACTGCGGACTCTCTCACCAAGATTGTCGCCGAAATCCAGCAGATCGTCGAAGCGGCCAACAAGGGCGAGTTCAGCATCAAGATGGATATGGCCGGCAAAGCCGGCTACACCAAGACCCTCTCCGAACTGTTGAACCAACTCTCCGACACTGTCGATACCGCTTTCAAAGACACTATCCACGTCGCCCAGGCATTGGCTCAGGGCGACCTGACCCAAACCGTCACACGCGAATATCAAGGTGCGTACAACGACGTAAAGCAAGCCGTCAACACAACGGTAGACAACCTGAAAAGGCTGGTGGGTGAGATCAAGGAAGCCGTCGATTCCATCGGTACGGCTTCCAAGGAAATCGCGATGGGCAACTCCGACTTGTCGCAACGCACCGAGGAACAAGCCTCCAGCCTGGAAGAAACCGCCTCCAGCATGGAAGAACTGACCAGCACCGTGAAGCAGAACGCCGAGAATGCCAAGCAGGCCAACCAGCTCGCCATCGGTGCCAGCGATGTGGCCGGCAAGGGCGGGGCGGTGGTCTCCCAGGTGGTCGGCACCATGAGTTCGATCAACGAATCGTCGCGCAAGATCGTCGACATCATCTCGGTAATCGACGGCATCGCCTTCCAGACCAACATTCTCGCCCTGAATGCCGCCGTCGAAGCCGCCCGTGCCGGCGAACAGGGGCGCGGTTTCGCGGTGGTGGCCGCCGAAGTGCGCAACCTCGCCCAACGTTCCGCCGCTGCCGCCAAGGAGATCAAGACCCTGATCGGCGACTCGGTGGACAAGGTGGAGAACGGCACCAA
>JAGXQV010000130.1 GCA_018336195.1 Sulfuricella sp. | reverse complement strand
CCTCGCCGTTCTTTCTCTCATCTTTTTCCTGCTCCGTCGACGGGTATTCATCGGTACGGTCATGGCGGCAGGCTCCCTCGTCCTGGCACTCCTCTATGTCACCCCACCGGCGCTCTTTCTTCACGGGGTCTACCTGGCGCTGTTCTCTCCCCGTGCACTGGAGATGACCAGCATGCTGGTCTGCACCATGATCATGGAGAACATCATGCGGCGGACCGGCACCATGCGGGAGATGGTGACCAGCGTTGCCGGGATCTTCCCTGACCGCCGTTTCGTGATGGCAGCCATGCCGGCGACCATCGGCCTGCTCCCTTCGGTCGGCGGCGCGGTCTTTTCCGCGCCCATGGTGGCGGAAGCCGCCGAGGGAATGGAGCTCCGGGGAGAGCAGAAGGCGTTCATCAATTACTGGTACCGTCACATCTGGGAGTATGTTTCTCCGCTCTACCCCGGCATCATCCTGGTTTCGGGGATGACCGGCCGCAGTTTCCGGGATCTCGCCGTTGCCCACGCCCCCTATGCCGTGGCAGTGGTGCTCGTCGGGGTCTTTTTCTGTTTCCGCGGGATGCATCCCGACCGGGCCGTTTCGCGGGGGGAGGCTCCGCTCCGGTCGGCAATGACGTTCGGGCTGTCCATCTCCCCCATCGTGCTGGCCCTGGTCCTGGTGGTGATCGTCCGGGTGAATCCGGGGCTGGCCCTGGGAGGCGCGGTGCTGGTCCTTCTGCTCTGGCATCGCTACACGCCGGCGAGGATCGTCGAGACGCTCCGGGAGAGCGTTTCATTCAAGGCAGTTTTCCTGGTGGCAGGTGTGCTTCTCTTCCAGGAGACCCTTGAGGCGACCGGGGCGCTACGCGGGGTTTCGGACTTTCTTGCCGGCAGCGGCCTGCCGATGCTGCCGCTCATCATGGCGATCCCCTTCCTGGCCGGCATGATGACCGGCCTTACCGTGGCCTTCGTCGGGATCACCTTCCCGTTCCTGCTCCCGCTCATGGGGGAGGGGGGGGTAGTGGGGCCGGGGCTTCTGGCCCTGGCGTTCGGCAGCGGGTTCTGCGGGGTGATGCTCTCCCCCCTGCATCTCTGCCTGATCCTGTCGGGGGAATATTTCAATGCCGATTTCGGCGCGGTCTTTCGCCGTTTGCCAATCCCGTCCGCCCTGGTCCTGGCGTCGGGATTCATCACGTGGTACCTCTATTCGTGAAAGGAGAACAAACATGAACACACTGCAGCGTCTTCTCATTCTGGTGGCGGTCCTCTCTCTTGCCCTCGGCGGTTGCGTCTCCAGCGGCAAGTTTCAGCTGAAAGAACAGGAAGCGACCCAGCTGGGGAGCGAACTGGCCGATCTCAAGCAGAAGTATGCCGATCTCACTACGGCGAACGACGGGCTGAAGGCGGACATCGCCAAGCTTGAAGGGACCGTGTCGACGCTCTCCTCCGATAAGGAGAAACTGACCGCCGACAACAAGGACCTGAATGATGTCCTCGCGGCCAAGTCCGATACCCTGTCCAAGAACATTGCCGACCTGCGCCAGAAGGTAGCAGACCTGGAGGCGGAGAATGGCCGGTTGAAGCAGGAGATCGCCACGCTCCAGAAAGCCAAGGAGGAGAAGGTCCAGGAGGTGAGCAAGACCTACGAGCAGCTGATGGAGAAGATGAAGCACGAGATCTCCCAGGGACAGGTCACCATCTCTGAGCTCAAGGGAAAGCTGACCGTCAACATGGTTGACGCCATCCTGTTCGATCTGGGCAAGGCCGAGGTCAAGCCCGAAGGTCTGGTGATCCTGCAGAAAGTGGTCGATATCCTCAAGGGGGTGAAGGACAAGGCGATCAGGATCGAGGGGCACACGGACAACAACCCGATCGGTGGCAACCTGGCCAAGAAATACCCGACCAACTGGGAGCTGTCCGCGGCCAGGGCCATCAACGTCACCCGCTATCTGCAGCAGCAGGGGATCGATCCGCTCAATCTGGCCGCGGTGGCCTACGGCGAGTACAAGCCGGTCGCCGACAACGACACCCGCGAGGGGCAGGCTAAGAACCGGCGTATCGAGATCATCCTGGTGGCCAGGGACTGATGACCCGCAAGAAGGAAAAACCGGCCAAGGCGAAGGCCAGGGAGTTCTCGGCCCGGCCCTTTTCCGCCATCAAGGGGCTGCAGGTGGAGCCGGCCGCTCCGCCTGCGCCTGCTCCACCTGCAGCCGCGAAAAGCGTGGAGAAGAGCGAGCTGGACGACGACGCCCTCTTCCTCCGGGAGATGGCCGACCTGAAACGGGTCAGGCCGGCAGGCACGGTGGCGAAGGAGCAGGCCAAGGCCCCGGCCGGGCAGGTGTCGCCCCAGGTGCCGGTGGAGGAGCGGAAGCTCTTTCTGGAGACGGTGAAACAGCTCAAGCTCGATGTCCGTTTTTCCGACGAACTTCCGCCGGGTGAAAAGGGGGGGCGCCGGGTTGCCGTGAACCGGCTCCGCCAGCTGCAGCGGGGGCTCGTCCGCATCGACCTGGAACTGGACCTGCACGGTCTGACCCGCGAAGAGGCCCTGCAGAGCCTGGCCGCCTTCATCGGCGGCGCCTACCGGCGGGGGCAGCAGGCCGTGCTGGTGATCACCGGCAAGGGGAACAATTCCCCGGCCGAACCGGTCCTCCTGACCGCGGTTGCCGGCTGGCTGCGCGAGCAGGGGAAGGGGATGGTGGCCGAATTCGCTCCGGCGCCGCGCCAGTTGGGTGGCGAAGGTGCCTACGTGGTCTTTCTGAAGGCAGTGAAAAAAGAGGCGTGAAACGACAGGAGGGGATATGGATCGACGCGCATTCCTGAAAACAGCGGGCATGGCGACGCTTGCCGCGCAACTGGCGCCACACGAATTGCTGGCAGCTCCTGGGCCGGTGGTGGCGGTCGCCGAGGGGAAGGACTATGCCCGGATCGTCCGCGAGGCGGTCGGTGTACTGGGGGGGATGAAGCGCTTCGTCAAGAAGAACGACGTGGTGGTGGTGAAGCCGAACATGGGCTGGGACCGCAATGCGGCCCAG
>JAGXQV010000129.1 GCA_018336195.1 Sulfuricella sp. | reverse complement strand
CCAGATAAATTTTCGCCACGCGCGATACGCGTTCTCTCACCGTTTTGCGCGTGAATTTGAAGAAGCAGGGAATTTCGATGCCATTTTTTGCCTGGCCGTCTTGCAGCGCACCGAAAACCGCACCCGCACAAACAGCGCCCATGCGGAGGGTTTTCTATTCAGCCACTTTGAACAAGAAATCACCCTGCTCGACCAGAAACTCAAGCCAGGTGGGCTACTCATCATCGACCACACCGACTTTCGTTTTACAGAAACCGTTTGTGGCCCGCGCTATCAACCCATTGAATTCAAAAACAATCGATTGCTACGCAAGCGACCGCTGTTTGACCGCAACAACCGAAAAATTTCGGATACCACTCATGAATACCGCGTGTTTGTGAAACAGGGCTCCACCTGAAAACGCACGCGGCTACGGCGGTCAACCGCCATGTTGGGCCTCTGCTCACTCATAGTGAGTCCACATGCATAAAACTCGAACGGTTTTCTCTTTGACGAAGACCTCGTACACCATTCGATGCTTGATATTGATTCTGCGCGAGTACGCACCAGCAAGATCACCGACCAGCTTTTCGAAGGGAGGTGGATTTTGAAAGGGATCGTTGGCGAGAAGCGTGAGTAACCCTTCTGCCTTCGGTTTAAGGCCACTTGCAGCAAGCTTCTTTGCGTCTTTCATCGCTTGCTTGGCATACACAATTTGCCAACTCACCACTGAAGTTCCGTAGAGCTTTCGACGAGGGGCTCTGCCATGCCAGCCTTAATTGAGTCGCGCATGCCTGGAACTGCCAATAGATACAAGGTTTCTTGAATTGCACTCCAATCTTCTGCGGAGAGCAGCACGGCGCTGCTGCGCTTACCGGAAATCAAGATTGGTTCATGAGACTCAACTGCTTGGTCGATGAGCCGGTACAGGTTGGCGCGGGCTTCACTTGCGGTTAGTGCGTTCACTTTTTGCTCCTTCAACGGAAGTCTTTATGGTACGTTATGACGTACGCAAATCAAGTGGCTACGCTTGCTTTTTTAAAGAGGCCGAATGAAGTAACGCGCCATGCCCGGCGCACACGAAAAAGTGAAGGGCAGCCTTCGGTCGCATTGATGCGAATGTCCTCGTGGAGGTAGAGCGTTGCCTGGCGCTGTTCTTGGGCATCGCCAAGTGATGGAAAACAGTGGTTTTCCGCCATCGGCAGATCAACGGCAGAGCCCCCCCCTGACGGGCGGCTCCCGATTCCGTAAACCCCACGCCTGCCTACTGGTTGCTGCCCTCAGCCCAGCGCAGAAATGCGCCCATGGCCACACCACCGCCCAATACCCACATCAAGCGTTGATAGTGTTGATCTGCTTCGGTGGCATCGGTGGGCCAATCGTCGAGAATGGCACGCAGGCGAGGTACATCAATCAACTCCCGACCCAAAGCTGAGGCTTCGATACGATCCAGTTCTGCGGCGAACATGGGGCGGCTGCGAGTTAGCCAGTCAAACCATTCGGGAAATGAGCGGCCAACGCGGCGCTCATTCAGCACCAGAGGGGGGAGACGATCCGCTAACACTCGGCGCGCCAAGGCCCGGTCCATGCCGGGACGGGTGAACTGGTTGAGTGGCAAGGCCAAACAAAATTCGGCCAGCCGAACATCCCCCAATGGGTCGCGTGTTTCATAACCGGAGTGAAAACGCGCTGCCGTTCCCGCCGAACGGGCTAACCATGTGCGTTCCATAAGCCTGACTCGGCTTCTGAGTTGCCAAGGTATTTCGGTATCTCCTTGTATATGGTCTTGCCACACCGACGGCATATCGATCTGCTCAAACACCGCTTCACGCACGGGGAGCGTGTTCTGCCAAGGAGCATGTTTAGTGCGCAGGTGATCACGCCAATGCCGCAACGCAGGAGGAAGCAAACAGCCCGCTGCTTTTCGCCAGTTTGACGGGCTGGCATCAAGACGCAGCCGCCGCCAGACATCTGCCAAAGCAGCGGGGAGTTCACCCAGACGAGTGTAGGGGTGATAGGACAAGGCTGAAGCCGAAAGCGTTGCGTTTCCGGATACCCCCGTCAGAACTGCCTTCGCGCCTAGTTGCTTTGCCAAACGTGCAGACTCTGCGCCCATGACAGATGTCATGAAGAAAAGCCGGGGGTGCCCAAGCACAGCCACTTTCGCCCGATACTCCTGTTCAAGAGTTTCCCAGTCGAATTTCGGTGCCACCTCATGCGCCACCATGTTCGGGTAAGACGCGACCACCGTTTGTGCGTGAGGCCATTCGTCGTAAAACCGATCTTTTTTAGGGCGCGGCAACGAACTCGCCGCATCGGGACGATAGGTCATCGTGTGCACCATATCGGGTGCGTGTAACCGGGCGGCGGTTGATGCCACCGCCGTGGAATCAAGCCCCCCACTCAAATGGCATAGCGGGACCCCTTCTGCGCGCAATGACTGCGCCACAACCGTATCCAGCAACGCTCGGGCGGCCTCCACATAGTCACCGTCTTTGGCAAAGCGAATACGCCGGTGCGAATCGATACGCCAGTAGCGTTCAACTTGCACGCCTTCGTGTGTCCAGACCAGTTTATGGGCAGGCTCCAACTGCGCCACATCCCGAAAACAGGTTTGCGCCAAATCAAGCGTGTGAGCAAACATCGTTCGTGCAACACGCTCCGCGTGCAGCTCACGCGGCACATCGGGGTGAGCCAACAGGGTATCGAGCAGATTGGCGAAATACAGACGCTGGCCACTCTGGTGGTAAAACAAGGCCCGCCCGCCCGTGCGATCACAGGCCAACAACAAGCGGTGTTCTGCCGTATCCCACCACGCCAAGGCAAAACTGCCATGCAGACGCAACAGCGCCGCATCACCCCACTGCAACAAGGCCGCAGCCAGAATGGCGCTATCGGGTAAACGCGTGCGGGGTGAGCGCAAAAGCAGCGCCTGAATCAACTCCTCCCGGTTGGCCAGCCAGCCATCGAGCATCAAGACAAAACGCCCGTCGGCATGGCGCGAGGGCTGGGCTTCCCAGCGGTCTTGCGGGGTCAGTTGCGACTGAATGTGCGCAAAATAAAGATTTGAATCCGTGAAATGGCGGGGCACCCCCATTGGGAGGTATTGCGACATCGCCGACGCCACACGTC
>JAGXQV010000128.1 GCA_018336195.1 Sulfuricella sp. | reverse complement strand
TGAACCGTGTGCTTACCATGGATTTGCACTCAGACCAGATCCAGGGTTTTTTTGATATTCCCGTCGATAACATCTACTCGACCCCGATTCTGATGGGGGATATCTGGAAACAAAATTACGACAACCTGATGGTTGTTTCTCCTGATGTGGGCGGGGTGGTGCGCGCACGTGCGGTAGCGAAGCGCTTGGAATGTGATTTGGCGATCATCGACAAGCGGCGTCCGAAGCCGAACGTGGCCAAGGTCATGCATATCATCGGTGATGTGAAAGATCGCACTTGCTTGATCATGGACGATATGGTCGACACCGCCAACACGCTGTGTGAGGCCGCTTACGCCCTCAAAGAGCATGGGGCGAAGAAGGTTTTGGCGTATTGCACCCATCCTGTGTTGTCCGGTAGTGCGGTGGAGCGCGTCAACAATTCGGCGCTTGATGAGTTGGTCGTGACCGATACGATTCCCTTACGGGACGATGCACGCGCAAGTGAGCGCATTCGCCAGTTGTCCATTGCCAACCTCATGGCTGAAACGATTCGACGTATCAGTGATGAAGATTCTGTAAGTTCGTTATTCATCGAATAACGACTTGTACTTCTGGCCATCTGGTCGCGGATGGCTGCTTTTAACCAGTAGGAGTTGTTGCCATGCAAATTGAGATCAATGCAAACAAGCGTGATGGTCAGGGCACCGGAGCGAGCCGCCGCCTGCGTCGCGCAGGCCGTGTTCCGGGTATCGTTTACGGTGGAGCCAAAGAAGCACAATCCATCGATATGGACCACAAAGAGCTTTTCTTCGGGCTGAAAAATGAAGCGGCCCATTCTTCCGTGCTGATGTTGAATTTGGGCGGAGAAAAAGAAATGGTGCTGCTGCGCGATTACCAGATGCACCCGTACAAGCCGCTGGTGCTGCATGTGGACTTTCAGCGTGTGGATGCCGGTCACAAAATCCATGTAAAAGTGCCGTTGCACTTCAAAAATGCAGATCTCGCGCCTGGCGTGAAGCTGGGGGGCGGTGTGGTGAGTCATCTGCTTACCGAAGTGGATGTAGTGTGCTTGCCGGCGGACCTGCCTGAATACATTGACGTGGATCTTTCCACCTTGGAAGCTGGGCATACCATCCATCTGTCTCAGTTGTCCTTGTCTGCCGGTGTCGAGATCCCTGCGTTGACGCGTGGCGAAGACCAGGGCGTGGCCAATATCCTGGCCGTTCGTGGAGCGGCGGATGGGGATGCCAAGGCTGGTGGCTGATTCGTAGTTCGCCAACGGCGTGATGCAAGCATCGCTTCGTCTGTTGGTCGGGCTGGGTAATCCAGGATCCGACTACGAAAAAACCCGGCATAACGCCGGGTTTTGGTTTTGTGAACGCCTGGCTGAGCAACTCGGGATTGGTTTTCTGAACGAAGCACGATTTCGTGGACGTGTGGCACATGTTCGTGCCGATCGAGCCTGGTTGCTCATGCCGCAAACCTATATGAACCGTTCGGGGCAGTCAGTGGGGGAGTTGGCGCGTTTCCATCGCATATCTCCCGCCGAAATATTGGTGGTTCACGATGACCTCGATCTTTCTCCTGGTGTGTTAAGACTGAAATTTGGGGGCGGTGCGGGGGGGCATAACGGCGTCAAGGATATCGCAGCCCATTTGGGGAGCCCCGATTTCTGGCGGTTACGCGTTGGCATCGGTCATCCAGGGGATCGCAACGAGGTGGCCCATTTCGTACTTAAATCGCCATCAGGTGAAGAGCGGGGGGCGATTGATGAAGGGCTTGGTCGGGCATTGGCTGCGTGGCCATGGCTGCAAATCGGAGACTGGAATGCGGCTATGCAGCGCCTGAATCAGAAACCCCCTCATCCCAGTCGTTACGGCGAGGCACAAACCATGTGCTTTCACAGGAGAAATCATGAGTCTTAAGTGTGGCATTGTCGGTTTGCCAAACGTGGGTAAATCCACTTTGTTCAATGCCTTGACCAAGGCGGGCATTGCGGCAGAAAACTACCCCTTCTGCACCATTGAGCCGAATGTGGGGGTGGTTGAAGTGCCTGACCCGCGTCTTGTGCAATTGGCGGAGATTATTCTGCCGCAACGGGTTGTGTCGGCCATTGTTGAGTTTGTAGATATCGCCGGATTGGTTGCGGGGGCGTCGAAGGGGGAAGGGTTAGGTAACCAGTTTCTGGCCAATATCCGCGAGACTGACGCCATCGTGAATGTGGTGCGTTGTTTCGAGGACGAGAATGTCATTCATGTCGCGGGAAGAATTGATCCTCTTTCTGATATTGAGGTGATTGGTACGGAATTGGCCCTGTCTGACTTGGCGACGGTGGAGAAGGCGCTGGCGCGTGATAGCAAGAAAGCGCGAGCAGGAGACAAAGAGGCGCAGAAACTGGTTGCACTCTATGAGCGAGTTCTTCCTCATCTCAACGAAGCGGCTCCACTACGGAGCCTAAAGCTCACGGATGAAGAGAAGACCATGCTTGCACCGTTGTGCCTGATGACGATCAAGCCGGCCATGTATGTGGCTAATGTGGCTGAAGATGGTTTTCAGAAGAACCCTCACCTAGAGCGGTTGTGTGCCTTGGCAGATGCTGAAGGCGCGCCTGTGGTGGCTGTATGTGCGGCGATTGAAGCCGAGATCGCCTCGCTTGATGAGGTTGATAAGGTGGATTTTCTGGAATCGATGGGTTTGCACGAACCGGGGTTAAACCGTCTGATTCGTGCAGCCTACGAATTGTTGGGTTTGCAAACCTACTTTACGGCAGGCGTCAAGGAGGTTCGTGCCTGGACGATTCACCGAGGTGACACGGCCCCCCAGGCTGCGGGTGTGATTCATAGCGATTTCGAACGAGGCTTTATTCGCGCGCAAACGATTTCTTTTGATGATTTCGTGCAATACAAGGGCGAGCAAGGAGCGAAAGAGGTCGGAAAAATGCGTTCAGAAGGAAAAGAGTACGTTGTCAAGGATGGCGATGTGATGAACTTCCTGTTTAACGTCTAGTCCACCCAGAAAGCTTTTGATGGTGATGTGCCCTCTTGTTACAATGCCAAGCTCTTTTCTGAACTTTTGAGGTGAGTGATATGCGTCGCAAACTCGTTATCGGTAACTGGAAGATGCACGGTAACCAGGCCGAAAACGAAATGCTGCTCTCGGGTGTGCTGGCGGG
>JAGXQV010000127.1 GCA_018336195.1 Sulfuricella sp. | reverse complement strand
CCCGCCAATTCGAGGAAACCTACCGCGAACTGGCTGGGCAGTTCCATACGGCTTGGGTTCCTTTCCTGCTCGAAGGCATCGCCGCAAACCGCGACCAGTTCCAGGCCGACGGCCTGCACCCCACGGTGGCAGCCCAGCCGCTGGTGCTGGAAAACGTGTGGCGGGAATTGAAGCCACTGTTGGGCAAGCACTGATCCCGGAGGAACCCGAAATGGAAAAGGCCGCCTTTCCCCTTGGTGAAGTCTACGGCCTCCTTGAACCGGGGCCGGTGATTCTGCTCTCCACAGCTGGCACGGCACGCCCCAACATCATGACCCTGTCGTGGCACATGATGGTCGAATTCGAGCCGCCGCTGATCGCCTGCGTGGTCAGCAACCGCGACTACAGCTTCGGTCTCCTGGAGGCCGGCGGGGAATGCGTCATCAACATCCCAAGCACGGAACTGGCAGACAAAGTGGTGGGCTGCGGCAACACCAGCGGACGAAAAATCGACAAATTCCAGCACTTCGGACTGACCCCGGTCCCCGCCTCGCTGGTCAAGGCGCCGCTGATCGCCGAGTGCTACGCCAACCTCGAATGCCGGGTATTCGACCGGGACATGGTGGAGAAATACGGGATATTCATCCTCGAAGTCGTCGCCGCGTGGCTGGACACCAGCCGCAAAGACCCGCGCACCTTGCACCATCGCGGCATGGGGAAATTCATGGTGGCGGGCGAGACGATCAAGCTGGCGTCGAAGATGAAATAGCGCCGACAAGACATCGGCACATCGACATCAAGTAGCCTTTCAAGATGGGATACGAAAGAACTGATATGAGCTTTGAAAGAGCATCGAGCCGGCTTTATTTGATACCATCTTATGCTACCATAAATCATGAAACGCAAACACCAGCGCACGCTTGAACTGATCTTTTCCCGGCCAATCTCGGCCAACGTCCGCTGGTCCGACATCGAGGCACTATTCCGCGAACTGGGCGCAGAGATCGAGGAGCGCGAGGGCTCGCGTGTCGAGGTATTCCTGTTCGGCTTGGTGCGGGTGTTTCATCGTCCTCACCCGTCGCCCGACACGGACAAGGGGGCGGTTGCGGCAATTCGCAAATGGCTGGAAGAGAACGGAGTCACACCATGAACACCATGACGATCAACGGCTATCAGGCGGTCATTTCTTTCGACGCGGACATTCAAATGTTCCGGGGTGAGTTCGTGGGGCTGAACGGCGGCGCCGATTTCTACGCGGCCGACGTGTCCGGATTGAAGCAGGAAGGCGAGATTTCCCTGCGCGTATTCCTGGAAGCCTGCGAACGGCGCGGCATCGAACCGCGTAAGCACTTCTCCGGCAAGTTCTCCTTACGGGTCGACCCTGCCATCCACGAAGCTGCCGCCATTGCCGCCGCCGCTCACGGCCAGAGCCTGAACCAGTGGGCGAGTGAGGCCATCAAACAGGCGGCGTTGGCGGGGTAATCAAGAGTCCCTAGCCCACCGCCACACCGGCCCCTTCGCCCATTTCCCCGATCACCCTGGCGTATTCGAAGCCTTCACTGCTGAAGATTTCCAGCACTTCGTCCACGCTTTCCCGGGCGCAGGCCACCAGCAGCCCGCCGCTGGTTTGCGGGTCGCACAGGAAATTCTGCTGCCATTGCGGCATCTCCGCCGGCAGGGTGACTTCCTGGCCGTAGCTCGCCCAGTTGCGGGCCGCCGCGCCGGGGGCGTAACCCTTTTGGGCGAGTTCCACGGCGGCGGGCAGCAGCGGCAGCTTGGCGAAGTCGATCTTGGCGCCGAGCCGGGAGCCGCGGCAGATTTCCAGCAAATGGCCAAGCAGAGCGAAACCGGTCACGTCGGTAAGGGCATGGACGCCCGGCAAGGCGGCGAGGCGGATGCCGGGAACATTGAGTTGGGTGGTGCTGGCAACCATCTGGCGGTAGCCTTCGTCGCTCAAATCGCCTTTTTTCATGGCGGCGCTCATGATGCCGATGCCCAGCCCCTTGCCGAGAATCAGCACGTCGCCGGCCTGGGCGCGGTCGTTGCGTTTCACGCGGCCGGGATGGACGATGCCCAGCGCCACCAGGCCGTAGATCGGCTCGGGGGCGTCGATGGAGTGCCCGCCGGCGATGGGAATGCCGGCCGCGCGGCACACCGCCGCGCCACCCGCGAGGATCTCGCGGATCACTTCCACCGGCAGCTTGTCGATGGGCATCCCCACCAGGGCCAACGCCATGATCGGCTTGGCGCCCATTGCATACACGTCGGAAATCGCATTGGTGGCGGCGATGCGCCCGAAGTCGAAGGGATCGTCGACGATCGGCATGAAAAAATCGGTGGTGGCGACGATCGCCTGTTCGTCGTTGAGGCGGTACACCGCCGCGTCGTCGCTCGATTCGGTGCCGACCAGCAAGTCGGGATGGAGGAATTGCGGGGCGCTCTTGAGGATTTCGCTGAGCACGCCGGGAGCGATTTTGCATCCGCAGCCGCCGCCGTGGGAGAATTGCGTCAATTTTATATCGGTCATATCGAAAACCATGAATGAACAAGCGCCAAAGGCGGGCATCACCCTAGCATATCTGGCCCAGTTTGACGACATCATCGACGCCCGCTCGCCCGGCGAATTCGCCGAGGACCACATTCCCGGCGCACGCAATTGCCCGGTGCTGGACAACGAAGAACGGGCGCGAGTCGGCACCATTTACAAGCAGGTTTCCGCGTTCGACGCAAAAAAGATCGGGGCGGCGCTGGTGGCGAAAAACATCGCCCGCCATATCGAGGAAAGCTTTGCCGCCCAGCCCAGGACCTGGCGTCCGCTGGTCTATTGCTGGCGCGGGGGCAGCCGCAGCGGGGCAATGACGCACATTTTCAGCAAAATCGGCTGGCGCGCCGAACAACTCGACGGCGGTTACAAGGCCTATCGGCGCAACGTGCTGGAGATACTCGAAACCCTGCCGCAACGTCTTACCTACCGGGTGATCTGCGGCGCCACCGGCACCGGGAAAAGCCGCCTGCTGGCGGCCATCGCCCGCCTGGGGGGCCAAGTGCTCGACCTGGAAGGACTGGCGGCACATCGCGGTTCGCTGCTGGGCAACTTGCCGGATGAACCCCAGCCCTCGCAAAAGCTGTTCGAAAGCCGGCTGTGGGCGGCATTACAGCAATTCGACCCGGCCACGCCGGTTTTCGTGGAAGCGGAAAGCAAGAAAATCGGCAACCTGCGGGTGCCCGATGCCGTCCTCAGCGCCATGTGGCAAAGCCCCTGCATGCGCCTGGAAGCCGCCGTTCCGCTGCGGGTGGCCTTGCTGATGGAGGAATATCGCCACTTCCTCAACGATCCCCAAGCGCTCAATGCCAAGCTGGCATTTCTCGTCAACCTGCACGGTAAGGAAACCATCGCGCGTTGGCAGGAAGCCTCGCTACGTCACGAATGGCATACGCTGGTGGAAGAACTCCTGGTCCGCCATTACGACCCCTCCTACACCCGCGCCAGCCGCAGCCATTACCCGGATTATGACGAATCGCCGGTACTGGCGGTGAACGGAATCGGCGAAAACGACTATGACGAGTTGGCGAAAAAGGCTCTGGAGGCGGCTTGACTCGACAAGGCAAACTGCTACCCTTGCTGAGAGCTTGTCGCTGATTCCGTTGCTCGCAAAACGGATGATTGACCAGCCGACCATCCACTCAAACTTCATTTAGGGGGATATATGGCAGTAGCATGGATACTCGTCGCCAACGCCAGTGAAGCAAAGATTTTCGCCCACACCGGCATCGCCAAGGGTTTGAACACCATCACCACCCTCAGTCATTCCGAAAGCCGCAGGAAATCCGCCGATCTCGTGACGGACCGCCCCGGCCACATGCAGGGCTCCGGCAACGGGCACGGCTCGCGTCAGCCGGCCACCGATCCCAAGCAGCACGAACATACCCTATTCGCCCGCGAACTGGTCCAGAAGCTCGATCAGGGACGCACTTCCAACAGTTTTCAACGCCTCATCATCGTCGCCGAACCACATTTTTGCGGATTGCTGAAAGGGGCGATGAGCAACCAAATCGGCGCGATGGTCAGCGACACCATCAACAAGGATTACACCAAATTGACCGACAAGGAACTCTGCGGTCACCTGGAAAAAGTCATTTACGTCTGAAGTCCCCAGCGGCCTATGATCTCATAGGCCGCTCCCGCCTCGCTCACCACCGAACGCACCAACACGAAATCCTTGGCCCGCCATGCCACGGCGAGGGGAAAAAACGCCTGCTCCGCGCACTGCGCCTTGCGTGCCAAGGTGATGTGGGGAACAAAGCGCTTGGCGTCGAAACGAAAGCCGCTCGCCACCAGACGGCGGCGGATTTCCTCAACCAGTTCGCCCATTTGGGGCGGTGTTTCAGCCGGTGCGGCCCAGGCGATGCGGTTGTGCTTCCACCAGCCGAGTCGGTTGATTTCCAGACCGAATGCCGGGCTGCACAGCCCTTCCATCGCGGCCCCCAGTTCACCGATCCGCGCCACCGGCACATCGCCGAGAAACACCAAAGTCAGATGGATCGTCTGCACGCGCGTCGCCTTGCCGCCGCAGCGGCGCTGCAGCTTGTCGGCGGCCTGCGCCAGCGCCCCCCGGGTACGGCCATCCGGCCACAGGGCGAAGAACAGCCGGGCGGTTTGGGTGTCCAATTCATCAGTCATGGTAACGGCCAGCTTGCCTTAACCAGCGTTTTTGTCAACAATGCCCGTAACATCATGGAGCCAAAAATGCGCGATCAACCCGCCCCCTCACTCGACCTGCCGGCCACTTCCGGCAAGACCCTGAGCACCGCCCAACGTGCCGGAAAAAAATTGGTGCTGTATTTCTACCCCAAGGATTCCACCCCCGGCTGCACCACCGAAGCCCAGCAGTTCCGCGATCTCCACGCCGAATTCGAAAAAGCCGGTTGTGAAATCGTCGGCATTTCACGCGACAGCCTAAAATCCCACGACAACTTCAAGGCCAAGCAGGAACTGCCGTTCGAACTGGCCAGCGATGCCGAGGAGACGGCGTGCGCCGCCTTCGATGTCATCAAGATGAAAAACCTGTACGGTAAACAGGTACGCGGCATCGAGCGCAGCACCTTCGTCCTCGACGCGGACGGCGTGGTGCGCGGCGAATGGCGCAAGGTCAAGGCCGACGGCCATGCCCGCGAAGTGCTCGATTTCGTCAACACACTCAAATAAAGGGAAACCTCATGGCGCGTAAAGCCCACGTGCAGACCAAGATTTTCGTCCTCGACACCAACGTCCTGATGCACGATCCCACCAGCCTGTTCCGCTTCGAGGAGCACGACGTGTTCCTACCGATGATTACCCTGGAGGAACTGGACAACAACAAGAAAGGCATGACCGAAGTGGCGCGCAACGCCCGCCAGGTCAGCCGTTTCCTCGACGAGATCGTGAGCGGCGCCCCCGAGGACATCGACAAGGGCTTCTCCCTGGCACGGCGCAACCAGAGCAGCAGCGGGCGGCTGTTCCTGCAAACCCGCATCATGAACGGCAACATCCCGGCGGCGATGCCCACCAGCAAGGCCGACAACCAGATCATCGGCGTGGTGATGCAGTTGCAGGAGGAATTTCCCAAGCGCCAAGTCACCCTGGTGTCGAAAGACATCAACATGCGCATCAAGGCGCGCGCCCTGGGATTCGCGGCGGACGACTACTTCAACGACAAGGTGCTGGAAGACACCGACCTCCTCTACACCGGCCTCAAGGCCCTGCCGGCGGACTTCTGGGACACCCACGGCAAGGGCATGGAATCCTGGCAGGCCGAGGGACACACCTACTACCGGGTACGCGGGCCGCTGTGCGCCAGCTTGCTGGTCAACCAGTTCCTCTATTTCGAGCACGACCAGACGCTGCACACCCTGGTCAAGGAAGTCGACGGCAATTCCGCAGTGCTCCAGACCATCAAGGACTATGCCCACCTGAAAAACGCAGTATGGGGCATCATGGCGCGCAACCGCGAGCAGAATTTCGCCCTGAACCTCTTGATGAACCCTGAAGTCGATTTCATCACCCTGCTCGGCCAGGCCGGCACCGGCAAGACCCTACTGACACTCGCCTCCGCGCTCACCCAGACCCTCGACCAGAAAATCTACAACGAAATCATCATGACCCGCGTCACCGTCCCGGTCGGCGAGGACATCGGCTTCCTACCCGGCACTGAGGAAGAAAAAATGGCCCCCTGGATGGGCGCGCTGGAAGACAACCTCGACGTGCTCAACAAGACCGACGACGAAGCCGGCGACTGGGGCCGCGCCGCGACGCAAGACCTGATCCGCTCGCGGGTCAAAATCAAATCGCTCAACTTCATGCGTGGCCGGACTTTCCTCAAGAAATTCCTGATTATCGACGAAGCGCAAAACCTCACGCCCAAGCAAATGAAAACCCTCATCACCCGCGCCGGCCCCGGCACCAAGGTGGTGTGCCTGGGCAACATCGCGCAGATCGACACCCCGTATCTGACCGAAGGCAGCTCAGGCCTGACCTACGTGGTGGATCGCTTCAAGGGCTGGGAACACAGCGGCCACATCACCCTGATGCGCGGGGAACGGTCGAGGCTGGCGGATCATGCGGCGGAGGTGTTGTAGGAGATTGGGGAACAATTTGGCCGGTGGCGTGTTAAGAATCGGCTAGCTCTCTGATAGTTAGGTAGGGTGGACACGGCTTTTTGTGTCCACGCGGAACATCCGCTCTGAACGGTGGACACAAAGTACCGTGTCCACCCTTCTATGATTAATTTCAAGTCGTTTTTGCAAATCAATCCGCTCCTATCGCGATACGGTATGCCGTGTTACCACTG
>JAGXQV010000126.1 GCA_018336195.1 Sulfuricella sp. | reverse complement strand
AGTGGGGATGACACAATCGAACATGTCAACCCCCCGCTCGACACTTTCCAAGATGTCTTCCGGGAGACCTACCCCCATGAGATAGCGTGGTTTGTCCTCAGGTAGATGGGGAGCCGTTACTTCGACAACCTGTTTCAACAGTTCCAGCCCTTCGCCGACACTCACGCCGCCAATGGCATATCCGGGAAAGTCCATTGCTACCAGTTCTTTCGCACACATGGTGCGAAGATCTGGAAAGACGCTCCCTTGTACGATGCCGAATAGGGCTTGATCCGTGCGCCGCTGGGATTTTTTGCATATCTCTGCCCAGCGAAGGGTTTTGAGTGTTGATGTTGCTGCATACTTGCGATCGCAAGGATAGGGGATGCATTCGTCGAAAGCCATAATAATGTCTGCACCAAGTGATTCCTGAATGGCTATTGCCTTGGCCGGGTCGAGATAGATCTCTTCGCCGGTGATTTCGTGTCTGAAATAGGCACCATCATCAGTAATGCGCTTATTGGGAAGAGAAAAAACCTGAAAACCTCCTGAATCGGTAAGAATCGGTTTGTCCCAAGACATAAACGTATGGAGCCCGCCGGCTTTTTCAATGAGGGTTTCTCCCGGCCGCAGATGTAAGTGGTAGGTATTTGCGAGAATGATCTGTGCCCCGGTAGCAGTGACCTGTTCGGGAGTCATTGCTTTCATGGCAGCATGGGTGCCGACAGGCATGAAGATGGGAGTTTCAATAGCTCCGTGCGGGGTTGTGATCCGCCCACGTCTGGCAGCTGAAGAAAAATCCTTGGCCACAAGGGTAAAATGGAAGTTGCCTTTTTCTATAAAATGCATTAATTATCCCATTCATAAGATAGGCTAATGCTGAGCAAAAGAACCAGCAAATTAATCTTATTAGCAGATCGAAGTAAAAAATGCAACAGCATGCCAGACGTGGATTTGTGCGGTTTTTTTGTTGCATTTTGCTAAAACGACGTTTAGTATACAGTATACACGACGCATATTAATTGGTGTTAATGAAGTGGGAAGAACTCCAATTCGTAAAATTTAATGGTCAAGGAGGTACGTATGTGCACGATCAACGAATGGCGAGCGCCCCCTCGATGTACTTCTGAGCCGTTCTTAACGGGATAGCAGCGGCTATTTCGTCTTCCGGCGTATCGGACGTTCCACACTATCTTCTGTACGTGCAATACGAGAAATCTCAAGGTAAAAGGATACCAATATGCAGATACTTACAAGTTCAGTGGGCAGAAAGATTCTGATGGCGATCACCGGCCAGTTGATGGTCCTTTTCGTTGTCGTGCATCTGCTCGGCAATTCCTCGATCTTCATCGGGGCAGACGGCATCAACGCCTATGCCAAGCATCTCCACGACCTGGGACCGTTGGTCTGGGTATTCCGCCTTGCAATGTTGAGTTTACTCTCCGTCCATGTCCTTTTTGGCATTCAGCTGACGCTGGAAAACAGTGCCGCATCCCCTCAGGCCTATGCAGTAAAGAATTATCGCAAGGCAACGTTCGCCAGCGACAACATGATCTGGACCGGCCTTCTGATCCTGGTGTTCCTTGTGTATCACCTCATGCAATTCACGGCGAGGGTTACACCGGATATCGTGCAGGGGGTTGATGCCGCGGGAAGATACGATGTCTTCACCATGGTTCTCACCAGCTTCCAAAAGGGCGGGATTGCCTTCATCTATGTGGCAGCGATGGTTGTTCTCTTCCTGCACCTGAGCCACGGCATCCAGAGCTTTTTCCAGACCGTGGGTTGGAATAACGACAAGACACTGCCGGTTATCAGCAAGCTGGCCAAGGTTGTGGCCGTTGTCTTCCTGGTTGGCTACAGTTCAATTCCAGTCTTTATACTTACCGGCATTCTGAGCAAATAATAGGGGGTTCATAGTGATACTCGACGGAAAATGTCCAACCGGACCAATTGAAAAAACCTGGGACAAGCACCGCTTCGATCTGAAGCTGGTGAACCCCGCCAACAAGCGCAAATATAACATCATCGTCGTGGGCACCGGTTTGGCCGGTGGCGCTGCTGCCGCTTCTTTGGGAGAACTCGGTTACAACGTCCAGGCATTCTGTTATCAGGACAGCCCGCGTCGCGCCCACTCAATTGCTGCACAGGGCGGCATTAACGCCGCAAAAAACTACCCGAGTGACGGCGATTCCATCCTGCGACTGATGTACGACACCATCAAAGGTGGCGACTTCCGCGCACGTGAGGCCGACGTCTGGCGTCTCGCCCAGGTTTCCAACAACATCATCGACCAGTGTGTGGCTCAGGGCGTACCTTTTGGACGCGATTACGCCGGCTATCTCGACAACCGCTCCTTCGGTGGTGCTCAGGTTTCCCGTACCTTCTATTCACGCGGTGAAACAGGCCAGCAGCTGCTTCTGGGCGCCTACTCGGCCCTTTCCCGCCAGATTAAACTCGGCACGGTCAAGATGTACAACCGCCGCGAGATGCTGGACCTGGTAGTGGTTGATGGGGTTGCCCGCGGTATTACCTGTCGCAACCTGATTTCCGGCGAGATTGAAAGCTATGCTGCCGATGCCGTTTGTCTCTGTACCGGCGGTTATGTCAACGTGTTTTATCTTTCAACCAATGCCAAAGGATGCTCGGTTACTGCCAGCTGGAAGGCAGCAAAGAAGGGCGCCTTCTTTGCCAACCCCTGCTACACGCAGATTCATCCGACCTGTATACCCCAGGCAGGTGAATACCAGTCCAAGCTGACGCTGATGTCGGAGTCACTGCGTAACGACGGCCGCATCTGGGTTCCCAAGAAGAAGGAAGATGTCAACAAGCGGCCTGAGCAGATTCCCGAAGAGGACCGCGATTATTATCTCGAGCGCAAGTATCCTTCATTCGGAAACCTGGCTCCTCGCGATATCTCATCCCGTTCCGCCAAGGAGCAGTGCGACGAAGGGCGCGGTGTCGGCCCCGGTGGTCGAGGTGTTTACCTCGATTATGCCGATTCGATCAAGCGTCTCAGCGAAAAAATCATCTGCGAGCGCTACGGCAACCTGTTCGAGATGTACGAGCGGATCACCGACGACAACGCCTACAAGACACCGATGCGCATCTACCCGGCGCCGCACTACGCCATGGGCGGCCTGTGGGTCGATTACAACCTGATGAGCAATATCCCCGGCCTGTTCGTTCTTGGCGAAGCCAACTTCTCGGTGCACGGCGCAAACCGTCTGGGTGCCTCTGCCCTCATGCAGGGCCTTTCAGACGGCTATTTCGTTATTCCTTACACCATCGGCGGGTATCTGGCATCTGTCAAGCCTGGTGGGACCAAGACAGACAATGCCGAGTTCAAGAAATCGGCCGATGAAGTCAATGCCACGACCAAGAAACTGCTCTCCATCAACGGCAA
>JAGXQV010000125.1 GCA_018336195.1 Sulfuricella sp. | reverse complement strand
CGGTCTCTCTACCAGGAGGTCTACAATGATTAAACCGAGAAAAGACCAGATAAAGATGAGTATCAAGCCGCCTGGCCAGGCCGACGAAAAAGAAGCGGCGGCGCTGGAGTTCATCAGTGCAGCTCCCGGGGGAGCCGTCGAGCTCCAAACGTCCATAAGCCCTCCGGAGGATGAGATTCTTCCCTGGGAGGGACCGGGCGTTAGGGAGGATGTCGTGAAGCAGTACAACCTTCGGCTTCCGGAGCCCGATCTCTTGAAGCTTCGCTATGTGGTGGAGAAGCAGCGCGCCAAATCCATCAACTCTTACATCCTGAATGTTTTGCTTCCACAGGTCGATGCCGATGTTGCGGAGCTTACGGGGCGCAAGGAATAGCATGGTGTGATATGGAATAGCATAGCATTATGCCATGCAATGCGAGGGAGAAGTGGAAGACAACGCCGCAACAAACTTCAAGACCCAAATAGATGAAGGCCCGACCTGGTGGACGCCGGAGCCGCACTCTATCACGCGCTTGGATGAGGGCTATGTTGATCCCGGAGAACTGCTGCACATTCCCGGTCTCAATGGCGAGCAATTGCTCTTTGAGGATGATCCTACAGGCGGATACGGCGAGGAGCGATGGGGTGCGCTCATTGAGGATATCAGAATCAACGGACTCAAATGGGCCATCCTTATTTTTAAGGAGATGGATGGGCGGGTCGGCATCCATGAGGGGAATCACCGGCTGCGGGCCGCCATTGCGGCGGGGCTCACCCGTGTCCCGGTCGAAATCCGCTATTTCGGCAACAGTCAGCGCACCGGCCTTATCATCGATCCGATGACGGGCAGGCCTCCAGGTATCGTGAATGCAAAGGATTCAAGCACATGAGCGAGATGAAACAAACCGTAAGGGAGAAGAGAGGGGGGTATGCATGAGCAAGTCTGGGCTCATTTCATTGCATAACCGAAAATATGTGTACCGAACCTGGCCTTACTCCGGATGAGGCTCTTCACATCTGGAGGGCCGGAATCGAAGCTTTCAAGGCCTTACGCAAGCAGGAGGAGAGAGGAGTGGAGAGAAAGAGGGTCTACACATTCAGACTGCCGGATGAATTCCTCGATTTGTGCGAGGACCTCGAGGTTGATCCCGAAGATATCATCAAGGGCTTCGTCGCCGACCTCATGAATCTGACCGATCCCGAGAACGGCTATTTCCAGCACGGTAGTGACGAGCGCCACCTGGCCTGGGAGTATCTCATGCGCCAGGGCTACGCCCACGATTGGCAGGATCGCACCAATTACTTTGATCATCCCCGGTTCGAGTTCATGGGCTTTCGGGAGGCCATGGAGGGGGTGTAAGCCGGAATCCCAGAAAATTCCGTCATGGTCGGGGTAATCCCAACATTCATGCAATGAGGGGCCATGACCCCTCTTCCCGATGTACGAAACCTATTCCGTTTCGTGAGCGGACCCCAAAGCCCCCGCCTTCGCCGCTAATTGCCGTATCCGACTGAATTCTGTGCGGGCCTCGGACAGGAGCCGATCCCAATCGTCAGGCGGATGACCACTCTCCAGCATCTTGCGAAAGATCCTGTAAGCATCCTTGCTGCTCTCGTAGGCCCGCTTGGTTTCTTCGTCATTCACCCAGGCGTAGACGATCACCTTGCTCTGGGCGTGGTAGCGGAAGAACAGCCGGTACTGCTGAAAAAACTTGGCACGGAACCAGTGCTTATGGCCCTCACCAAGAGTGTTGCCCTGTCGGTACTCCGGCCTTGTCGGGTTTTGTGGAATGATATCAAATGCCAACTTTGCAATCGCCGCCAGTTGCTTGGCAGCGTTCTTCTTGGTGAAACCATCCGGGTCTTTTTGCTTGAGGTCCTCGACCTGCTGGATCAGTGTTTCGAGTTGATCAAGAAACAGCGGGTGTGCGAAGATCGCCCAATCATTGACGATCAGAGGGGCGGGCTTGTTCCCGCTCATTCATCATCTTCCGACAAGGTTGCGTCGAGATCGACTTCAATGTCGCCAACCAGCGACTGAATGCGATTGACAAGACCGGTGTCGACAGCCCGGAGACGTTCAGGGTGGCTGGCGATGTCATGCGCCAGGAAGTTCAGGAACTGCCCAAGCACAGGATCATGACCTTCGGTAGAGGTGGTGCGCGTAAGCACCACTTCGCCGTTCTGGCGGATGGTGTAGCGAATCTTGTCGCGCTTGCCGAGCTTGAGCGCACGACGGACGGTTTCCGGCACCGTGGTCTGATAGCGGTCGGTGAGCGTGGATTCGACTTCGAGGGTAGCAGCCATAGCACTCTCCAGTGAAATAAGTTGGGTGTATGTATGGTAATGCAATTGCATTGCCAGGTCAAGGCTATTTTAATGCCTTGGGTATTTTTGCCCAACCCGGGGTAATCCCAACATGGGGGGGTAAGCCGGAACCCCGAGAAAATACCATCATGCTCCGCTGACGTAAAACAGATGTTTTCCGACAGGGTCGATCCGGACGCAGATATTATCCCTTTGACCCTTCAAAAAGTGTACGAAAAACACTGTCGCTATGGTAGACCATACGGAAACTAAATTTTAGGAGTTTCCGTACATGCTCGTCGGTTATATGCGGGTATCATCCGACTCGGATCGCCAGACTACCAACCTTCAGCGCGACGCGCTCATAGGGGCCGGGGTAGATAGTCGGCATTTATTTGAAGACCATGCCTCCGGGGCCAAAGATGATCGGCTTGGATTGTCAAAAGCACTTGCGTTCGTTCGCCCCGGTGATGTTCTTGTAGTCTGGAAACTGGATCGGCTTGGGCGCTCGTTATCTCACCTGTTATCCATTGTCAATTCCCTGAAAGATAAACAGGTGGCCTTCCGTTCACTCACTGAGGGCATGGATACAACGACGGCGTCCGGCGAATTGTTGTTTCATGTATTCGGAGCGCTGGCCCAATACGAAAGAGCTTTGATACGGGAACGGGTCGTTGCGGGTATGGAGGCAGCCAAGCGACGTGGACGGATTGGCGGACGACCACCGGCCATTGTTGGTGAGAAGCTGGACGCCATTATCGCCGCGCTGGACGGTGGTATGTCCAAGGCGGCCGTGTGTCGCAACTTCGGCGTCAAGCGTACCACGCTCATCGAAACGCTGGCAAGGGTGTGTTGGCCGGCAGCACAGGGAACGGCTCAACGATGACCGGCAAGAATAAGCTGCTGACCATCCTGACCGATGCCGAGCAATACGCGTTGTATGGCCTGCCTGACTTTGACGATGGGCAGCGGTCCGAGTATCTATCAATATCCGAAGCAGAACTGGCTCTCGCATGCAGTCGGCCCGGCCTTCATGCCCAAGTTTACTGCGTCTTGCAGATCGGCTACTTCAAAGCCAAACACGCCTTCTTCCGCTTCGTCTGGGATGAGGTTGAAGGCGATTGCGCCTTCGTCCTTAGCCGGTATTTCAACGGCCAGGTTTTCGAGCGAAAACGCGTCACCAAACATGAACACTACACTCAGCGGCCCCTGATCGCCGAATTGTTCGGTTACCATCTGTGGTCGGCGGAATTCCTGCCTCAGCTCGTGCAACGATCTACACAGATTGTGCGGCGTGACGTCACGCCTGGCTTCATCGTCACCGAGCTGATAACCTGGCTCAACGAACACAAGATCGTGCGGCCCGGCTACACGACTTTGCAGGAGCTGATCAGCGCGGCGTTGTCCACCGAGCGCCGACGCTTGGGCGCCCTGCTGACTGCAGAGCTGGATGACTCGGCCAAGGCTGAGTTGGCCCAGCTACTGGTACGCGACGACACGTTATCCGAACTGGCCGCCCTCAAGCAAGACGCCAAGAATTTCGGCTGGCGACAAATGGTGAAGGAACGCGAGAAGCTTTCCAAGCTGGAACCGCTGTATCAAATCGCCAAAGCGCTGGTGCCCAAGCTGGCGATCTCCCAGCAGAATGTGCACTACTACTCAAATCTGGCAAACTTTTACACCATCTACGAGTTGCGCCACCTCAAGCCAGAACAGACACACCTGTACCTGCTATGTTATGCTTGGCAGCGCTACAGGCAGATCACCGACAATCTTGTCGACGCCTTGGGCTACCACATGAAGCAGCTGGAAGATGAAACGAAAGCCAGGGCGAACAAACGACACTCCCTGGTACAGGCGAGGCGGCAGCAGCATGAGACGCCACAGGTTGGGCGCTTGTTGTTGATCTATGTAGACGACGAGGTACCCAATGCCATTCCTTTCGGCACCGTTCGTGAGCATGTATTCACCATCGTGCCCAGAGACGAGCTCAAGATCATGGGTCAGCTTCTGAGCGAGAAACCGGTCGGCAAATTGGTCTTGCGCTGGGAAGTTGTGGATGAACTGGCCGACCGAGTCCGCCGGCATCTGCGTCCGCTCTTCAGGGCGCTCAATTTATCGAGCAACGAGCAGGACAATCCGTGGATCGCAGCACTTGCATGGATGAAAGGCGTATTTTCCAAGCAACAGCGGCTCTCACAACGACCGCTGGCCGAATGCCCGGAAGGAACGGTGCCCGCGCGCTTGCGGCCCTATCTGCTGGTTTTCGACTCGGACGGAAACCCGACTGGCGTCCATGCCGATCGCTACGAGTTCTGGATTTACCGACGAATCAGGAAGCATTTGAAGTCCGGCGAGATATACCTGGACGACAGTATGCAGCATCGGTGCTTAAGCGACGAGCTTGTTTCTCTTGAAGAGAAAGCCACTATCCTTGATCAACTGGACATCCCATGGCTCCGGCAGTCCCTTGAATCCCAGCTCAAAACCCTTACGGATGAACTGCACCGCCAGTGGCTGGCGTTCAACAGTGAGCTGCGCCAAGGAAAGCTGAAGCATTTAGAGTACGACGCCAAGAATAAAACACTTACCTGGCGCAGGCCGAAAGCTGACAATGACAATAAGCAACAAAAGAAATTCTACGAGCAGATGTCTTTTTGCGATATAGCCGACGTCTTCCGCTACGTCGATGAACAATGTCATTTCTTGTCAGCCATGACGCCGCTCCAGCCGCGATACGCCAAGCACGCCGCCGACCGGGACAGTTTGACGGCGGTCATCTTCGCCCAGGCGATGAATCACGGGAATCTCGCTATGGCTCAGACCAGCGACATTCCCTATCACGTTATGGAGACGACATATCAGCAATACTTGCGCCTGGCCTCTCTGCAGGCGGCGAACGATTGGATCAGCAACGCAATAGCCGAGCTTCCGATTTTCCCGCACTATTCGTTCGATTTGTACGCCCTCTACGGTGCTGTTGACGGCCAGAAATTCGGAGTGGAGCGCCCGACAGTCAAGGCCCGTTATTCCCGCAAGTATTTCGGCCGGGGCAAAGGAGTCGTCGCCTACACTCTCCTGTGCAATCACGTGCCGTTACAGGGCTGGCTGATCGGCGCTCATGAGTACGAGGCCCACCACGTTTTCGACGTCTGGTACAACAACACTTCGGAGATCGTGCCAACCAAGGTCACCGGAGACATGCACAGCATCAATAAGGCCAACTTCGCAATCATGTACTGGTTCGGTCCGAGCTTCGAACCTCGTTTCACCGATCTGGAGGAGCAACTGAAGCAACTCTACTGCGCCGGCGACCCTGCACGGTACGACCAATGCCTGATTCGTCCGGTCGGAGAAATCGACCTGCAGGCCATCGTGGATGAAAAGGCCAACATCGACCAGATTGTTGCTACCCTTGGCCTAAAAGAGATGACCCAAAGCACGCTGATTCGGAAATTATGCACCTATACAGAGAACCCCACGCGTCGTGCGATATTCGAGTTGGACAAGTTGATCCGCAGCATCTACACTCTGCGATACTTGCGCGACCCGCAGTTGCAACGAAACATTCATCGCTCACAAAATAGAATTGAGTCTTATCACCAACTGCGTTCAACAATTGCCCAGGTCGGCGGCAAAAAGGAGCTCACCGGAAGGACCGATATCGAGATAGAGATCAGCAACCAATGCGGTAGGCTGGTTGCAAACGTGATCATCTATTACAACTCCGCCATCCTGTCGCGGTTGCTCACGAAATACGAGGCGACTGGTAACACAAAAGCGCTGGCTATGCTTAAGAAAATTTCGCCGGTAGCGTGGAGGCATATTCTAATGAACGGCCACTACACCTTCCGTGGCAGGGGCCAGGCCATCGACCTGGACAAGATCGTTGCGGGGCTAGTATGGGGATGACGGAATTTTCTGGGGTTCCGGCTTACACCCCC
>JAGXQV010000124.1 GCA_018336195.1 Sulfuricella sp. | reverse complement strand
GCGGTAGGCATTTTCGGGGTTCTCGGCAATGGCCCTGACCGGCTCGGCGACACCGGGGGTATAGGCCAGGGAGAGGTCTCCCTGCGTGGCACAGGGTTTGGATGATTCAACTGAGATTTTTCCGGGGGAAGGAAACTGATGATAGTCCAGGGCGCGTTGTTTCAAGTCCGTCATGACAAGGCTCATTGGTTGGCTGGAGGCTGGCAGCGAGGTCATCGCTGCGTGTCGATTTTGTTTAAGTTTCAACCGGAAATGTCGTTAGTGCGGGAAACTTATTAAGGAGAGTAAGTATGCCCGAGGTCAACCACATCCTGCTGGTCGATGACGATGAGTTCAACATCGAAATCGCGAAACATCATCTCGGTTCTGAAAAATACCGTTACTCCACCGCTCACAATGGTTTCGACGGCTTGGAAGCGCTCAAGAAAGACCGTCCGGATATTGTGCTGTTGGATATTCTCATGCCCCACATGGATGGTCTGGAAACCTGTCGGCGCGTTCGTGCCGATTTTGCAAACAACGATATTTTCATCATCTTCGTTACCGCAAAAGACGACCCGGAAACCCGTCTGGCGGCATATGACGCTGGCGGAGATGACATTCTCCCCAAACCCCTGAGCGCCGCAGACCTGTGCCACAAAGTCGAGCTGGCCATCAAAAACCGCAGTCTGGTGGCCAGCCTGCGTAAAGAAGTGACCGAAACCATGGGCATGCTCATGACGAGCCTGTCTACCACGGGGGAGTACGGGGTGGTGCTCAATGCCATCCGGAGTTCTTTGACGAGTCGCTCTATGGGCGACTTGGCAGAAATCACCCTAAAAGCGCTGGATGAATATGGACTCAAGGGCACAGTGCAGTTCCGTACACGTGACAGCATCCTGACGCTGAACAGCGAACGCCGTTCCAGCCCTGTCGAGCAGGAAATGCTGCGCAGCCTGTCGGTGGAAAACCGGCATATCTACGACTACGGTGATCGTTCTGCCTTTTGTTACCCCAACGTCGCCATTCTGGTGCGCAACATGCCCACCGCCAACGCCGACCAGTATGGGCGCATGAAAGACAATCTGGCCTTGCTGGCCGAGGGGATGGAATACCGCCTGCAGGGAATGGCTGAAGAAATGCGCATGCGCGCCGAGCGCGCCAATCTGGTAACGGCCGCCTCCTTGTTGAGCTATCTGCTCACACAGTTCAACACCCAGTACAAAAACAGCCAATCGGAGATGGCCAACATCTTCAATCAGCTGGAATCGCAGATGGAGCGGGAACTGACTGGCTTGGTGCTGACTGATGATCAGGAACTGCGTCTATGGAACATCATTCGCCCGCTGCAAGCCCGGATCAGCATCCTGTACGAAGAAGGTGTGGAACTGGATCAGCAGCTGCATGGTGCCCTCGACACCTTGAAAACCAGCTTGAAAGAAAGCGGCGCGCCGTCATAGGTGCCTGGCCATTGCGTGGTGTTCGTCCACACACGCGGTTGTTTGTGGAGGAACATCACTGAAAACCACAGGGTAGAACCCACTCCAGCACCCCGCCGAACTAACCGCTTCTGTGCGCTGCCGGGGTACCCGGCCCACTCCCCAAATACATCTCGCAGGCCAATTTCGTCGCAACCAACAGGTCGCGCGCTTTGAGAAAAAGAGCAAGCGCTTCGGTTGCCCGTTCTTCTTTCAACAAGGCTTCCATGTTGAGCATCACCGACTGTAATGGTTTTGCGCCGATCGAAGCCGCCATGCCTTTCAGGCTATGTGCCTGACGTCTGGCTCCGGCGAGGTCACCGTGCTCGATCAAAATCTGCAAACTCCCCATGTCACCTGTGGGGCTGTGCAAAAACATCTGCAACATGCGCGCGTAAAACCCTGTGTCACCGTTGGCGGTCATCATGCCAACCTCAACGCTCAAAATTTCGTACTGCGGCTCCACCCCATCGAGGGAAAGCGCGTCATGGCAACGCGCGACCCGCAACTCGGCCTGCACAGCCTCGCCAGGAGGCTGTGCTTGGCGCAGCTCGTGTTCACCCGTCAAAAAACGCGCCAGCGTGCTGAACAACACATCGGGCAGAATCGGCTTGGTAATGATGTCATTCATGCCCGCTTCGATGACCCGCGCTTTCTCTTCGATCATGGCGTGCGCCGTCAACGCGACTACAGGCAAATCAGGGTAGCGGGCCCGTAAGGTTCTGGCTGCGGTGTACCCATCCATGACCGGCATCTGAATATCCATGAGCACCAGATCGAAATGCCTCTGCTGAACCGCTTCAACCGCCAGTGCGCCATCCTCTGCCGTTTCCACCACGGCACCCGTCAGGCGAATCAGCTCGGTGCCAACCTGGCGGTTCAAATCGTTGTCATCCACCAGCAAGATGCGGAAACCGGCAAGGTCGGGATGTTTTTCCAATAGCGAGGCATGCTTGCGTCGGCCTTTCGACTCCCCGCCAAACAGGCTGAATAGCACATCGTGCAAAGTCGAATGCCCCACGGGTTTGCCCAGGTAAGCCTGGAAATCGGCAAACTGATCCTGCATGCGTGCGCTCTCCGGATCATCGCCAGTAACCAGAATGAAGGGCGTAACCACCCCGCGAGATCGGAGCTGACGTGCAGTTTCCAGACCGTCCATGCCTGGCAGGTGCCAATCCATGATGACGGCATCCACATCGGGGGATGAAGCTATGCGCGTCAGTGCCTCTTCACCGCTTGCCAGCGCTTCCGTCCAGCATCCAAACGATGTCAGGGTTTGCATCAGCAAAGTGCGCATGATGGCGTTGTCTTCCAGTATCAAGACCCGTTTGTTTTGTAACGGGCTGTAAGCCGCAACAGCCTTGCTGGTGTCGAGTCCAAAGCGCGCAGTAAAGCGGAAGGTGCTGCCTTCGCCAAAGGTGCTTTCGACAGAGATTTGTCCTGCCATGCGTTCAATGAGCTGGTTGCTGATCACCAGCCCCAGACCGGTTCCCCCAAACTTGCGCGTGGTGGAGTTGTCTGCCTGGGTAAACGGCGAGAACACGTGTGCCAACTGTGTCGGCGTCATGCCAATGCCGGTATCCATGACCGTAAAGATCAAGGTCGCCTGTCCTTCGTTGACCACCTCCAGCTCGACAAGCACGTCGATTTCACCCCTGCTGGTGAATTTGATGGCATTGCCCACCAGATTGGTCAGCACTTGCGCCAAACGCAAAGGGTCGCCCAACAATCGCCGGGGGACACCGGGCGAGGCGGCCACGGCAAGTTCCACGCCTTTTTCACGCGCCTTGATGGAAAACAGGTCGGTCACCCGTGACAACACACCATCCAGACTGAAAGGCACGTATTCCATTTCCAGCTTGCCCGCTTCAATCTTGGAAAAATCGAGAATGTCATTGACGACCCCCAGCAACGATTCCGCTGCAGCATTGATTTTTTCCAGGTGACGTCGGGCCAGGTCTGGCAGCTCGTGCAAATGCAGGGCCAGCTGGGCGAACCCCACCACGGCATTGATGGGGGTGCGTATTTCATGACTCATGTTGGCCAGAAAACGTGAGCGCGCCTCACTTGCTTCCTGCGCGGCCACCAATGCATCGTGCATGACCATCAGGGCAATTTTCTGCTCGGTGATGTCCCTGATGATGCCAATGAAGGTGGAGCCTGCGTCATCCACCATTTCATTGACCATCAATTCGATGGCAAAAGTCACACCGTCTTTGCGGATACCTTGCAGCTCACGGCGACGCCCAAGAATATGCGGCTCACGGCTGTGTAGATAACGCTGGAGGTGGGCATCGTGACTGGCCCGATAGGGTTCCGGCATCAGCATGCTCACGTTCTGGCCCAGCAGTTCCCCTTCGTGCTCGTATCCAAAGGTGGAAACGATGGCGTCGTTCACTTCGAGGATGGTGCCATCCGGGGCGATCTGCACCAGGCCATCGAGCATGGTGCGCAAAATTGCGCGGGTACGCGCTTCTGACATGTGCATTTCCATGGTCTTGCTTCGGAGTCGCACCTCTTGCTCATGCAAGGCTGCAACCCGCTCGCTGACATCT
>JAGXQV010000123.1 GCA_018336195.1 Sulfuricella sp. | reverse complement strand
CCATCAAAACCCAAGGGCTGATGCAACCCATTCTGGCGCGTGGTATCGCTGGGGGGCGTTATGAAATCATCGCGGGTGAGCGTCGCTGGCGCGCCAGCCAGATGGCGGGCCTGACGGAAATTCCCGTGCTCGTGCGAGATGTCGCGGATGAAGTCGCCCTGAAAATGGCGCTGATCGAGAACATTCAGCGCGAAAACCTCAACCCGTTGGAAGAGGCTCAAGGTTTGCAACGGCTGATTGACGAATTCAGCATGACGCACCAGGTTGCAGCCGAATCTGTGGGACGTTCCAGAACGGGAGTGACCAACTTGCTGCGTCTGTTGCAATTAAGCAAATCGGTACAAGACATGCTGATGCGTGGCGGCCTGGATATGGGGCATGCCCGCGCCCTGTTGCCATTGGGGGCCGTACAGCAGGTCGAGGCGGCCCATGAAATTGAGCGGCGCGGTTTATCCGTGCGGGAAGCAGAACGCCTGGTCTCGCGTCTACTGAAGCCGGTTGAGATTGTTCCGGTCGAAAGGGATCGCGATGTGCTTCGTCTGGAAGAAGAGCTGTCAGACCGGCTTGCCGCCAGTGTACACATCCGCGCCAATAGAAAAGGAGTCGGCAAGCTGAGCATCGAATTTGCCAGCCTCGAACAATTGGCTGGCTTATTGGAACGCATTCAATAACAGGACAAACAAATCATCAAAGACGCTGATGATTGCATTAGCCTCCCTAATTTACATATAATAAACAGCTAATGTTCTTGACCTTGGTCATACAGATGGCGGCTGTAGTTCTGGTTACGGTGGCTATCTGGTTGTGGGGTGGAGTGTCGCACTGGCCTTTTTTGTTTGGCGGTAGTGTGGCTGTAGCGAATTCCGGCATACTCGCTTGGCGTTGGTGGCGTGGTTTGTGGATTTACAGCTCCGATGGTCGATGGCACCTGAAGAATTTTTACCGTTCCGTGAGGGAGCGGTTTTTTGTTGTCGTTTTTTTGCTGTCGGTGGGGTTTGGGGTCGGAATACATGTTTCTGTGTTCCAACCGCTGCCGATGTTGCTTGGGTTTGTTTTTGGGCAGCTGGTCTGGGCTGTGGCGCTGGCTGTCGTACACATAGATTAATGAGCGGGTAACGGCTATGTCTTCGGACGCGCATTCCTCCACGGAATACATCAAGCATCACCTTCAGAACTTGACCTATGGCAAGTTGCCCAGTGGTTATCTGCGTACGGATGGCGAGTTGCTCTCCCAAGATACCTGGACGCTTGCGCATTCTGCGCAAGAAGCGAAGGACATGGGATTCTGGGCGATCAACGTTGACACCATGGGCGTTTCTTTTCTTGTGGGCGCGCTGTTCTTGTTCTTTTTCCATCGCGCGGCGAAAACGGCTGTGACGGGCGTTCCGAGTGGTTTGCAGAATTTTGTGGAATGGATCGTCGAGTTTATCGACACCAGTGTGCGCGGCTCTTTCAGCGGGCGAAATGCCATGGTCGCACCGCTGGCGCTGACCATTTTCATCTGGATTTTTTTGATGAATCTGATGGATCTGGTGCCGATCGACTGGTTGCCGGGGGTGGCTGGTGCGCTTGGTTTGCCTTTCCTCAAGGTGGTGCCTACGACCGACCCCAATGCCACGTTCGGCATGTCGCTATCCGTATTTTTCCTGGTGTTGTACTACAGCGTGAAAATGAAGGGCGTGGGCGGTTTTGTAGGTGAGTTGACCTTGCAGCCCTTCGGCAAGTTTGGTTTGCCTGCCAACCTCTTCCTGGAGGGGGTCAACCTGTTGGCCAAGCCGGTTTCCCTGGCGTTGCGGTTGTTTGGCAACATGTACGCGGGGGAAATGATCTTTATCCTGATTGCCCTGTTATTTGCGCAAGGTGCGGTTTTGGCGCTGACGGGAGGTGTGCTGCAATGGGTGTGGGCCGTGTTCCACATTCTTGTGATTACGCTGCAGGCCTTTATTTTCATGACTTTGACCATTGTCTATCTGGACATGGCTCACCAAGAACATCACTGATTTATTTGAAAGGAGATTTACATGGAACACGCACTGCTTTACATCGCCGGCGCACTCATGATGGGTTTGGGCGCTCTGGGCGCTTCCGTGGGTATTGGTATCCTCGGTGGCCGCTTTCTTGAGGGTGCCGCGCGTCAACCCGAGTTGATCCCCATGTTGCGTACCCAGTTCTTTATCGTCATGGGTCTGGTCGATGCGGTGCCGATGATTGCTGTCGGTCTGGCCATGTACGTTCTGTTTGCTGTGGCTGCTTAATTGTTGCGCAAGCGCCTTAACCTGCAAGAGGATCGGTCATGAATATCAATATGACCCTGATCGGGCAGTCCGTCACGTTCGCTTTGTTCGTGTGGTTCTGCATGAAATATGTCTGGCCACCGATCGTGACTGCGCTGGAAACTCGTCGTAAACAAATCGCGGATGGTCTTGCTGCCGCTGATCGTGGCAAGCATGAGTTGGAATTGGCTGCCAAACGGGCAACCGAAAGCTTGCATGAAGCCAAGCAGAAGTCGGCGGAAATTCTTGTTCAAGCAGAGAAACGTGCTCAGCAGCTGATCGAGGAGGCCAAGCAGTCCGCACGGGAGGAAGGCGATCGCCTGATTGCCGCAGCCAAGGCCGAGATTGAACAGGAAAGCCATCGGGCCAGAGAGGCTCTGCGTGCCGACGTTGCGGCCCTTGTGGTTGCAGGTGCGAGTCGCATCCTGCGTCGTGAGGTGAATCCGGCGGTGCATGCTGACTTGCTGGAATCCATCAAGAACGAGCTGTAAACACAGGAAAAGACGATGGAAAGAGCAACCTTGGCGCGACCCTATGCTGAAGCGGTAGGCAAGCTGGCAGCGCAGGGCAATACTTGGGAGCCGTGGTCTCAGCGCTTGGCAATATTGGCTGCAGTTGCCGCAGATGAGCAGATGCTTGCGTTGGCCCTCAATCCTGCGGTGGATAGTGCCCGTGTCGCAGAAGTGGTGCTGTCTATCTGTGGTGGTCAGCTCGGGCAAGAGGGGGCGAATCTGGTGCACGTGTTGTCCGAGAACAAGCGTTTGCCTCTGGTACCGGAAATCGTTTCCTTGTTCGAGGCTTTGAAGGCTGCACAGGAAGGCGAGTTGAATGCCCATGTTTGCACTGCCTACGAAATGTCAGCCGAGCAGTTGGCGAGCTTGGCCGCAAAACTGGAAACCAAATTTGGACGCAAGATCAATGCAACCCAGTCTGTGGATGCCGATCTCATCGGTGGAATAGTTATTCAGGTGGGTGATGAAGTGATGGATGCGTCGGTGCGTGGTGGGCTGGGAAGCCTGAGCGTTACCCTAAAAGCTTGATTAGAGAATCGGAGTAGTTATGCAACTCAACCCGTCTGAAATCAGTGAGCTGATCAAGAGCCGGATCCAGAGTCTGGAGTCTGGCTCGCAGCTGCGCACTCAGGGCACTGTCGTGTCCGTTACTGACGGCATCGTCCGTATCCATGGCTTGGCCGATGTCATGCAGGGCGAAATGCTGGAGTTTCCCGGCAACGTTTTCGGTATGGCGCTGAACTTGGAGCGCGATTCCGTTGGTGCCGTGGTGTTGGGCGAATATGAGCATATTACTGAGGGTGATACGGTCAAATGTACCGGACGCATCCTTGAAGTGCCTGTCGGGGAGGCGCTGCTCGGTCGTGTAGTCAACGCACTAGGGCAGCCGATTGACGCCAAGGGCCCTATTGCCGCTACAGAAACATCCCCCATTGAGAAAATTGCGCCCGGTGTGATTGATCGTCAGTCCGTGGGGCAGCCCATGCAAACGGGGCTGAAATCGGTGGATTCCATGGTGCCGATCGGTCGGGGGCAGCGTGAGCTGATCATTGGTGACCGCCAGACGGGTAAGACCGCCGTTGCTATCGACACCATCATCAACCAGAAAAGCACCGGGGTTTTGTGTATCTACGTAGCGGTGGGGCAGAAAGCCTCTTCTGTTGCCAACGTTGTGCGCAAACTGGAAGAGCATGGTGCGATGGCGCATACCATCATCGTCGCGGCGACAGCCTCTGATCCGGCAGCCATGCAATTCATCGCACCTTATGCCGGTTGTTCCATGGGGGAATATTTCCGTGATACCGGTCGGGATGCTTTGATTGTTTATGACGATCTCACCAAGCAGGCTTGGGCGTATCGCCAGATTTCCCTGCTGTTGCGTCGTCCTCCCGGTCGTGAAGCCTACCCTGGCGATGTGTTCTATCTGCACTCACGTCTGCTGGAGCGTTCTGCACGAGTGAACGCCGATTATGTCGAGAAAAAGACCAATGGCGCGGTCAAAGGCAAAACGGGTTCTCTGACGGCTTTGCCTGTGATTGAAACGCAGGCGGGTGACGTCTCCGCTTTTGTGCCGACCAACGTCATTTCCATTACTGACGGCCAGATTTTTCTGGAATCCGATCTGTTCAATGCGGGTATTCGCCCGGCCATCAATGCGGGCCTTTCTGTCTCGCGAGTAGGTGGCGCGGCGCAGACCAAGGTGATCAAGAAGCTCGGTGGGGGTATTCGTCTGGCTTTGGCCCAGTATCGTGAACTGGCGGCGTTTGCTCAGTTTGCTTCTGATCTTGACGAAGCTACCCGCAAGCAGCTTGAGCGCGGCAAGATGGTGACCGAGCTCATGAAACAGTTCCAGTACTCACCCATGAACGTGGCCGAGATGGCCGTGACCCTGTTTGCTGTAAACCGGGGCTACATGGATGACGTGGAAGTGAAACGTGCGCTGGCTTTTGAAG
>JAGXQV010000122.1 GCA_018336195.1 Sulfuricella sp. | reverse complement strand
GACAACCAGCCCCTGGTCAGCGTCGGCGGCAGCGTCATCCACAGCGGCAACAGCGGCACCGGCAGCCAGAAGTGCAACACCATCATCCAGGCCAGCAGCGAACTGTCCAAGGACGTGGTTCACGTCAAGACCTGCTACATCATTCTCCCCGCCGGCACCTTCTCCGCGCTGAGCGGCGGAATGGGGAACGACTTTGCCGCCATCAAGGACGGCATCGTATGGGCCGGCGAAACCGCCGAGTTCGACAAGAACGGCATGGTGATCGGCGCCTACCTCGGCACCCAGGCCGGCACCAGCGAAGCGGTGGGCGACGACACCGTACCGGGCGGCGCCAAATTCACCGCAAGCGGCTACCGCAACAGCGCCTTCATTCCCCGCCTCACCGGCACCCCATTGCGCCTCAACGGCGCCAAGCTCGACGAGAATATCTTCAAAGTGGTCAACCAGACGCTGGGTACCAGCACCTTGCCGGCCACCCCCAGCCAGAGCGCCCAGGGAGTTCTCGCCTTCCAGGTCGGCGGCGATGCCAGCGCCAGTCAGAAAGCCCAGGCCGCACTGACCTTCGGGCTCAGCGCCGACCAGGTCAGCGTCTTCCCCAGCCGGCGCATCCGCGTCGACACCAGCCGTACCGACGGCGTGAGCGTCAGCAGCGAAGGCAACGTCGAAGTCGCGACCGGCGGCCTGGTCACCACCTTCGTGCCCAGCGTAGCCGACCCGCAAGGATTCGCCGCCGCCGTCGCCACGGCGCTGCCGGGCGCGACCAGCGAAATGCGCTGGAACGGAAGCTGGCAAGTCACCACCGGCGACGCCACCACCTACGTGGGGCGCCCGGTATGGAACCGCCAGGCGCAAGCCTACACCGCGACCTTCGTCGGCGTGGGCGGCAATGTCGCTTACAACGACGGTAGTTTCAGCCAGATGATCGTGCCTGATTTCGCCGACTATACGACCTTGCAGGCGACCTTTGCCAAGGAACTCGGCGACGCCATGCTCACGGTCATGCCGCGCATGGACGGTACGGCCATCGCCACGGTGAACGGCAAAAGCTACACCCTGCTGCCGCACTGGCAGTTGGTGAAGGCCGACGCCGGCAAACCGGCATGGTGGGTGGACAACGGCGTGATTTACATCAAGAACGCCGACGGCACCGCACAAGGCTTCACGGTACGGTAGGAGGGGCTTCAGCCACGAAGCGGGGTAGGCCGAAGCGGCAGTGGTTGTCGCGGCCATACCCCAAAAGCCTGGGCACAAGAGGCACGCTCCCACGGGTGCAAAAAACCGGCGTAGTCCCGCGATGGCTGCGCCGGTTTTTTGCTTTCCAGCCGGGTTGGCGGTTTAATGAGCGCTTTTTTGAATCGCCGCCCATTCCCCGCCAATGATGAAGTGGAAAAAGGGAAAACTCCCGCAACCTCTGACTGAAGAAGAAATCGCCCTGTTTCGCCAGGCGGTCGCCGACGTGCGTCCGTTGCATCATGACCGGGTGCGCCTCGCGCCGCCGCGTCCCTGGCCGGAGCCGCGCCAGACCTTGCTCGACGAGCAACAGGTGCTGGTCGATAGTCTCAGCGACCACATTTCCTGGGCCGACCGCATGGAAACCGGCGAAGAGTTGGTTTTCCTGCGCAACGGGCTGGCGAACGACGTACTCAAGAAATTGCGGCGCGGCCATTGGGTGATCCAGTCCGAAGTCGATCTGCACGGCCATAACAGCGACGGGGCGCGCCAATTGTTGATCCAGTTTATCAACGAGTGCCGGCGTTTCGGTCTGCGCTGCGTGCGAGTGATCCACGGCAAGGGGCTGGGGTCGAAAAACCGCGAGCCGGTGTTGAAACTCAAGACCGCCAACTGGCTGATGCAGCGCGACGACGTGCTGGCGTTCTGCCAAGCGCGCGCGGCGGACGGCGGGGGAGGCGCGCTGATCGTCCTGCTCAAGGCGGCGGGGCGGGTGGTATAATCCGCCGGTCTTCCAATTTCCGTCCCCGATGAGCACTCATTCCCTGCCCACCAAACCTTTGCTGCTGTTTCTTCTTGCGGCGCTCTTCCTGGTCTGGTTCGGCACCCTCGACTACCGCAACCTGGTGCGTCCCGACGAGGGGCGTTACGCCGAAATTCCGCGCGAGATGGTCGCCACCGGCGACTGGCTGACGCCGCGTCTCAACGGCATCAAATATTTCGAAAAACCCGCCCTGCAATACTGGGCGACCGCGACCGCTTACACCCTGTTCGGCGAACATCACTGGACGGCGCGGCTATGGTCGGCGCTGACCGGTTTTGCCGGTGTTATTCTGGCCTGGCTGGCGGGACGCCGCCTGTGGGGGGAGCAGGCCGGTCTGTATGCCGCGCTGGTGCTGGCGAGCAGCCTGCTGTGGGCGCTGATCGGCCATATCAACACCCTCGATATGGGGGTGAGTTTTTTCATGTTCCTCGGTCTTGCCGGTTTTCTGCTCGCCCATCGCGACGGCGCCAGCGCCACGGAAAACCGCCGCTGGATGCTGGTGGTGTGGGCGGCGCTGGCGTTGTCGATATTGAGCAAGGGCTTGATCGGGCTGGTGCTGCCGGGGGCGGTGCTGGTGCTCTACACCTTGATCCAGCGCGACTTCGCATTGTGGAAACGCCTCCATTTTCTTCCCGGTCTGGCGCTGTTTTTTGCGATCTCCGCGCCGTGGTTCGTGGCGGTGTCGCAGGCGAATCCCGAGTTCTTCCATTTCTTTTTCATCCACGAGCATTTCGAGCGCTTCCTCACCAAGGGACATAACCGCTACCAGCCCTGGTACGCCTTCTTTCCCATCCTGGCGTTGGGCATCCTGCCGTGGATCGTGGCGATCTTCCCCGCACTGGGACAAGCCTTGCGAGCCGAAGCGGGGCGTTTCCAGCCCAAGCGTTTCCTGTTGATCTGGGCGGTGTTCATCTTCGCTTTCTTCTCGATGTCGAGCTCCAAGCTGCCTTCCTACATCCTGCCGATATTCCCGGCGCTGGCACTGCTGATCGGTGAATACCTGACCCGCACCGCGCCGCGCCGCCTGTTCTGGCAAGCCCTGCCCGTCGCGGTTTTCGCCGGGCTGGGTTTGATCTTTTCGCCGTATGCGGTGATGTTCGCCAACGACGAAGTGCCGTTGCCCCTGTATCAGGCCTATTCAGTGTGGCTGGCCGTTGCGGGAGTGGTCGGCTTTGTCGGGACTGGGCTTGCTCTGTACTGGCTACGCCAGGAACGCACCACGCCGGGCCTGTTGGCACTGGGCATCGCTACGCTGCTTGCCGGGCAAATCGCCCTGCTCGGCCACGACACCCTTTCCCCGGCGAGTTCCGCCGCGCACCTCGCCGAGAAGGTCAAACCCTACCTCAAGCCCGGTGTGCCGTTCTACAGCGTCGGCACCTACGAGCAAACTTTCCCTTATTACCTCAAGCGCACCCTCACCCTGGTGAATTACCAGGACGAACTGGCTTTCGGCATCCAGCAGGAACCCGGCATCTGGCTACCCGATTACGCCGCTTTCGAGGCGGTGTGGCGCAAAGCGCCTTATGCGCTGGCGGCCATGGCGCCTGAAACCTATGCGGAACTCAAGACCAAAGGCCTACCGATGAACGAAATCGCCCGCGACACCCGCCGCGTCGTGGTGACCACGCCATGAACGCCCTCAGCTTCGGCCTGATCCTCACCGGCGTGCTACTCAACGCCGTCGCCCAATTGCTGCTCAAGGCCGGCACCAATCAGCTTGGTGTCATCAGCTTCACCCGCGACAATTTCCTTAGCTTAGGCTGGCAAATCGGCACCCAGCCGCACATCTTCGGCGGCCTGACCTGCTACGTCATCAGCGTGGTGGTATGGATCATGGCGCTCTCAAGGGTGGAAGTCAGCATCGCCTACCCGATGCTCTCCATCGGTTACGTGGTCAACGCCCTGGCAGCCTGGTGGCTGTTCGGCGAAGCCCTGTCGGCGATGCGCGTCAGCGGGATTGGGGTGATTATCGTCGGGGTTTGGCTGGTGGCGAGAAGCTGAAGAAGATGCGGTTTTGAGTGTTTAGTTTTTAGTGTTGAGTGGGGTAGGGTGCGCCGCGCCACCTCAACTAAGCACTAAAAACTCAACACTACAGTACTGTCCATATGAACTATTTACCTTTTACCAAACCCACCCTCGATGAGGAAACCATCGCTGGGGTCGTCGAAGTCCTGCGTTCCGGCTGGCTGGCCACCGGGCCGAACGTGCAGAAGCTGGAAAAAGCCCTGTCCGACTATCACGGCGGGCGGATTACGCGCACTCTGACCTCCGCTACCGGCGGCTTGGAAGTGGCCTTGCAGGTATGCGGCATCGGCCCCGGCGACGAGGTGATTACCCCCGCGCTTTCCTTTGCCGCGACGCCCAACGTCATTATGCGGGTCGGGGCGCGTCCGGTATTTGTCGATGTCGGGCTGGCTTCGCGCAACATTGACCTCACGCAGGTGGAGGCGGCTATCACGCCGCGTACCAAGGCGATCATGCCGGTGCATTTCGCCGGCTTGCCGGTGGATATGGATGCACTTTACGCCCTCGCCAGCCGTCATAAGCTGCGGGTGATCGAGGATGCCGCGCATGCCATCGGTTCGAGTTGGAAGGGCCGGCGCATCGGCAGTTTCGGCGACCTGGTGTCGTTCTCTTTCCACCCCAACAAGAACATGACCACCATCGAGGGCGGGGCGCTGATTCTCACCCACGCAGACGAGGTTAAACAGTTCGACCTGCTGCGCTTCCACGGGATTTCCCGCGATGCCGAAGGCAACATGGACGTGTCGGTGGCGGGCGGCAAGTACAATCTTTCCGACGTGGCGGCGCGGGTCGGGGTGGGCCAGTTGGCACACCTCGACGAATTCAACGCCAAGCGCCGCGAACTGGTCGGGCATTATTTCGATCTGCTCGATGCCGAGCCGGCGCCGCTGTTTCCCGAGCGTGGGGACGAGGGGCATAGCTGGCACATGTTCGCGCCGCTGTTGCCGCTGGAGCAATTGACCCTCACCCGCAAGCAGTTCGTCGATGCCATGCATGCGCGCGGCATCGGGGTGGGCATCCATTACCCGGCGCTGCACCTGTTCAGCCTGTATCGCGGCTTGGGCTACGAAGAGGGCGATTTCCCCAACGCCGAGAAAATCGGGCGCGAAACCGTGACCCTGCCGCTCTTTCCGGCAATGGAAAAAGCCGACGTGGAACGGGTGTGCACGGCCATCCGTGAAATTTTTCAGGAGAACCGTCGATGAGCACCGAACAGCAAGCCCCCATGACTTTCTGGGGCGAGTTTCGCTCCAGCCTGTTGATCGCTGCCGGCCTGTATTACATCGACGCCATCTGGCTGGGGCAGGGCGGGATTGCGGTTCTGGCGCTGCTGGCATTGGTGATTTTCTTTATCCCCGCCACCCTGCTGGCGTGGTATCGCAAGAACCTGTTCATGCGTAACCTGCGCGCCGCCCGCACGTTCCTGTATTTACTGATGGCTGCGGCGATTCTGATTACCGTGCGCATCGACCTCGCCGGCGCGCGTGAAAAAGGGGAAACCATCGTCGCCGCGCTGCACGCCTATCAGGCCAAAACCGGCCAGTATCCCGACGAACTGGAACAGCTCGTCCCGGCCTACCTGCCGGCGATACCCAAGGCACGTTTCAGCCTGAGCATGAACGAGTACCGTTATTTCGTGACCAAGGGCAAGGATAGCCACACCCTGAGCTATATCGCATCGCCGCCCTTCGGTTTTACCTATTACACCCTGGAAAAAGGCCAGTGGGCCGTGAAAGATTGATATGACGAAGCCCATCGTTTCCGTCGTCATCCCCGTTTATAACGAAGAAGAAGGTTTGCAGGCGCTGTTCGACCGCCTCTATCCGGCGCTCGATAAGCTCGGTGTCGCTTATGAAGCGATCTTCGTCAACGACGGCAGCCGCGACCGTTCCGCCGCCATCCTGCGCGAGCAGTTCCAGAAACGCCCGGACGTGACGCGGGTGATCCTGTTCAACGGCAATTTCGGCCAGCACCGGGCGATCATGGCCGGTTTCGAGCATTCGCGGGGCGAGCGCATCGTGACGCTGGACGCCGACCTGCAAAACCCGCCGGAAGACATCGCCACCCTGCTCGCCAAGATGGACGAGGGCTACGACTACGTCGGCTCGATCCGCCGCAGCCGCAACGACAGCGCGTGGCGGCACTACGCCTCGCGCGCCATGAACCGCCTGCGCGAACGCATCACCCGCATCAAGATGACCGACCAGGGCTGTATGCTGCGCGCCTATAGCCGTCCCATCATCGATGCCATCAACGATTGCCGCGAGGTCAACACCTTCATCCCGGCCCTGGCCTACACCTTCGCCCAGAATCCCGCCGAAGTGGTGGTCGGTCACGAAGAACGCGCCGTCGGCGAATCCAAGTATTCGCTGTACAGCCTGATCCGCTTGAATTTCGACCTGATGACCGGTTTCTCAGTGGTGCCGTTGCAACTGTTCTCCTTCACCGGCATGGTGGTATCGCTGCTCTCCGCTTTGTTCGTGGTATTCCTGGTGGTGCGCCGCCTGGTTATCGGCCCGGAAGCGGAAGGGGTGTTCACCCTGTTCGCCATCGCCTTTTTCCTGATAGGCCTCACCCTGTTCGGCATCGGCCTGCTGGGTGAATACGTGGGGCGGATTTACCAGGAAGTGCGGCAGCGCCCGCGCTATCTGATCCAGGCGATATTGGAAAAAACCGAATGACGATACGCCTTGCTTTGTATGTATAAAATACCTATTGTCTCGGTATGAGAGTCGAGTTCGATCCCCGAAAATCGGCTTCCAATCTAAGCAAGCATGGCGTTTCGTTTGAGGAGGCGGAAGTGGTGTTTTATGATCCGCTGGCTCTGACCCGCGAAGATGACGATTCCATGGATGAAGCCAGATTCGTGACAGTCGGACTTGGGGCGATGGGGCGACTGCTTACGACAGTTTGGACGATGCGCGGAGAACACGTGCGTTTGATCTCAGCCAGGGAAGCAACCTCGAATGAACGGAGGGCATATGAAGACTGAATACGACTTTTCCAACGCAAAACGCGGTGCGGTCATTCCCGCGAGCGGCAAGACGCGCATTACGATCTTTCTGGACGACGATATTTTGGAGGCTTTTCGTGCACGGGCCGAGGCTCAGGGCAAAGGTTATCAAACTTTGATAAATGAAACGCTTCGCGCGGCGATACAGCCGGAACATTCGCCAGTCACGGAAGAATCCCTGCGCCGTGTGCTGCGGGAAGAATTACGGGCGGCATAGGAAGGAGGAATCCTTCTCCCAAATAATTCAAGTTGGGACAATGACTTCAAATCGTTCTGTGAGCAACTTATGAACCCCTGGCCTGATGAGGCGTTTGAGGCGGCTGGGTTACAAATTGAACTCATTCATAAAAACAATAACTTTGCTCAGACAACGTATCAAATCAAACAAATATGCATAATGACCAATCCAAACGGCGAAATTTAGTTCGCGCCGTCGTCTTCGCCTACCATAACGTTGGGGTTCGCTGCCTCAAGGTGCTGCTTGCCCACGGGGTGAAAATCCCGTTGATCGTCACCCACACCGACAACCCCAACGAAAACATCTGGTTCGACAGCGTCGCCGAACTGGCCGCGCTGTACGACATCCCGGTGATTACCCCGGACGATCCGAACACCCCGGAAGTGATTGCCCAGGTTCAAGCGGCACAGCCCGATTTCCTGTTTTCCTTCTACTACCGCAACATGTTGAAAAAGGCTTTGCTCGACATCCCGTCGCGCGGCGCCTACAACATGCACGGCTCGTTGCTGCCCAAGTATCGCGGGCGGGTACCGGTGAATTGGGCGATCATCAAGGGCGAAACGGAAACCGGTTCGACGCTGCACGTGATGAACGAAAAGCCCGACAACGGCGCGCTGGTCGATCAGCAGGCGGTGCCGATTCTGCCCGACGACACCGCGCTGGATGTCTTTGCAAAAGTCACTTGCGCCGCCGAAATCGCGCTCAATCGCTGCCTGCCTGGGCTACTGGCGGGGACCGCCAAACTGACGCCGCAGGACTTGAGTCAGGGCGGCTATTTTGGCGGGCGCTGCGCCGAGGATGGTCACATCGACTGGACGCAAAGCGCGCGGGATATCCATAACCTGATTCGCTCCGTTGCCCCGCCGTTTCCGGGGGCTTTTACCGCCATGGACGGGCAGCAACTCAAAATTTTTCGCAGCCTGGTCGAGCCGGATTTGCCGGGACGCGCCGCCCGTGCCGCTTTTTATTGCGAGAACCAGCGTTGTTACGCGGTTTGTGGCGATGGTAAAGTGCTGCGGATTTTGTCCTTTGAACTGGGGGGTGCGACCATCGATGCTGCCGGTTTTGCCCTCGCCAACGACGGTGCCGTGATGGCGCTAGGTAACTAGAATCTTATGGAATTCATTGAACTCACCCCCCTCTCTCATGCCGCAGGCAGCGTTCTCCTGCCCGGCTCGAAAAGTATTTCCAACCGCACGCTTCTTTTGGCGGCACTCGCCGAAGGCGTCACCGAGGTCAAGGCGCTGCTCGCTTCCGACGATACCGGTCACATGCTGGAAGCCCTGAAAAAACTCGGGGTGAACTGGACTCAGCACGGCGACAGCCGCGACTACCGCGTGGAAGGCGTGGGCGGCGCATTTCCGGTGAAGCAGGCCGACCTGTTCCTGGGCAATGCCGGCACCGCTTTCCGCCCGCTCACCGCCGCGTTGGCCTTGTCGGGCGGCAGTTACCAGCTTTCCGGCGTGGCGCGGATGCATGAGCGCCCCATCGGCGACCTGGTCGATGCCTTGCGACTATTGGGCGCCGATATCGCCTACCAAGGCACCGAGGGGTTCCCGCCGCTTGCCATCCAGCCCGGCAAGCTCCAGGATGCCGGTCGTACCCAGGTACGCGGCAACGTCTCCAGCCAATTCCTCACCGCCTTGCTGATGGCCGCGCCGTTGGCGGTCCGCGACATCACCATTGAAGTGGTCGGCGAACTGATCTCCAAGCCCTACATCGAAATTACCTTGAATCTGATGCGCCGCTTCGGCGTCGAAGTGGTGCGCGATGGTTGGCAGGCTTTCACGATTCCCGCCGGGTCGCGTTACGTCAGCCCCGGCATTATTCACGTCGAGGGCGATGCCTCCAGCGCCTCGTATTTCCTCGCCGCCGGGGCCATCGGCAACGGCCCGGTGCGCGTCGAAGGCGTGGGTAAGGCCAGCATCCAGGGCGACGTGCGCTTCGCCGAAGCGCTGGCGCTGATGGGCGCAAGCATCGAGATGGGCGACAACTGGATCGAAGCCGGCGGCAGCGGCAAGCTGAAAGCCATCGACCTCGATTGCAACCACATCCCCGATGCCGCCATGACCCTCGCGGTCGCGGCCCTGTTCGCCGACGGCACCACCGTGCTACGCAACATCGCCAGTTGGCGCGTCAAGGAAACCGACCGGATCAAAGCGATGGCCGCCGAACTGCGCAAGGTCGGCGCGACGGTGGAGGAGGGCGCGGATTACATCAAAGTCACCCCGCCCGCCAGGCTGATCCCCAACGCCGCCATCGATACCTACGACGACCACCGCATGGCGATGTGCTTCTCGCTGGTAAGCCTGGGCAATGTGCCGGTGCGCATCAACGACCCCAAGTGTGTGGCCAAGACCTTCCCGGATTATTTCAACGTTTTCGCCGCCATCGCCGGTCATGCCTGACAACAAACAGGCGGCGCTACGCGACCTGAAAACCATCCCCGGCGTTGGCAAATCCGTCGCCGAGGATTTGTGGTCGCTGGGTATCCGTCGCGTCACCGATCTCAAGGGCCGCGACCCGCAAGCGCTTTACGACGAACTGCGGATTGCCGCTGGCGGCAAGCTCGACCGCTGCATGTTGTACACCCTGCGCTGTGCGGTGTATTACGCGACCAACGCCAAGCACGAGCCGGAAAAGCTCAAGTGGTGGAATTGGAAGGATGGGGGCTGAAAGCGTTGCCAAGCTGAAGTGCCGTTTAAAAAATCATGTGCCTAACTATGTCTCAGCGACAGACTACAGCAAAGAGCCACCACTACGTCCCCGTGTCGTACCTGAAGCGTTTCACGGACACCAAGGGCTTTCTGTACATACGTGACATCGCGCGAAACCAGATTCGCTATGAGAAGCCCAACAATATCATGAAGATCAATGCCTACTATCAGCAATCGTGGGCGCCGTCGGGCATCAATCCGAATATTCTTGAAGACGGCCTTGCCTCGGGTATTGAAAGACAAATCAAACCTGTCATCGATTGCCTTATACAATCCCCTGAAACTTTAACCGACGACGATGCTGCAACTCTTGTAGTGTATTTGGAAATTCAAAGAATTCGCGTTCCTCGGCAAGCTACTTGGGCCAAAGCGCTCATGCGGGAAACCATTCTCAGGCATGCGCCAGCCGAAATAAACGCACAAATTGAATCCGGTGTATTCCAACTCACATTGAAGGACTCAGCACGATTTGACTTCATGCGCATGGCGATCGGAACTCTCCATCCATGGATGGCTCGTATGGAATGGGAGATTGTCGAAGCGGAAATTGGCTCCTCCTTCATCACGACCGATAGCCCTGTTTCATTCTATAACCCGGCGTGCCCACCACCAGCAGAGGCGGGGATCGGCCTTGCTGGAACGAAAGTCTTCTTTCCTCTCAATCCCCGGAAGCTCCTGATCATGCGTCACCCGGAGTGCCGGTCTGAACCGCCACTAGCTATACTTGCGGAGCCCGCTGCGCAAAGTAAGGCCGTAGCTTTGAGCTACGGCGCGATCTGGGATGCTAGCGTAGTGAGAAAAACAAATTGGAAGCTTGCTCGTCTTGCGCATGAGTTGTTCGTCGCAGATAGTAATGACGTACTGAAGCAAGGGGAGCCTGCGTAGAGCAATGGAATAACCAACGGGCATTGGTCACCATCGCACTCCCAAACCATCAACCACTTGGCGCAATGCGTTATCGCTTATTGCACCCTGCATAGCCAATTGCTGGAGAGTTTTTCTCTAACCGGCCTACCCAATTAAACCGCCCAATTCTCCAACTTCAACCCCGCCACCCGCTCGAATTCACGGGTGTTGTTGCTCACCAGGCAGACGCCGAGGGAAAGCGCGTGGGCGGCAATTTGCGTGTCCAGCGGGCCGATGGGTGTGCCTTTGCTTTCCAGAGCATGGCGCAGATCGCCATAAGCGTGTGCGGCGGCAAGGTCGAAATCGGCGATTTCCAGCGGTTCCAGAAAGTGTTGCAGGGCGAGCAGATTCTTTGCCGAGCCGCTTTTTCTTACGCCGAAGTACAACTCCGCGACGCTGATGCTGGAAAGGCCGATTCCTGCGGATTCATGGGTGCGGAGTGCGGCGATGACGGCGCCGGGGCGTTGTTTTATGGCGTAGATGCAAATGTTGGTGTCGAGCATGTAGCGCATGGTGTTGGTCTCGCTACCAGGTTTCGCGGTTGTCCGCAGTGGTCGGCTGCTCCCGTTCGGGGAAGGATTCGAACTCATTCAGCGCGGCGACCAAGCGTTCGATGGACGGACGTTTGCCCGGACTGAGTATGACCCGGTCACCGTCGCGCTCGATGAAAACCTCGGTGATGCCATCAAAGCGGAACGCCTTGGGCAGGCGCACGGCTTGGCTACGTCCGTTGAGAAAAAGTTTGGCAGTTTGCATGGTGGCTTCCATATGGTGGAATATATCAAGTATATACCACATGGCGTGGTCTGGTCGGGCTTGCCAATCTGCATTTGATTTTCATGGTGTTCCGGTTTAGCATCCGCGCTCCCGATTTTTGCCAGCCCCCGCGTGAGCGGAAGGGCTTTTTGATCTTATTCCTATGACACATCCTACCCCTGCATCCAGCCCTGTCATCGCCATCGACGGCCCTTCCGCTTCCGGCAAGGGCACCGTAGCTCAACTCGTTGCTCGCGAACTGGGCTTTCATTACCTCGACAGCGGTGCCTTGTACCGCTTGCTGGCGTTGGCCGCGTTGAAACGCGGTATGGCGTTGGACGACGAGAACGGCGTGAGCGAATTGGCGGAAAAGGTCGCCATTCGCTTTGAGAATGGCGAAATTTTGCTCGACGGCGAAACCGTCACGGAGGCGATCCGTACCGAAGCGTGCGGCAACGGCGCTTCGAAAATTGCCGCATTGCCGGCGGTGCGTGCCGCGCTGCTCGACCTGCAGCGGTCGTTCCGCCAAGCGCCGGGGCTGGTCGCCGATGGGCGCGACATGGGATCGGTGGTATTCCCCGATGCCGTGGTAAAGGTTTTCCTTACGGCAAGCGCGGAAATACGTGCTGAAAGAAGGGTTAAGCAGTTGATGGAAAAAGGAATGGGTGATAGTATCTCGCCTTTGCAAATTTTGCAGGACATCCGCAGCCGGGACGAGCGCGACAGCGCGCGTAGCGTGGCACCCCTGCAACAATGCGCAGATGCCAGCTTGCTGGATACCAGTGCGCTTTCCATCGATGCGGCGGTTGCCGCAGTGTTGGAACGTTACCGGGCCGCTTGCTGAGAACCAAGGTGCCGTTGCCATGAGGTAACGGATTTTATCAATGATTACCGTCGCTTGGCGGTATTTTTTGTTTTGTTTGGATATATCTAATGACTACTACTTCCTCCATGGAAAGTTTTGCCGCCCTTTTTGAAGAATCCCTCTCCCGCCAGGAAATGCGTTCCGGCGAAGTCATCACCGCCGAAGTGGTGCATGTCGATCAAGACGAGGTGATCGTGAATGCCGGCCTGAAATCCGAAAGCGTGATTTCCGCCGACGAATTCCGCAACGATATGGGCGAAATTGAAGTCAAGCCCGGCGACTTTGTCATGGTCGCCATCGAAACCCTCGAAGACGGCTACGGCGCGACCAAACTGTCGCGCGAAAAAGCCAAGCGCATCGCCGCCTGGAACGATCTGGGCGTGGCCATGGAACAAGGCACGGTGGTGTCGGGTGTGGTCAACGGCAAGGTGAAGGGCGGCCTGACCGTGATGGTCAACGGCATTCGCGCCTTCCTGCCCGGTTCCCTGGTGGACATCCGTCCGGTCAAGGACACCACCCCCTACGAAAACAAGCAACTCGAATTCAAGGTTATCAAGCTCGACCGCCAGCGCAACAACGTGGTGGTGTCGCGCAAGGCCGTTCTGGAAGCCACTCAGGGTGCGGAACGTCAAGCGCTGCTGGAAAATCTCAAGGAAGGCGCAGTGGTCAAGGGTATCGTCAAGAACATCACCGACTACGGCGCGTTCGTGGACCTGGGCGGTGTCGACGGCCTGCTGCATATCACCGACCTGGCCTGGCGCCGTGTCAAGCATCCCTCCGAAGTCCTGGCAGTGGGTGACGAAGTGGAAGCCAAGATTCTCAAGTTCGACCAGGAAAAGAACCGCGTTTCCCTGGGTATCAAGCAACTCGGCGAAGATCCGTGGGTGAACCTGTCCCGCCGCTACCCGTCCGGTACCCGCCTGTTCGGCAAGGTCACCAACCTGACCGACTACGGTGCGTTCGTTGAAATCGAACAAGGCATCGAAGGTCTGGTGCACGTTTCCGAAATGGACTGGACCAACAAGAACGTCCATCCCGCCAAGGTGGTGCAGTTGGGCGACGAAGTCGAAGTCATGATTCTCGAAATCGACGAAGAGCGCCGCCGCATCTCCCTGGGCATGAAGCAATGCCTGCCCAATCCTTGGGAAGACTTCGCCACCAGCCACAAGAAGGGCGACAAGGTCAAAGGCCAGATCAAATCGATCACCGACTTCGGTATTTTCATCGGCTTGCCCGGTGGTATCGACGGTTTGGTTCACCTCTCCGACCTGTCCTGGAACATGGCGGGCGAAGAAGCTGTGCGCAACTACAAGAAAGGCGACGAAGTGGAAGCCGTGGTGCTGGCCATCGATGCCGACAAGGAACGCATTTCCCTGGGCATCAAGCAGATGGATGGCGACCCCTTCTCCAACTACATCGCTACCCATGACAAGGGCACCATCGTCAACGGTACGGTCAAGTCTCTCGACGCCAAGGGCGCAGTGATCACCCTGGACGGCGAAGTCGAGGGTTACCTGCGCGCTTCCGAAGTGTCGCGTGACCGTGTCGAAGACATCCGCTCGCACCTCAAGGAAGGCGACGACGTGGAAGCCAAGATTATCAATGTCGACCGCAAGAACCGCAGCATCAATCTGTCCATCAAGGCCAAGGACGCCGCCGACGAAGCGGAAGCCATGCAAAAGATGGCCAGCGATGCCGGTTCCAGCGGTACTACCAACCTCGGTGCACTGCTCAAAGCCAAGCTGGACAATAAGAACTCAGGCCAATAATCACATAACACATCACCTGAAGTGCCTCGTCTGCCGCCAGGCAGGCGGGGTGCAGCAGTACCAGAGGGAAAGTTCATGACGAAATCGGAACTGATTTCCAAGCTGGCGGAGCGGTATCCGCAACTTGTCATCAAGGACGCGGAACTGGCCGTCAAAGCGATTCTGGATGCCATGGCGAGCAGCCTGGCATCGGGGGAGCGAATCGAAATTCGTGGATTTGGCAGCTTTAGTTTGAACTATCGGCCCCCGCGGGTCGGGCGTAATCCGAAAACCGGCGGCAAGGTCAACGTCCCGGAAAAATATGTCCCCCACTTCAAGGCGGGCAAGGAATTGCGTGAACGGGTGGATGAATCCAAGTGATGCCATCGCTGGATTAATTCCATGAAAATGGCGGCATCGTCGAAAGATCGTGCCGCCTTTTTCTTATCAACTTTAGGTTTTTGCCCATGCGCTATCTGTCTTGGCTTTTCGGCCTGCTCCTGTTTCTGCTGGCATTAGGCTTTGCCATCAAGAACAGCGACCTCGTCACGCTCAATTATTATCTCGGCTATCAATGGCAAGCCCCGCTGGTGCTGATGCTGTTGGTTTTCCTGTGCGCCGGCGTGGCGATTGGTGTGGCGGCCACGCTCGGATTCGTATTTCGCCAACGTCGCGAAATTCTGCTGCTCAAGCGCGAACTGCGCCTGAAAAACCAGGCGCTCGACGAGAAGCGTCATGCCTCGGTTGCGGACGAATAATCCCTTAATCTTATGGATTTTGAATATTGGTGGCTGCTGGCTTTTCCCCTGTTTTTCGGGCTGGGCTGGCTGGCCGCACGCATCGACCTCAAGCAACTCCTCTCCGAATCGCGGCGTTTACCGGCTTCGTATTTCAAGGGCTTGAATTTCCTGCTCAACGAGCAGACCGACCAAGCCATCGAAGCCTTTATCGAGGCGGTTCGGGCCGACAGCGAAATGATCGAGTTGCACTTCTCGCTGGGAGCGCTGTTTCGGCGGCGCGGCGAAGTGGATCGGGCGATCCGCATGCACCAGAGCCTGCTGGACCGCGACGACCTCGGCGAAGACAAGAAACTCACTGCACTCTTCGAACTTGGTCAGGACTATCTCAAGGCCGGCTTGTACGACCGCGCCGAAGAGATTTTCGGCGAACTCGACAAGACCCGCTACGCCAATTCCAGCCGCGAATCCCTGTTGGTCATCTACGCCATGGAAAAGGAATGGGAAAAAGCCATCGACGTGGCCCGGCAACTCGAAACGCTTTCCCATCGCCCTTACCACGTCGAAATCTCCCATTTCTATTGCGAAATGGCGGTGCGCGAATTCGCCCATTCCGACAATGCCGCTGCCCAAGCCCATTTGCAGGCGGCCTTGCTGGCCAACCGCGACTGCGTGCGCGCCAACCTGCTGCTCGGCGACCACGAGGCCGCCACCGGGCGCCACGAGGAAGCGATTGCCTTGTGGAAACGCATTGAAACGCAAAACTCCACCTATTTGCCACTGCTGGCGGAGCGCCTGCTGTCGAGTTTCAGGGCGCTGGATAGGCTGGGGGAGGGGGTGGACTTATTGTCCAGCTATCTGACCCGCTACGGCTCACTCGACCTGCTGAACACGGTATTTCAGGGCGTGCTGGCGAACCACGGCACGGAAGCCGCCTATCAACTGGTGCGCGACGAGTTGCACCGCAATCCCACCCTGCTCGGCCTGGAACGGCTTCTGGAACTACAGTTGCTGGAGGCTCCCGCCGAACGGCGCCACGACCTACAGATGGCGCGCAACCTGGTGCATCAGCACAGCGTCGGGTTGTCGATGTACCGTTGCGGACAATGCGGTTTCAAGGCGCGCCAGTATTTCTGGCAATGCCCGGCATGCGGCGGATGGGAAAGCTTCGCGCCGCGTCGGGGTGAAGAAGATGCTTCCAACAGGAAAAATTAAATGAACGATCCTAAAATCATCGTTGCCCTCGATTACGATAACGCCGCCGCCGCCTTCGAACTGGCGCAACGGCTTGATCCCTCCCTGTGCCGGCTTAAGGTCGGCAAGGAATTATTCACGACTGCCGGGCCGGCCCTCGTGGAAAAATTGGTGGCGCAACGTTTCGAGGTGTTTCTCGACCTCAAGTTTCACGACATCCCCAACACCGTGGCGCAGGCGTGCAAGGCCGCCGCACGGATGGGCGTGTGGATGGTCAACGTGCATGCCCTGGGCGGACGCAAGATGATGAGTGCGGCGCGCGAAGCGTTGGAGGCCATGCCTGATCGCCCGAAACTGATCGCCGTGACGGTGCTGACCAGCATGGGCAGCGAGGATTTGCGGGATATCGGGCTGCCGGGCGAGCCACAGGATAACGTCCTGCGTCTGGCGAAACTCACCCAGGTCTGTGGTCTCGACGGCGTAGTGTGTTCGGCGCGCGAAGCCGCACCCCTGAGAAGCTCGTTGGGTAAGGATTTTTGTCTGGTCACGCCGGGCATCCGGCCCGCGGCGGCCAGCCAGGACGATCAAGTGCGTATCGCCACCCCGGCGCAAGCCCTGCAGGACGGCGCAAGTTATTTGGTGATCGGACGTCCCATCACCCAGGCGCTCGACCCCTTGCAGGCATTAAAGAATATCAATCTGGAAATAGGAGCAGTGCTATGAAAGTCAGCGTTATCGGAACCGGCTATGTCGGCCTCGTGACCGGCACCTGTCTTGCCGAAGTGGGCAACGACGTGGTGTGCCTGGATGTGGACGTCAACAAGATCAACATTCTCAAGCAAGGCGGGATTCCCATCTTCGAACCTGGCCTGGAGGACATGGTGAAGCGCAACGTCGCCGCCGGTCGCCTGCGTTTTACCACCGATGTGGCGGAGAGTGCCGCACATGGCGTAATCCAGTTTATCGCCGTCGGTACCCCGCCCGATGAAGACGGTTCCGCCGATCTGCAATACGTGGTCGCTGCCGCTCGTGCCATCGGCCAGAACATGCAGGAATACAAGGTCATCGTCGACAAGTCCACGGTGCCGGTCGGCACTGCCGACAAGGTGCGCGCCGCAGTCAAGGAAGAACTGACCAAGCGCGGCTCCAACCTGGAATTCGCGGTCACCTCCAACCCCGAATTCCTCAAGGAAGGCGCGGCTGTCGAGGACTTCATGCGCCCCGACCGCATCGTGGTGGGTGCCGACGACGACAAGGCCATCCAGTTGATGCGTTCGCTCTATGCGCCGTTCCAGCGCAACCACGAACGCCTGATCATCATGGACATCCGTTCCGCCGAACTGACCAAGTATGCCGCCAATGCCATGCTGGCGACGCGCATTTCGTTCATGAACGAACTGGCGCTGTTGGCCGAGAAAATGGGTGCCGACATCGAGAACGTGCGCCACGGCATCGGTTCCGACCCGCGCATCGGCTACCACTTCCTCTACGCCGGCTGTGGCTACGGCGGTTCGTGCTTCCCCAAGGACGTGCAGGCCTTGCAGCGCACCGCCACGGAATACGGCGAAGATCTGAAGGTCTTGAATGCCGTGGAAGTGGTCAATGACCGCCAGAAGGAAGTTTTGCTCGACAAAATCGTCGCCCGTTTCGGCAAGGATCTTTCCGGCAAGAACATCGCCTTGTGGGGACTGGCGTTCAAGCCCAACACCGACGACATGCGCGATGCGCCCAGCCGCACCCTGATCAAGGGTCTGTGGGCGCTGGGTGCGACGGTTACCGCCTATGATCCGGTGGCGATGCACGAAACCCGCCGCATCTTCGGCGACGACCCGCGCCTCAAGCTGGTCGATGCGCCGATGGACGTTCTGCCCGGGGCGGATGCGTTGGCTATCGTCACCGAATGGAAAGTGTTCCGGTGCCCGAATTTCGACGACGTCAAGGCCAAGCTGAAGAACCCGGTGATCTTCGACGGACGCAATCTTTATGATCCCAAGGAAGTGCGCGCCCAAGGCTTCGAGTATTTCCCCATCGGACGTTTGTAAAACCGGTGATGGGGAATGGGTGATGAGTAATGGGCCGGCCCCATTGCTGTTCACCCATTCCCCATTACGCATCACCCATTACCAAAAATGACATTACCCAATTTTGAAAATGCCCGCGTCCTGGTGGTCGGCGATGTGATGCTCGACCGTTACTGGTTCGGCGAGGTCAGCCGGATTTCCCCGGAAGCCCCGGTGCCGGTGGTGCATATCGGCAAGACCGAGGAACGTCCTGGCGGTGCGGCCAACGTAGCGCGCAACGCCGCAGCCCTGGGAGCGCGGGTCTCTCTGCTCTCGGTGGCGGGGCAGGATGAAGCCGGCGACAGCCTGGCGCGCCTGATGGAGAAGGAAAAGGTCAAGGTCGTGCTGCACCGCGACGCCGGCCTCGACACCACCATCAAGCTGCGTGTCATCGGACGCCAGCAGCAACTCCTGCGCATCGACTTCGAAACCACGCCGGGGCACGAAGTCCTGCTTAACAAACTTAACGATTTCGAGCGGATGTTGAGCGATACCGACGTAGTGATCCTTTCCGACTACGGCAAGGGCGGCCTCAAGCATATCGGCCAGATGATCGCGCTGGCGCGCGCTGCCGGCAAGCCGGTGCTGGTCGATCCGAAAGGCGAAGATTACGAACGCTACCGTGGCGCCACCCTGCTTACGCCTAATCGCGGCGAGTTCAAGCAGGTGGCGGGAAGCTGGAAGGACGACGCGGAACTCGCCGGCAAGGCCCAGGTGCTACGCGAAAACCTGGCCCTCGAAGCGTTGTTGGTTACCCGTAGCGAAGAGGGAATGACCCTCTACCGTGAATCGGGAACCCTGCACGAACCGGCGCGCGCCCGCGAAGTGTATGATGTCAGCGGCGCGGGGGATACCGTGATCGCCACCCTCGGCGTGATGCTGGCAAGCGGTGCGGACCTTGCCGAAGCGGTGCCGATGGCCAATCTGGCTGCCAGCATCGTGGTCGGCAAGCTGGGGACGGCGGTGGTCAGCCGCGAAGAGTTGGCAGCACAAATTTAAAAGGGAAAATCATGTATTACATCGTTACCGGCGCCATGGGCTTCATCGGCGCGAACATCGTCAAGGCGCTCAACGAGCGCGGCATCACCGACATCATCGCGGTCGACAATCTCGCCAAGGCGGACAAGTTCCTCAACCTGACCGACTGCGAAATCGCCGATTACCTGGACAAGAAGGATTTTCTCAACCTGATCCTGGATGGGGCCTTCGATGGCGATGTGGCGGCGATTTTCCATGAAGGCGCGTGTTCCGATACCATGGAAACCGACGGGCGTTACATGATGGAGAACAACTATCGTTATACCATCAGCCTGTTCAACTTCTGCCAGGAAGAAGAAGCCCAGTTCCTCTACGCCTCGTCGGCGAGCGTTTACGGCGCCGGTTCGATCTTCGAGGAAAAACGCGAGCATGAAGGTCCGCTCAACGTCTACGGCTATTCCAAATTCCTCTTCGACCAGTATTTGCGCCGCAAGTGGCAACACCTGACCGCACAGGTGGCGGGGTTCCGCTATTTCAACGTCTACGGCCCGCGCGAGCAGCACAAGGGACGCATGGCGTCGGTGGCCTTCCATTTCTTCAACCAGTATCGCGCCGAAGGCCGGGTCAAGCTGTTCGAAGGTTGCGCCGGTTATGCAAATGGCGAGCAGCGGCGCGATTTCATTTCGGTGGAAGACGTGGTCAAGGTGAACATGCATTTCCTCGACAATCCTGATGTTTCCGGGATTTTCAACGTCGGCACCGGACGCAGCCAGACTTTCAACGATGTGGCCGTCGCCACCGTCAACGCCTGCCGCAAGGATCAAGGCGAAGCACCGCTGACCCTGGCGGAGATGCATAAGCAGGGCATCATCGAATACGTCGCCTTCCCCGAGGCGCTCAAGGGCAAATACCAGAGCTTTACGCAGGCCGATGTTTCCGGATTGCGCCGGGCCGGCTACAACGAGCCGTTGTTCACCGTGGAGCAGGGGGTGGAGCGTTACGTCGCGGAACTGGTTCGGCGCACCGGCTAAGCTTCGTCAACCATGGTGCGGTTGTGGGCGTTATGTGCAATGCAGGTCGCAATACGTTGCATACGATAACCCCCAAAACCTGACTAAGGAGTAGACACGATGTTGAAAAAACTGCTGGTTGCCCTGTTCGCGTTCTTTGCTTTTTCCGGGCTGGCCTTGGCCGCCGTCGATCTCAATACGGGCACCGTCGAGCAACTGGACGGACTGAAGGGCGTCGGCCCCGCCAAGGCCAAGGCCATCGTCGAGTACCGCACCAAGAACGGCCCCTTCAAGAGCGTGGACGACCTGGAGAAGGTCAAGGGATTCGGCAAGAAGACCGTAGACGCTTTGCGCTCCGACGTGTCGGTGGGCAGCGAACCTGCCAAGGCGGAAGCTAAAGCCGATAAAGGCAAGATGGACAAGGCCGAAGCCAAGAAAGAAGATAAAAAGGAAGACAAGAAAGACGCCAAGAAGAAATAAGCGCCTTTCCGATCGGGAAGCCCCGTCACCCATCGTGGATGACGGGGCTTTTTTTATTCGCGCAGGCAAAAAAAAGCGCGGATGCCTTGGGCAACCGCGCTTGGAATATCCACCAAAGGAGGAGGATGGAGGAGACAACATCGAATCGATCAAAGGGGGAACTGAAGCAATTCGAGTTATTAGTATTATCTAATATAGTTAAATTCTGTGCAAGTAAAATTTGCCAGTTTTATTTTCGAGGTTTGGAAAATTTGTCTGCGTCACGTTGGAGTCCTCACGGGTATGCTATATTCCGCGCCCATCCGGAGACGTATTCGGCCTACATGGAACGCAAATGGGGAATGACGAATGTTCTTGCGGTGGAAAATCGCCGCAACGTTCGCAGCAGCTTTGCTGAATGACGGTGTTTATGCGCCGCTTGCCCGTGCGCTGCCCGACGTGTCGGGAATAGCTTCGACGATCAGCGGTACTTTGGATAATTTACCGGCGCGGCAAGGTCGCGATTCACAACGCCGACCTTCGACAATAGGGAAATGACAATTAGGGGCAGCGCTGCCGCCCCATTGTTTTGGGGACTTAATTGAGATGAAAAAGCTGTTCTGCCTGTCTTGGCTCGTATTACTCGTTCTGGCCGGTTGTGCCTCTCCGCCGGAAGTTCGGGAGGCGTTGCCACCGCCCAAGGCAAAACCACCGCGAATTGCCTTGGCGCTGGGCGGTGGGGCGGCCAAGGGGTTTGCCCACGTCGGGGTGATCAAGACCCTGGAGGCGCATGGGATTGCGGTGGACATGGTGGCCGGTACCAGTGCCGGGAGCGTGGTGGGGGTTCTCTATGCTGGCGGTTACAGCGGTTACGATCTGCAAAAGGTGGCCTTGCAGTTGGAGCAGGACAGCGTCAGCGATTACGCCTTGCCGGACCGCGGCTTCGTCAAGGGGGAGTTGTTGCAGAACTACATCAACAAGGCGTTGCGTAACCGCACCATCGATGCATTGAACAAGCCTTTCGCCGCAGTGGCGACGGATTTGCAGAGCGGCGAGGCGATGGTGTTCCAGCGTGGCAACACCGGCATGGCGGTAAGGGCTTCGAGCAGCGTGCCGGGGGTCTTCCAGCCGGTGAATATCGGTGGGCGCGATTACGTGGACGGCGGGCTGGTCAGCCCGGTTCCGGTCAAGGCGGCGCGCGCCATGGGGGCGGACATCGTGATCGCGGTGGATATTTCCAGCAAACCGCGCCATGCCAAGATCAAGGATACCCTAGACATCCTCCTGCAAACCTTCAACATCATGGGGCAGGGGATTAGCCGTTTCGAGATGGCCGAAGCAGACGTGATTATTCAGCCGAACCTCGGCGCCATCGGTTCGACGGCTTTCGAGCAGAAACACTCGGCGATCATGGAAGGGGAGAAGGCGGCATTGGCGGCGCTGCCCGCCATCCGGGAAAAGATCCGGCGTTTTACTGCAAGGTAGGCAGGCGGCGGGCGCCGTTGAAGCGCCTTGCCCAGTAGCTTTCCTTCATGTCCACTACTTCGACGCCGCGACCGGTGACGGAGGCGTGGACGAACTTGTTGTCGCCCAGGTAAATCCCGACGTGGGAATAGGTGCGGCGCATGGTGTTGTAGAACACCAGATCGCCGGGGCGGAGATCGGATATCGTTATTTTCTTGCCGAACATGCTGATTGCCTTGGCGTTATGCGGCAACACCAAATCGGCTGCCTGGCGGAATACATGGCTGACGAATCCGCTGCAATCCATGCCGGTTTCCGGCGACGTACCACCGAACTTGTAGTTGATCCCGACCAGGCTCATGGCATAGTTGAGGGTGCTGTGCGCCTTGTCGATGGAACTGGCGACAAAGGATTGTTGAGGGATCGATTCGGTAGCGGGTTCTTCGGCTGCAACGGCGAGTCCGGTAGACAGGAACAGAGCGGCAATGGGCAGGTAACGGAAGAAGGTTTTCATCGTGTTGTGGTTTTTGTAACTCGCGACATTTTAACCATGTCGAGAGGGGTGTCAAGTTTTCCGGCCAAATGCCGTAAACGTCGGCTATTTTCGTTTTGCGGCGAGGCACTTCTCGATGGTAAATACCAATTTGTCTCCGTCAATGGGTTTATGGAGCAGGGTGATACGGTGGGTGTCAGCCTCGCGGACCCGCTCCGGGGTGGTATCGCCGGTGATCAAAATGGCCGCCAGGGTGGGCGAGAATGTGTCCCGCAGCAGATTGATGGCGCGGAGTCCGGTTTGGTTGTCTCCCAATCGGTAATCGGCCACCACGATGTCGGGTTTCAGGTGTTGCCGGGATAAACTTTCCAGCAGTTCCCCGACACTGGCTTCCCCCACGGCGACATAGCCGTAACCGTTGAGCAGGAAGGTCAACCCTTCGAGAGTCGGGACTTCGTCTTCGAGGATCGCCACTACCCGGTTCTGACTAGGACTGCCAACTTCCTCGGAAGGCGCCAGAGCGACCTGTGGCGTCGCACAGACGGGCAGCCTAACCTCGAAAAGGGAGCCTTTGCCGACCGTCGAGCGCACATTGATCGAATGTCCCAGTAACTTGGCGATGCGTTCCACGATGGCCAGTCCCAAGCCCAGTCCTTGGCGGCGTTCGCGGGATTGTTCCCCGACTTGATAGAACTCCTGGAAAATGTTGCGAAGTTCCAACGGGGGAATACCGACCCCGGTGTCCCAAACCTGAATCGCCAATTCCTCACCGTGGCGCCTGCACCCCAGTACGATGCGCCCCTGGTCGGTGTATTTTGCGGCATTGGAGATCAGGTTGCGCAGAATCATCATCAGTAGGTTGGGGTCGGTTTCCACCCAGACGTGGCTGAAGTGCACCGCAAAGCCGATGCCGCGTGCTTCCAGGAGGGCGCGGAATTCGTTTTCCAGGCGGGTCAGCAGGGAGTCGACAGGAACTTGTTCTTTTTGTGGGGCGACGACGCCGGCATCGAGCTTGGAAATGTCGAGCAGGCGTTCCAGCAGTTCGTTGAGGGTGCGGATGGATTCCTGCATCATCTGGCATATCCGCAGGGATTGCTCGTCGCTGATGTTCTGGCGCAAGGCGGCGACGAACCAGTTGAGTGCCTGCACGGGCTGGCGCAGGTCGTGGCTGGCCGAGGCGAGGAAGCGGGTTTTGGCGTAACTGGCTTGTTCGGCTTTCTCCTTGTGGTCGAGCAGGGCGGTGATTTCGTCGATCCGTGCCTGCATGGCCGCGCGTGCCGAGCCGAGTTCCGTAGCCATCTGGTTGAAGCCATTTTCCAGTTGGTGGAGTTCGCCCCCCGAGCCGGTGGCGACACGGGCGTCGAGATTGCCACGGGTCATTTCCATTACCGCGTCATGCAGGTGCGACAACGGATTGGTCACGTCGCGACTCATCCGCAGGGCGAGCAGGAAGGCACCGGCGATGCCGAGGAGACCAATCAGGGCGCCGATCAGAATGAAGCGATTCTTGCGCGCCTGGGTGGACTCATTGGAAAGCTCGATATACAACCGTCCCAGCAATTTACGGGTGTTTTGTACTTTGCGGTCATTCGGGTCGGAGAGACCGAAATCGTCGATTTCGATGGCATTCTGGAAAATCTGTGCGCCGAAAATAAATGCCCCGTTTTCCCCGGCGATGATTCGTCCGTCGTCGACCGCATCGGCCATGCCGGCCCTGAAAACGGTGGGATTTCCGCTGATGGCGAGGATTTTTTCGCGTGCGTCGGTGATCACCACCGCTTTCACGTCGGGTTCCTTCATCACCGCCTGGACGAGTCCTTGCAGGATTTCGAAATTCCCCGAAAATGCCCCGTATTCGCTGGCCGGGGCGAGTTGGCGGGCCATCGCCTTGCCGCGCGCTTTCATGGCATCGTCGATTTCACTGATGCCGCCATAGATCAGCAGCGAGGAAAGTAGCAACGAAATCGCAAAAACCGGAAAGATCGCCAAGAACAGCACCCGGTGCTTGATGGGCCACTTTTTCATGGTGAACCCTCCCCGGCCTGGTTCAATTTATTGAGCAGGGTCGGTTCGTCTTCGGTATTGATGCTCAGGGAGCGAGCCACCTGAGCGTTCACGCCGACCCAGTAATAGCGGGGATATTGCGGCGGTGGCAGATGTCCTTCGGGCGATAGGCGCTGGATCGTTTCGGCGGCTTGGCGCGCGATTTGCGCCGGAACACTGTATACCGCGGCCAAGGCGCCGGCCTTGACGTAAGAGGGGGAAAAACCGAACAGTGGGACTTGCCGGCGGTAAGCGGTCAATAGGATGCTCTGGATGGTGTTGCGGTTGAAGATTACCGGGTCGGGGCTGGCGAGCAATACGTCGCAGCCATCGAGCAGGTGTTTCAAGGCGGGCATCAATTCCCCTTCGTCGTTGACTTTTTCGACGACCGCGGTCAGGCCGGCGGTTTTTGCCGAGGCTCGCAGGAAATTGGCCATCTCGGCGGATTCGGGGCCGAGCAGGATGCCGACCCGGTTACGTTCCGGCACTGCCAAGCGGATCAGGGCAAACTGGCGCGACCACGGTTGATCAAGAAAAACCGCCGAGAAATGGCGCGGGTCGGCAGCCCTCCCTCCTTGTTTGACGAGCTTGTCAAATGCTGCACGGGGAACCAGCACGTTGAGCAGAGGCTGGTTGAGGTTGCGTTGGGCCAGTGCCTGCATGGCTCCGGTGCCGACCGCCACCACCACGTCGCCCTGGGGAATGTCCCCGTCGCGCAAGGCCGCCAGAAGAATGACCTTGCCGATGGTGCGCGGAGCGGTGGCCGGGGAGAGGGCGTTACGCAATTTTTCGGCGACTTCCGCATGAGCGGCGCTGTCTTCTCCGAGTATCACCGTGACACCGTTTGCGGTTGCCTGCGGCACGGCTAGACAAAGCAGCAAGGGGATCAGGAAGTGGAGGACTCGCCCGGCGACTCGCAAAATTACAGGTCCAATTTCAGGTTGAGCCAAGCGGTGCGACCGGGTACCTGGTTGTCATGGCGGAATTCGAAGTAATTGGCATTGGCGAGGTTTTGTACAATCAGCGCCACTTCGCCGTTAGTGTCGCCGGCCTTGAAGGCGTAGGCGAGGCGGCTATCCCAACGGCGTTGGGTGGCGATGAAATAGTCGCGGTTCTCGGCGGGGGCATAATCGGTGCGGCTGAAATGGGTCTCGCCCACTTGGTAGCCGACCAGGCTGGCGCTCCAGCGCTGGTCGAAACGATGCGATAGCATCAGGCTCTGGCTATTGGTCGGCACCGAGTTGGTGTAAGGAATTTTGTCCACGTCGGGGCTCGCCACCAAGCTGTGCGACAGGGCGTAGATCAAGCGGGTGCGTGTGCCGATCTGCCATTTCAGTTGGGTTTCGAAGCCTTTGATTGTGGCACGACCGGAATTCAGATTGTTGTTGCTTACCGCAGACATGCGATCTGCGATCAGTTCGGTGTATGCGTCATGGAACAGGCGGAAATCCACATCCAGCGGCCCGAGTTTTCCCAGGTAGCCAATATCGTTGGATACCACCCGCTCCGGATTCTGGGGCAGAAGATTGAAGTAACCGGCCGAATTCCTGAAATATTCCTCCGTGCGCTTCTCATACACCGAAGGCGTGCGGGTGGCGTAAGAACGGCTGACGCGCAGGGTGTGTCCCGGCAAGAAATGCCAGTTGAGTGCCACGCGCGGGGTGATGTCGCTGCCGGTGTAGTTGTTGCTCTCCAGCATGGCGCCAGCGTTGAGCACCAAGTCGGGGCGCACGCGCCACTCCAGATTGCCGAACAGGCGCGCCAGTCGGTAGGTGCGGTCCTGGTACAGGTCGGGGTCGTAGATGCCCAAATCGTAGGGCGCGAAAACCTTGTCGTAGCGCACGCTACCGCCCCACACCAGGCGCGTGTCCTTGCTCGGCGAGAAAGTGTGCTGCGCTTCCAGGTCGTAGCGGTGGGCGATGACGTCGCCGTTGCCCTCGGGAGCGCCGTTGCGGTCGAGCAGCGCGGCACTGCTGCTTTCGAGCATGTGGTAGAACTTCAGCGAAAATTCGCCGCCGTCGACCAAGGCGCGCCGCCACTGGAATTGCTCGAAATGGTTGTCGGCCTGCTTGTCCGGTGCGTAAACGTCGAGTACTTCTCCGCCTTGGCGCTTGCCGCCGTTGTAGCCAAACTGGAATTCCAGGGTGTCCGCCGAATCGAGTTGGTAATCGGCGCGGAAAGTCATCAGGCTGATGCGCTTGTCGTCGAACTTGTTCTTGGTCCAGATATAGTTCTGCGTGGTTGGATTGCGGATATCGGCATCTTCCCCTTGGTCGTTGCGCAGGCCGAGCGTAAGGCGGTAAGTGAGGTCGCCGTTGTGCCCGCCATAGCGCAGCGTGCCTTCGGAACGCCCCCGCCCGGCAGAGAGGGAAATCGCTTTACCTTGCGTTTCCGCAGAGTGGCGGGTGATGACGTTGATGACCCCGACGAAGGAATTGGCACCGTAACTGGCGGCATTCGGGCTGCGGATCACCTCGATGCGTTCGATGTCGTCCAACGCCACCGGGATGTCGCTCCAGATCACGCCACCGTACAAGGGCGAGTACACCGAGCGTCCGTCCACCAGCACCTGCATGCGGTGCGACATGGTCTCCGACATCAGCCCGCGGTAGCTGACGATGCTATCGGTCGAATAGAAACGCGCGGCATGATAGGCGACGTACATCCCCGGCACCAGGCGGAACACCTCGGACAAATCCCAGGCTCCGGAATCCTTGATCATCTGTCGGTCGATCACGGTTACTGCGGCCGGCGCCTCGTTTACCGGTTGGGTGAGGCGGGATACGGTGAGAACGACCGGTACGTCGTCTAGGTAGGATGACTCGGTTAGTTTGGAAGGCTGCGCCGCAGCGCTCAATGATAGGCAGGAAACGCTGCTGGCAAGAAGCGTGTGGCAGAACTTTACCGAAAACCCTTTGGAATGAAACATATACCCTTATCCCATAATCTCAATGTGGCTTGATTTTATTATGGGGTGCGACGTTTATCCAATGGCGTTGCGGAATATAGGGCAAATTTCCGAACGCCGCAACCGGTTACATACCATACAAGTTAACTCGGGATTAACTATACTGGAATCAGCCGGTAGATGTATTTAGACCGGTCCGTTGAGAAGGGAGGATGGTTTTTACGGCATAAATATTTGTGGAATTAGGAGGTGCATTATGTATGACATCAATCAAACCCTGAGGGATGAGGACGCATTCAGCAATCCCGATTGCCATTTGCCGGAACTGGCTGAATGGTCTGAAGATCTCGCCAAGGAATTGGCGGCTAAGGAAGACATAACCATGACTCCCGAGCATTGGGAAGTGGTATGTTTTCTGCGTGAATATTATGGTGAATGTGGCGAACTGTCCGATGCGCGGAAGGCGTTACATGCGCTGGAAGAAATGCTTGGCGGGACGGATGCCCGCCGTCGCCTGTTCCATCTGTTCCCAGGTGGACCGGTGCGCCAGGGTTGCCATATCGCGGGGCTTCCGCCGTTTGCCCATGTTTGCGACCAGTCGTTCGGTACTGTTCACTGATGTTCTGAAAGCATGTGCTCTGTAGCGGGTTGCCTTTCGGTGACCGCTGCAGGGTGTCCTTCCTTGCGAATTTCCTCCCCCTAAAAAGCGGCTTTTTCGAAGTGGTTTGTTTTATCATACCCTTTCCCAAATCACGCCTGATTACATGTTTCCTAATCTAGTGCCGGACCGTGGCACCTTTCAGCCCGAAACATACTGGCGCACGCTGCATTATTTCAACCTGTTCCGTCTTACCGTGGCGGGGTTTTTCGTCGCCATTTATATCCATTTTGGCGCCCCACCGTTTGGCGAGGACAATCCCTCGCTGTTTTTTCTGGTCAGCATTTTTTATACCCTGTTCGCTACGCTGATGGTCCTGGCGGTCAGTCTCCACTGGCCGAAATTCAACCTCCTGTTGAGTTTACAGATGACTGCCGATGTGGGCTTTATTGTGGCGCTGTTGTACGCCAGCGGCGGCATTCGTAGCGGAGTGGCTCTGCTCCTGGTGGTGTCGCTGACTTCCGCCGGAATGGTGCGGCGGGGACGCTTGGCGATGTTCCATGCTGCTCTGGCAAGCATCGCCGTGCTGCTCGAACACACTTACCGGGTGATGTGGCTAAACGGCGATTCCCGCGATTACCTCCAGGCCGGTCTGCTCAGTCTGGTGTTTTTTGCCACCGCCGGGCTGGCCTACAATCTCACCAAGCGGCTGCTCGCCAGTGAAGATCTGGCGCGTCGCCAGCGCGTCGATCTGACCAACCTGTCGCAGGTCAATCAACTGGTGATTCGCGACATGCAGGATGGGATGCTGGTTGTCGATGAGATGGGGAAGGTGTGGCAACGCAATCCCCGTGCCGAGCATCTGATCGGTAAACCGCCACGTATCCGCCGCGAATTGCTGCTCAACGACTATTTCCCCACCCTGGCGGTGCAATTGTGGCGCTGGCGCAATCAGTCCGGTGGCGAGTTTCCGGTACTGTTGGCACCGGCCACCGGGCGCCAGGTACAGGCGCGTTTCGTCCCCATCGGTGGGACACGCTCGCAGGGGGTGGTGATCTTTCTGGAGGACGCCAGTCAGGTACAGGCGCGTGCTCAACAACTCAAACTGGCTGCACTGGGGCGCCTCACCGCTAATATCGCCCACGAAATCCGCAACCCCTTGAGTGCCATCAACCACGCCACGGAGCTCCTCCAGGAAGAGGACGGTCAGGATGCCACCCAGGTTCGCCTGCTGCAGATCATTCATGACAACACCCGGCGTCTCGACCGTATGGTGCAGGATGTGATGCAACTCAACCGCCGCGATCGTGGCAACCCTGAGCAAATTAACCTGGAAGAACAATTGATGGTGTTTGTCGAGCAATTCTGCGGAGCCGAGAAAATTCCCCGGGAGTCGCTGACCGTGGTTTGTCCAGGCAACGCGACTTTGTGTTTCGATGTTCACCATTTCGACCGGGTGTTGTGGAATTTGTGCCGCAACGCTTGGCGGCATGGGGGCAAGCAGACCGGCAGCATTCTGATCGACATCGTTGTTCCGGAGGAAGGGAATCTCGTACAATTGGACGTGGCCGATGACGGCGGCGGGGTTCCCGAAGAATTGCGCCCCCAACTCTTCGAACCGTTCTTTACGACCGACAGCAAAGGCACCGGCCTGGGGCTGTTTATTGCCCGCGAACTATGCGAGTCCAACCAGGCGATGCTCGATTATATGGGCGGGGAGGGCGGAGCGCGCTTTAGAATCAGCGGCAGGAGAACTTGTGGTGAAACGAACACAGCGCCCATCCAGGGATAACGAGGCCGGCAACGAGCGACCGTGTATCCTGATCGTCGATGACGAGGCTGATATTCTTGAGTTGCTAGAGTTGACGCTGTTGCGCATGGGCCTGGAAGCAGACCGTGCAATGAGTGTTGGCGACGCGTTGACCAGCCTCAAAAGCAAGACCTATGGGCTATGTCTTACCGATATGCGCCTCCCCGACGGCGAAGGCTTGCAACTTGTCGAATACATCGCCGGACATTGTCCAAACACCCCGGTGGCGGTCATTACCGCTCATGGCAACACCGAGAATGCGGTGGCTGCCCTCAAGGCCGGCGCTTTCGATTACTTGTCCAAGCCGGTTTCTCTTGAACAATTGCGGGTGCTGGTCAAATCAGCGCTCAACCTGGCACCGCCGGAAACTACGCAGGAAGATCAGCATCAGTTGCTCGGCAAGTCTCCAGCGATCCAAGGGGTGCGGGAAAAAATTGCCAAGCTGGCACGTAGCCAGGCTGCCGTTTATGTTACCGGCGAATCCGGCAGCGGCAAGGAACTGGCGGCACGCCTTATTCACGCCAGTAGCCCGCGCCGCGATAAACCGTTTGTCGCGGTGAACTGCGGTGCCATCCCAGAAAACCTCATGGAAAGCGAGTTTTTTGGCTACCGTAAAGGTGCATTTACCGGTGCCGATCATGACCGCGAGGGTTTTTTTCAGGCCGCTAATGGTGGCACGCTGTTTCTCGATGAAGTAGCGGACTTGCCACTGGCTATGCAGGTGAAACTCCTGCGCGCTATTCAGGAAAAGAAAGTGCGCAAGGTCGGCGCTACCCAGGAAGACCCGGTGGATGTGCGTATTATCAGTGCAACCCATCAGAGTCTCGCCGCTTGCGTGGAATCTGGCAAAGTCCGCCAAGATTTGTATTACCGCCTCAACGTGATTGAACTGCGGATGCCGCCACTCCGTGAAATGGCTGAGGACGTGCCGGTTATTGCGCAGGCCGTGTTGGCGAAATTGGCTGCTGAATCAGGCTTGGTTGAAACGCCCCGTATTGCTCCAGAAGCATTCAAAGCCTTGCAGGATTACTGCTTCCCCGGCAATGTGCGGGAACTCGAAAATATTTTGGAACGTGCCTTGGCACTGTGCGGCGAAGCCAACATAGGTCGTGATGACCTTTATCTTGCCCCGCCTCAGGAAAGTGGCCATGCATGCGGCGAAAATGGTAACAATCTGGCATTGCCCGAATATCTCGACGAAATCGAACGCCAAGCCATTATGGAAGCGCTAGCCAAGGCACGTTTCAACAAAACTGCTGCCGCCAAGCTGCTTGGTATTACCTTTCGCGCGCTTCGCTATCGCCTGGAACGGCTGGGGATTTAGTGAACCTGAGGCGAATAGTAGTTTCGTCAAAAATTCATTTTCGTTTGATATTTTTAATAGATACAAACACATCAGGCCGGTTTAATGGGGTGCGTCAGATTCTCCTAGGACGTTTTGTGTTGCAAAGAGGAAAATCTTTCGGTATAGTCTCGTTTCTCTGCTGAACGCGGAAACGTTCTTTAACAACTTACAGCCGATAAGTGTGGGCGCTTGTTACGAGTTGTCTTGGATAAGCGAAAGCGGATTCAAGGCAGCGGGATTCTAAAAATAGTAACGAGCGCTCATAATAGATGTACGTCTTTATGAGACTCGGGTGCCGGAAGGCACTTGAATAAATTTAATTTGCAGTGATTAAACTGAAGAGTTTGATCCTGGCTCAGATTGAACGCTGGCGGAATGCTTTACACATGCAAGTCGAACGGCAGCACGGGTGCTTGCACCTGGTGGCGAGTGGCGAACGGGTGAGTAACATATCGGAACAT